>CASFJH010000042.1 GCA_949294845.1 uncultured Bacillota bacterium | reverse complement strand
GGATCGGCCATGATCTTGAAAGCGAGACCGGAGAACGGCGCCGAGTCGGAAGTTTCGCGCTCCTCGACGGTATCGGTGCCGGGCAGAGTGCCCTTGACATGCGCAACGTCCAGAGGACTGGGCATGTACTCGACTATAGCGTCAAGCAGCTTCTGCACGCCCTTATTGCGGTAAGAAGTACCGCAGAGCACCGGATTCATCTGCATGGCGATGGTCGCCTTTCTGATAGCGCCCTTTATCTCGTCTACGGTAAGCTCCACGCCGTCGAAATACTTTTCCATAAGCGCGTCGTCCGTTTCGGCAACCGCTTCGATCAGCTTGGCGCGGTACTCGTCAGCAAGAGCCTTCATATCGTCGGGAATATTCGATTCGTCCATAACGGTGCCCATATCATCCTTGTAGATATCGGCCTTCATCGTTACGAGATCGACCATACCGACGAAAGTATCCTCTTTGCCTATAGGCAGCTGGATAGCGACGGGGTTTGCGCCGAGGCGCTCCTTCATCATCTTGAGCACGTTAAAGAAGTTCGCGCCGTTGATGTCCATCTTGTTGACGTACGCGATACGGGGAACTCCGTATCTGTCGGCCTGTCTCCAGACCGTTTCAGACTGCGGCTCGACGCCGCCCTTGGCGCAGAACACCGCGACGGCTCCGTCAAGAACCTTAAGCGAACGCTCGACTTCAACCGTAAAGTCGACGTGACCCGGGGTGTCTATAATGTTGATACGCTTAAAAGGCTCGGTCGATCCGGCGCTTCTGTCGACGCGCCACTGAGTGGTAGTCGCGGCAGAGGTAATGGTTATGCCTCTCTCCTGCTCCTGAACCATCCAGTCCATGGTGGCGGCGCCCTCGTGAACCTCGCCTATCTTATGCGTTTTGCCCGTATAATAAAGGATACGCTCGGTCGTCGTGGTTTTACCTGCGTCGATGTGAGCCATAATTCCTATATTGCGGGTGTTTTCCAAAGAATATTGTCTGGGCATTGGTAATATCTCCTACAGTAAGTCGGCAGCAGTGCCGAGATTACCAGCGGTAATGCGCGAACGCACGGTTCGCCTCCGCCATTTTGTGCATTTCTTCCTTCTTCTTGATGGCGGCGCCTGCATTGTTATAAGCGTCCATCAGTTCGCCTGCGAGCTTCTCGCACATAGTCTTTTCGCTTCTCTTTCTGGCATAAGCCACAAGCCAGCGGATAGCAAGGGTCTGGCGGCGTTCGGGACGGATCTCCACCGGAACCTGATATGTGCTGCCGCCGACGCGGCGAGCCTTAACTTCGAGCACGGGCTTGACGTTTTCAAGCGCCTGGTTGAATACGTCCGCCGGCTCAGCGTTCATCTTTTCTTTAATAATGTCAAACGCCCCGTATACGATCGCCTGAGCCGTTCCCTTCTTTCCGTCGTACATAACCTGATTTGTAAGCTTGGTTATAACTTTGGAATTATACACAGGATCGGGCAGAACGTCGCGTTTGGGGACACCGCTTCTTCTGGGCATTTTTAAGTTCTCCCTGATTCGGACGCGGTTGCGTGCGCGGCGCGCTTATGTCGGAGCCTGCGCGGTTTCAATCGTGCGCGCGGCCGGCATACAGCCGAAATCTTATCGTCCGATGTTTCCGAGAGCCTGTCGGTAATTGGATTAACAGGCCTCACGTTTGCTTTGTTCCTCAGGCGGCCTTCAAAAGCCGCTGCCGGAACGGTCGCCGCGATTAAAGGCAACCCTTACTTCGCGCGTTTTGCGCCGTACTTAGAGCGGGCTTGCTTGCGCTTGGCGACACCTGCGGTGTCCAATGCGCCGCGTATGATGTGATAACGTACGCCAGGCAAATCCTTCACTCTGCCTCCACGAATCAGCACGACGGAGTGTTCCTGCAGATTGTGGCCGATACCGGGGATATAAACAGTGCCTTCCATCTTATTTACAAGACGGACTCTCGCAATCTTACGAAGCGCCGAGTTAGGCTTTTTCGGGGTGGTCGTGGTAACGGACAGACATACGCCGCGCTTCTGCGGATTCTGCTCGAGAATAGGGCTGAGCGATTTGTACTGCTGCTTTTCACGGCCTTTCCTGATTAACTGGTTAATCGTAGGCATTATTACTCTACCTCCTTTTTAGTAGTCTTGCCCGCGTCGCTCGAAACGTGAAGCGGGACTTTACAATAATTTAGCGCATACCGATACGATACACGCTATAATATTATAGCTTAACCGGGCCGTTATGTCAAACGTTTGGGACAAGTTTTTTCCGCCGCAGTGGACAGAAAAAGGTTTTGCGCCGGCTTTTTGCGCCTTTGTCCCCCGTTTCGGTATGCGCCGGCTTTTTGCGCCTTAGCTCCCCGTTACGATATGCGCCGGAGTGTGCGGCATACGGCGAAAAAAATTCGACAAAATACGCGGTCAAACGCTCGACTAAAAAAGCCATCTGCGCTATAATAAAACCATGGAAAAGATAGGATTCGACTCTAATAAGTATCTCAAAATGCAGACCGAGCGCATACGCGAGCGTATCGCGCGTTTCGGCGACAAACTGTATCTGGAATTCGGCGGAAAGCTGTTCGACGACTTTCACGCAGCGCGCGTTCTGCCCGGATTCAGACCCGACAACAAGCTTATTATGCTCTCGCAGCTGAAGGATATGGCGGAAATCGTCATTGTCATCAACTCTGCAGACATCGCCAAAAACAAGCTGCGCGCAGACCTCGGCATCACTTACGACGCGGACGTGCTGCGGCTTATAGACATTTTCCGCGCAAAGGGGCTGTATGTGGGCAGCGTGGTGCTGGCCCGTTACGTCGAGGAAAACACCGCCGCCGCGCTCTTTCAGAAGCGCCTCGAGGACATGGGGCTTAAAGTATACCGCCATTACACCATAAAAGGGTATCCGGACGACATCGCGCACATCGTCAGCGACGAGGGATACGGCAAAAACGAATATATCAAAACCTCGCGCAGACTGGTAGTCGTCACGGCGCCGGGGCCGGGCAGCGGCAAAATGGCAACCTGCCTCAGCCAGCTTTATCATGACCATAAGCGCGGAATAAAATCGGGTTACGCAAAATACGAGACTTTCCCGATATGGAATCTTCCGCTCAATCACCCCGTAAACGTCGCATACGAGGCGGCGACGGCGGATCTCAACGACGTAAACATGATAGATCCGTGGCACCTTGCGGCTTACAACCAGGCGACCGTCAACTATAACCGCGACGTGGAGATATTTCCCGTGCTCAACGCGCTGTTTGAAAAGCTTATGGGATCGTCGCCTTACAGGTCCCCTACCGATATGGGCGTCAACATGGCCGGTTATGCCATATGCGACGACGCGGTGTGCTGCGCCGCCGCCAAGGAAGAGGTCGCGCGCAGATATTATCACGCGCTGGTAAGCGAGCGCAAGGGGCTTGACTCGGGACGCGAAGCAAAAAAAATCAAGCTGCTTATGGACAAACTGGAAATAACTCCCGATATTCTCCCTCCCGTCAGTGCGGCGGAGAAAAAAGCCGCCGAGACCGGCTTGCCTGCCGCCGCTATGCGACTGCCGGACGGCACAGTCATTACCGGCAAAACTTCCGAACTGTTCGGATGCAGCTCGGCGCTGATAATAAACGCGCTCAAAATTTTAAGCGGTATAGACGATTCAGTAAAACTGATTTCGCCCAAAGCGATCGAGCCCATACAGCGGCTTAAAACCGAATATCTCGGAAGTCAGAATCCCCGCCTGCATACAGACGAAACGCTCAACGCCCTGTCGATCACCGCGGCTGACAGTCCGGAAGCGGAGCGCGCGCTCGAGTGTCTGCCGCTTCTCTCCGGATGCGACGTACATACGACCACCATACTCTCGCCCGTAGACGAAACGGTGTTCCGCAAGCTGGGCGTAAACGTAACGAGCGATCCAGTTTATTCCGCAAAAAAGCTTTTCCACGTCTGAGCACACCGAAATCATAGCGTTAAACGGCGCGCCCCCGCATATCGTCGGGAGCGCGCCGTTTATAAATACAAACATCCGTTTGCTTTAAGATAAATAATTGCGCGACAAATGCAGTGCGGTATGTTAAAAAGCTCGTAATAAAGTGCATTCGCCCGCTTAAGGAAGGTTGCGCTCAGAGAAACCTGAGGAATTCGCTCAGCCCTTTACGGCTTCCTCCGCCCATGCGGCGAGCTGCTCGCCCGACATACCGTTTACTATCCGGCCTCTGCCCCACACGGCAGGCGCGCAGCATTTTTTAAGAACGGCTTCCGTCTTGCCCATGCCGCTTCCGCCGCTGGTGGCGAAAAGCACTACTGTTTTGCCTGAAAAATCGTAGCTCTCCAGAAACGTATCGACGATATGCGGCGCAACGTACCACCATATGGGAAAACCGACAAACACGACGCCGTACTTATCCATATCGGCTACTCTGCCGCGTATCAAAGGACGCGAATAGGGATCCTTCATTTCCAGACTGCTGCGACTGCCGCTGTCGGTCCAGTCCAGATCGGCGGCAGTGTATTTGCGTTCGGGCGCTATCTCGAAAAGATCCGCCCCTATTGCGCCGGCCAGCGCTGCGGCCGCCTTTTGCGTATTGCCGGTGCATGAAAAATATGCCACAAGCGTTTTTTCCATTGTATTTTCCTCCGTTTAATTTGAATAATTTTCCGCGTTTTTAAAATCGTCACCGGTTTTCCGCACCCATTTTTAAGCGTTTTACACACGCGGCGATTAAACTTCTCTTATAAAAACTTCTATCCGTCTATTTAGTTCTTTCACAGGCTGCGCTTTCGCCGCTTGCCTTTATGCTTTCGCCGGAATACGGCGCGACGGTTAAGTCCGTTGCTGCGGCAAGCTCGTTTTTAAGATGCGCTATGAACGCAGCGGCCGCAGGCGATGTCGGCTGAAACTTTTTCCACACGACCGCGCTGTGTACGCACAGTTCGGGAAAGAACGGACGGAAAACGATATTTTCGTTTTTATACAGCGCCGCCGCGCCCTCTATCGTAAGCGCCGTCCCGATACCGCAATCGACCAGCATGGCTGCGTTGTACAGAAGGTTGTGCGTGGCGAAAATTTTCAACTTGCCGTAATACTCTCCGAACCATTCGGCGACTCCCTGGACCACACCGCGCCGCGGCATAAAAATATTGCTGTCCGCAAGATCGGCGGCAGTTACATACTCTTTGCGCGAGAGCGGACTTTGCGCGCAAAGCAGCGCGCCCCACCGCTCCTTATGCGGCAGACGGATATAATCGTAATCGGATATATCCGACGGCGCCAGCAGAACGCCTATATCGACAAGTCCTTTTTCCAGCCGCTCTTTGATGAAGTCCGCGTTGTTGGAATAAATATCGAAAGTGACCGAGGGATATTTTTCGCTAAACGAGCGCATACATCGGGCTATAAATCGCATGGTTTCCGACTCGCCGCTGCCTATCGAGACTACGCCGCTCAAGCTCTCTCCCGTCCTTAATTCACTCTCGGTTTTTTCCGTCAGCTCGACTATATCCTGAGCTCTGCGCCGCAGCAGCATTCCGGCGTCTGTAAGAACGATATTGCGCTTTCCCCTTACGAAAAGCCGTGCGCCAAGCTCGTCCTCGAGCTGCATGATCTGCCTGGACAGCGCCGGCTGAGATATATGCAGCAGCTCGGCCGCCCGAGTGATATTGCGCTCTGCGGCTACAGTAAGAAAATACTTTAATACGCGATACTCCATTTCCCTCTCCGTCAATCTCCTATTTCCGTAGTCTTATTGTACCACAGCCGCTCTGTGCAAGCAAGAAAATACGTCTCCGTAAACACTTTTCGACTTAAAATAGCGCCGTCGGTATGCAATCTTGTCTGAGTACCGCCTCACAGTTAAGGCGTTCCGTTTAATTGCCGCCGCCTCGCCGGTAAGACGTTACGTTTAATTACTTCGTCCGACAGGCCGCTATGCTTTCAGGTAGCGCCGGAAAAAATTCTCGATGCGGTCGAACGGAATAAAGCTCCTGTTGTCGTAAAGATCGGTATGCACCGCGCCGGGGATAATCAGCAGTTCTTTGTTGTCGCCCTTCAGTTTTGCAAACGCGTCTCTGCTGAAGTAGCACGAATGTGCCTTTTCACCGTGGATAATCAGCACGGCGCTTGCCGTCTCCGACGCATAGGCGAGAATAGGCATATTGAGAAAGGATAGCGACGAGGTAACGTTCCAGCCGCCGTTCGAGTTGAGCGAGCGCGGGTGGTAGCCGCGCGGTGTTTTATAGTATGCGAAATAATCTTTGACGAAAAACGGCGCATCGTCGGGTACGCTGTCGGGCAGACCGCCTGCCTGAGCGTAATGGCCGTTCCTGTAATCCAGTGTTCTCTGAGCATTGAGACTTTTGCGCAGTTCCATGCGGTCGTTTTCGCTCATTGCGTCGAAATATCCGTTTGCGGTGACGCGGCACATATCGTACATTGTGCAGGTGACGGTCGCCTTGACGCGCGTATCGATCGCCGCCGCGTTAAGCGCCATACCGCCCCAGCCGCAGATTCCGAGAATCCCTATTCCGTCCGGATCGACGTTGCCCTGCACCGAGAGGAAATCGACTGCCGCGCAGAAATCCTCGGTATTAATGTCGGGCGAAGCGACGAATCTGGGCAGACCGCCGCTCTCTCCGGTATACGAGGGATCGAAAGCCACGGTCAGAAAACCGCGTCCGGCAAGCTCCTGCGCGTAAAGTCCGGCCGCCTGCTCCTTCACCGCGCCGAACGGACCTGCGACGGCTACGGCGGCGAGTCTGCCGGAGGCGTTGACGGGCGCGTACATATCCGCAGCAAGCGTTATGCCGTACCTGTTGTGAAAGGTCACTTTATTATGAGTTACCTTATCGCTTTGAGCAAAAGTTTTGTCCCATTCCTGCGTGAGAACAAGTTTTTCTTCTTCCATTTCACCACTCCTCTTAATCCGGGTTTTCGTATTCATCATCGGACACTGGCTCGAGCCATTCGTCGGAAACGCCCTCGCCGGGCATTGCCGCCGCTATGTGCGAAAACCAGCAGTCCTTTTTCGCGCCGTGCCAGTGTTTTACGCCGGCGGGAATCTCCACGACGTCGCCGGGAGAAAGACTGCGGGGCGGCTTGCCCCACTCCCGATACCAGCCGCTGCCGGCAACGCACAGCAAAAGCTGACCGCCGCCGCTTACGGCGCGGTGAACGTGCCAGTTATTACGGCAGCCCGGCTCAAACGTAACGTTTGCAAATAAGGGCGAAAAGCCCGGCGAAGTGAGCGGATTGAGATACGATCTGCCGATAAAAAACCGCGAGTAAGCCGTGTTCTCCGCGCCCTTTCCGAAAACGTTGCTCATTTCAAACTCCTTTTCGTTCATGTTCTGTCCTCCCGAAGAATATCTTGCGCGCAGTTGAGCGCGTTGAAAAGCCCGGGAAAGCCCATATACGGCATAGCGTGCACCAGCGCGCACACAGTCTGTTCCCTCGTGTTGCCGGCTTTGATCGCGCCGGCGATATGCGAGCGCACCTGCGTTTCCGCGCCTCCTGCCGCAGCAAGCGCAACCGTCGCCAGAAGCTCGCGCGTCTTGCCGTCAAGCCCCTTCCTTGCGGCAAAATCGCCGAAGCACAGCTCGGTCAGCCATTTTGCGATATGCTCGCCGAACTCTCCCGGCAGCGTCGCGTAACGCTTTTCAATCTCGTCGCCGTACAGCGGGCGCTGTATTTCAAGTCCTTTTTCGTACCTGTCGGCTTCGTCTGCCGTTTGCCCGCTCTCCAAAGGCAGACTTATGCCGTTATCCGCAAAAACCTCGTTCATTGCGGAGATTGCGTTAAGCGCTTTCGGAAAGCCGACAAACGGCGCGCACTGATAGACCGTCTCGCGTATCTCAACGGGAGAAAGGCCGATATTAAGACACGCGCCGACGTGCGCTTTAAGCTGCGGCAAAGTCTGGTTTACCGTAAGCACCGTTACCGTTACGAGCTCGCGGATTCGGTCGGAAAGCGTACCGACGTAACACACGTCGCCGAATATGAACCGCTGCAGTATCCTCATCAACTCGGGATCGCTCCCCTCGTTCTCAACCGGCTTGCCCCCGAACAGCTCGCCGAATTTCAATTTTGTACGTTCGATTCTGTCCATAAATCCGCCTCATCTTAAATTTTAATGTTTTTATCATTATACCTCGCTGCCGCCGTCATGTCAAATACTTATATTTTATAGTTATCAATGCATATAAGTTATAATATGGCGCATAAAAGGCGCGGGCAGTATGCGGTTTAAGTGATTCGAGGACAATATGCGGATTACGGCGTTAAAGACTTTTAATTAATACGGTATTAAAAGGCTACGGTTAAAACGATAAGCGCGCTTTTCCGACCTGCGGTCAGTTATAAAATCGCAATGGCGGTTTTTAAAGCTTTATCGGGTATGTTGCCGACTGTCGCGTGAATTTTTCTTTAAGCAGAAAAAAGGCGCGGCAAAGCCGCGCCCCGATAAAGCAACAGATATTTTCGCCGTAAAGCGGCCGTCAGTTGAGCATCCTTACGGGCAGAATAAGGTACATAAAGTCCTCGTTGTCGGCGGCCGGCGTAACCACGCAGGGCGCCGTGGAGTTGATAAACTTTATTACGATGTTGTCGCAGGTGATAAACCTGAGCAGCTCGGTAAAATAGCGCGCGTTGAAAGCGATGGTAATATCGACGCCGTTTATTTTTACGGGCAGTTTTTCCACGATCGAGCCAACCTCGCTGTTGGAGGAAAGCTGCATTACCTCGTCGCCCACGGCAAAAGTGACAAGATTGTTTTTGTCCGAGCGCGCGAGCAGAATGGCGCGTTCGAGACCGTCCTCGAACTGTTCTTTGGGTACCGTGACGGTGGTCTCGAAGTTGGAAGGGATAATCTGCTTGTAATTTATGAAATCTCCGTCGAGAAGGCGCGTGGTGATCTTGGTATGATTGAGGTCGACCATCATATAGTTGCGCTGAATGAATATCTGAACGGGATCGGTGCTGTCCTCGAGAAGCCTCGCTATCTCGTTGAGACTGCGCGCCGGCACCACTGCGCTCATCATGGCGGTAGTTTTTTCGACCGGCTTCACGCATTTTGCGAGACGGTAGCCGTCGAGAGCCACGCCGGTGACGGAATTCTCTTCGATCTCGAGCTGAACGCCCTTAAGCATGGGGCGCGCGTCGTCCATCGATACCGAAAACGCGATCTTATTGATAAGATCCTTGAATTCGTTCTTGATTATTATGAACGACTGCGCTTCGCTAAGCTCTCGCACTTCGGGGAAATCTGCCGGGTCGAGGCACTGCAGAACGCCTTCGGACTGCATATATTTTATCTTCAGCCTGTTGCCGTCCGCAAGGCTGAGTTCGATCTGCTCCTGAGTCAGTTTTTTTACAAACTCGGCGAAAAATCTGCCCGGAACGACCGTCTCGCCATCTATCTTGACGTCGGCGACGATGCTCTTCTCTATTGCCAGCTCGAGATCGTTTGCGGTAAGAGTAAGAGTGCCGCGTTCGGCTTTAAGATGGATACCTTCGAGCACAGGGTTGGTCGAACGGGTGGAAACGGCTTTGAAAACCTTGCCGATCGCGTCCGATAAATCGCTTCCGTTACAAATCAGTTTCATATGTCATCTCCGTGAAAACATTCTTTTATAAGTATATCACACCGCCTGGCTATTTGCAAGCGCTTTTCGACAATTTTCACCGTACAGGCGCCGTGCCGCGTGCGGTTAACGCAGCTCGGAAGTAGAGATATTCCATACGATATCGGTAACGCTCTGGTATTTCTCCCACATCTCAAGCTGTCTGACCAGTTCTTCGGCGGTTACAGGCTCGCTTGTGAGCGTAAAGCGCGTAATTGTCTCGCCGTAAGCTTCGTAAACGGCCGTAACGGTAACCGCGGCAGCGGAAGGGATATAGAAATTGCCGTTTCCGGCGTCCTGCATACCGTCCGCCGAAGGCGATATGCTGTAAAGATTCATATCCCCCGTAAAAGCGGGATACTGCTCGGCAATAATCTGCGGTACGGCGGAATAGAAATAGTCCTTATACACGTACAGGCTGACGTAGTCGTGAAGGCTGACGTTTTCCACCCTGTAAGCGCCGTCCGAATACTGCATTTCGGATTTATCAAAGCAGAAATTCTCTTTGTTAAGCATAAAGTAGTCGGCGTCAAAAGTC
>CASFJH010000041.1 GCA_949294845.1 uncultured Bacillota bacterium | reverse complement strand
CCGTTTTTACGCAACAGCTCTATCGTTTTCTGTCCGCAATATCCCATGCTGGCGCGCAGTCCGCCCATAAGCTGATAAACTATTTCAGACAACAGTCCGCGGTAAGGGACGCGGCCTTCCACGCCTTCGGGAACGAGTTTTCCTGCGGCATTCTGGAAATACCTGTCGCTGCTGCCCTTATGCATTGCGCCTATGCTGCCCATTCCGCGATAAGTTTTGAAACTGCGGCCCTGATAAATTTCCATTTCTCCCGGGCTCTCCGCGGTTCCGGCGAACAACGAGCCTATCATTATGGCGTGAGCGCCTGCAGCTATAGCTTTGGGTATATCTCCGGAGTATTTGATTCCGCCGTCGGCTATTATGGTGCGGTTCCACTTATCGGCGACCTCGCCGCAGTCCATAACCGCCGTGATTTGCGGTACGCCTATGCCCGCGACTATGCGCGTCGTGCATATGGATCCCGGTCCCATACCGACTTTTACAACGTCGGCGCCGTATCTATACATCGCGTCGGCCGCCTCTGCGGTGGCAACGTTACCGGCAATAAGCGTTATGTCGGGGAATTTATTCTTGACCTTTTCGACGGCTTTTAAAACGCCTATATTGTGACCGTGAGCGCTGTCAAGCACAAAGCAGTCCACTTTAGCCTGCACAAGCGCGGCTGCGCGGTCGAGAACCTCGGCGTTGGCGCCGAGCGCGGCGCCGACAAGCAAGCGCCCGTTCTTATCCTTTGCCGAATTGGGGTACTGTATCGCCTTTTCGATATCCTTAATGGTGATAAGCCCTTTCAGATTATATTCGTCGTCGACAATGGGCAGCTTTTCTATGCGGTGGCGCCCCAATATTTCCTGCGCCTGCTTAAGCGTCGTGCCTACGGGCGCGGTGACAAGATTATCCTTTGTCATAATATTGCTTATGGGCTGATTGTAGTTAGTCTCAAACCGCAGGTCACGGTTGGTGAGAATACCTACGAGCTTGCCGTTTTTGGCAATGGGAACGCCGCTTATCTTATATTTCTTTATAAGCTCCAGCGCGTCGGAGACAAGATTCTCGGGAGCGAGAAAGAAGGGATCGGTAATAACGCCGTGCTCGCTTCTTTTAACCTTATCGACGTGCTCGGCTTGCTCTGAGATAGTCATATTCTTATGAATAATGCCTATACCGCCCTCTCTTGCCATTGCGATAGCCAGTTTTGATTCGGTAACCGTGTCCATTGCCGCCGACATGAGCGGAATATTCAGTTTGATGGAATCGGACAGCCGCGTCGACAGATCGGCGTCCTTAGGCTCGAACTTCGATTCGCCGGGAATCAGCAGTACGTCATCAAATGTAAGTCCTTCTTTAACGATTTTATTCATATACTTGCTTTCTCCTCCGTAAATTTACAAATTATATTTTCCGAGATATGCGTCCATAAGCGTATTGTCGTACCACTCGCTTACCGAAGAATCTCCCATTATATCCATTGTTTTCCAATCGCCGGATTCGTCCGTAGCGTACATATATGAGACAAACGCAGCTACAGTACCGGCATAATAGCACTGTCTGAGTAACTGCATATTATTTTCCGCCGGCGCCACCACCACGAAATTGCGAATACTCGGAAAAGCGGCCTTGATCGATAAATAGATTTCCGCATAGACTCCCGAAGTGATGTCGTTTCCCGCTTCGCAATAAGAAGAAAGATTCTGCAGTACAATGCAGATACGATCAAAATCCGCGGAAACTATATTCTGCCCGAATAGCCTGACCGCGTCAGACGCGCTCATGTCAAACGTGATACGCTCAGTCTCGCCCGACATCAGTCTGCATCTGTATGCGGCGTTTTCAAGATACGCTCTTACGCTGAACAAAGCCGGGTGCAGTACGGGTGAAGAATGCAGCAGATTATACTCGTCAATCCTTTTGTTCCTTTCGTCAATGTCCTTTATCGCCAGATAGGTTTCGATATATCTGTTGCCAGATTCTGCGGCGCGCATATTGCCGCTTTCAGCCATGCTTACCGCAAGCTCTGACGCCGAATACAGCACGTCGGCATATTTATCGCTGTAGCCGTGCTCCTTGCCTTTATGAAGATTTATATATATGTCCGCGCTGTCAAGCGCCCGCCGATCGTTGCCGCAATCCATATAAAAACTCATCGCGCGATAAGGCGCGATCATAACAAGCACGGCAAGAATAAGCGCTATAACTATAAAAGAAAGAAACAGCGTTCTTTCGGCGGTCAAGAAAATAACCGCCCCGTCGGATACGGCAGCTTCGCTTACGGGAGCCGCAGATTGTCTGAGCGATATATTTCCGTTATCCGAATTTTGCGCGTCCTGTTGCGTAGCCGCAAAACCTCCGAGGCATATATATAATCAGTATAACATACTTCGGACAAATTTGAAAATAATTTCGGGCGGTTTTTGCAATAAATTTTATAAAAATTACTCTCTTTTGGCAATTATTTCCTCGGTAACCGGGTCTAAAAGCACGGCGAACGTAGTTGAGCCGGCGACTGCTACATACCAATAGTATCCGCCTTTGTCGTCAATAGGATTGGGAATTATGCGCACATACAGCTCGGCATTGAGCTTTCCTCCCGATTTAAACCCGTCTATCTTCGGTTTTAACGCGCCGTAAGCGACTTCCAGCGCGCGCTCGGCATTTATCATGTTATCGGCAATCACGCTTACGGCGGTCATTTCGTAAAGTTGCTCGCCGCAAGTCAAGGTAAGCGGAATTTCCCTGCCGTCGCACTTATCGTTTATATCGGCCGAGTAGCTTTCCGCAAACGGGTGCATAACAAGCTGTCCTGTATATTCGATCCCGTCGATAACGGCGCGGTAAGCATAAGACGTTCCGGGCAGAAATTCGGTCGGAGTGAACGTTATGACCGTATATTCCTCTTTTGCCTCAGATATTCCGTCGACCTTATACGGATTCTCGCGCGTTCCGGTGGCTATGTCTATTTTTCCGGAGTCGCACGACGCCGTAAGGTAATCGGTTCTGAGTTCCGATAAACTGTCTTCAAAACCGCAGTATGACTTTTTACACCCGCACGCGGACATAATAAACAGAGCTACGCAAAATGCAATGACTTTTTTCACAATAAAAAACCTCCGGTTAATATATATGAACCGGAGGCTGATGTTTATGTATTAAAGCGGCTTTTCGGGACGAATGCCGAATCCCCAACCCATTATGCCGCCTTTTTTGAAATATCCGATATACGCTCTTCTCAGAGACGAGTCCGCCGGAAGCTTATCCGGATCCGGCTCTTCGGTATCGAATAATCTCCACGCCGTGCCGTTATCATTGAAAAGTCCGCTTTCTATTATATCGTATTCGGACGCGAATCGTCTTATATTGGATGAAGGCGAAAGCATACGGTTATTAGCAGGAAAAAGCAGCCATGAATTGCAGACGAAAGCAATTGGAGAAACTGCTCGGCAAAGAATTCGGCGGCGCGCACATAAGCTTCGTCGCAACCGGCTTTATCGAGCGGAGTACCTGTACGGGGTATATGAACGTTTATCACCTTGCTGTCCGGCGTAAGCCTCAATCCACGCGACGAATAACTGCGCCCGAAGCCGAGCGTCTCAAACTGCAGGCGTCCCAATCCGAAACGCGTCATTCTGTAAAATCCGGGAAACCAGTCGCCGACAAACGTGCCGCAAATTCCTTTAACGAGTTTACATTCGGTAAGTTTATACTTCAGATCAAGCAAGCTGTCTCTGAATATTTCAGGCGGTATGCCTTTCTCTTCATATCTCCTGCGTAGTGTTCGCGAAAGAGATATGAACATAAGCAAATCAGAAGTATACTTATGAATCCCGGCCGCTTCGGCAGCAAGCCGTGAACAGTCGAGTATCATGCCGTAATCGCAGTTGACGTCGTTTGAATACGCATTGAACGCGCTGTCAAAGTACGCCGATGCGTCGGCGTCGTCTTCAATAAGTTCGTAAGCGCTTATCAGCGCCGAACTATCCGAATCGGAATATCCGAATTCGTGACAAAATTCCGACAGATAGCTATTTTTCATTTATCATCGATTTTACTTTCATAAGGCGCACGAGATTACCTCGCTCGTTTTCGTCAAGCTTCATTATGATATATTTTATAGTTTCGTTAAGCTGCGGTATCATAACGTATTCGAGCGCGTTCACACGTCGGCGGTTTTTCTCTATCTCGTCGGCCAGCATATTACACGTTTTCTCTACCTCCGCCAGTTTGAGAAGCTTTTCCATCAGCGCGGAAATTTTCATAACGGCGACGTCCATTTCGGAGGAAACGCCTGCAAAAGCATACGGCAATACCGCCTCGCCGGCTGAAGTGATCTCTATACTCGGCACGTCGACGCCCATGACGTTTTTAAGCCCCGTCTGCACCTGCGCCTTCAGCGCCGGCATACATAGAGCCTGCCCTACGTCCTGAACGCTCGACACCGCTCGGGCAAGCATGAATGCGTGCAGAGCTTCGGCGAGATCGCCTTCAAGCTCCTGCCTGAGACGCTTATTCTCGCGCACATATATCATAAACTGCCTTATCATCTCGTCCGATTTGTCCTTAAGCAGTTTATGGCCGCGTTCGGCAGTCTTGAGGCGCGTCTTTAGCCGCCTCAATTCCATGCGCGTAGGATTTACAGCTAACCTTGCCATGATTATCTGCTCTCCTTGGGCAGATACTTCTCGATATACGAGTCTTTGATACGCTTAAGCTCTGACACCGGCAGCATTGACAAGAGCTCCCACCCGAGGTTGAGAGTTTCTTCAATACTTCTGTTCGTGTCAAACCCCTGCGCTATATATTTTTTCTCGAACGCGTCGGCAAACTGGGCGTATTTGATATCGACGTCAGTCAAAGCGGCCTCGCCCAGTATGGCGGACAGCTCTTTCGCTTCTTTTCCGCGCGCATATGCGGCGAACAGCTGATTCATGGTATCCGCATGGTCTTCTCTCGTTTTTCCCGCGCCTATGCCCTTGTCTTTCAGTCGGGACAGACTGGGCAAAACGTCTATGGGCGGATTATATCCCTTCTTGTAAAGCTCGCGCGAAAGAATTATCTGCCCTTCGGTTATATATCCGGTAAGGTCGGGAATGGGATGCGTTTTGTCATCTTCAGGCATAGACAGTATGGGAATCTGCGTGATTGAGCCTTCCCTGCCGCGGATTTTACCGGCGCGCTCGTACAATCCGGCAAGATCGGTGTAAAGATAACCGGGATATCCGCGACGGCCGGGAACCTCCTTACGCGCGGCGGAAACTTCGCGCAGAGCTTCGGCGTAATTGGTGATATCCGTCATTATCACCAATACATGCATATTTTTTTCAAACGCCAGATATTCGGCTGCCGTAAGCGCCATGCGCGGAGTGGATATCCGCTCGATGGCCGGATCGTTCGCAAGGTTCATAAACAACACGGTGCGGTCTATCGCCCCTGTCCTGCGGAAATCGCTTATGAAAAAGTCGGCTTCCTCGTAAGTTATACCTATTGCGGCGAAAACTACAGCAAAATTAGACTCTTTGTTAAGCACCTTTGCCTGTCGGGCTATCTGCGCGGCAAGGTTGGCGTGAGGCAGTCCGGAAGCGGAGAACACCGGCAGTTTTTGTCCGCGCACCAAAGTATTAAGTCCGTCTATAGCCGAAACTCCGGTCTGGATAAACTCGTCCGGATAATCGCGCGCGGCCGGATTTATCGGTCTGCCGTTAACGTCGATACGGTCCTCAGCTATAATTTCGGGGCCGCCGTCCTTCGGCCTGCCCATGCCGTCGAATACGCGTCCGAGCATATCCATAGAAACGGGCAGCTCGATGCTTTTGCCCAAAAATCTCGCTTTGGACGTGCTTATCTTAAGCCCCTGGCTTACTTCAAAAAGCTGCACGAGCGCGCGGTCGCGGTTTACTTCCAGCACTTTGCCCTGTCTTATTTCTCCGCCTGCCTGCTCGATTTCCACCAGCTCGTTATATTTTACGCCCGCGACATTCTCCACGAGCATAAGCGGGCCTACGACTTCTTTGATTGTGCGGTATTCCTTGAGCATCAGAAAGCCTCCTTTGCCTTAAGCGAAGATAATTGCGCGCGCATATCGGCCTCTATGCGGTCAAATTCTTTAAGCGAATCTTCGGCAATATATTTGCTCCTGCCGATCGCCTCACGCGCGGCAATGCCGAGAACTTCTTTAAGATCGGCGGAATTTTCCAGCGCCGCCATCGAGCAGCGGTAATAATCGACTATTAGCTTCAACATTCTGAACTGCTTTTCCATTGACGCATAAGTGTCGGTTTCGTGGAATGCATTCTGATGCAGATAATCCTCGCGCAATGATTTAGCCGCTTCCATAGTAAGCCTGTCGCGGGGCGAAAGAGCGTCCATACCGACAAGGCGCACTATCTCGTCAAGCTGCGCTTCCTCCTGCAGTATGCGCATGGCGTCGCGGCGATAGGCGTTAAATTCCGGCGAGACGTGCTCCGTATACCAGTCTGCAAGTCTGTCCGCGTAAAGAGAATAACTGACCAGCCAGTCTATTGCCGGAAAATGTCTCTTGTACGCAAGCGAAGCCGAAAGCCCCCAGAAAACCTTGACTATCCTGAGAGTCGCCTGGCTGACGGGTTCGGACATATCGCCGCCCGGAGGCGAAACTGCGCCTATAGCGGTTACCGAACCGGTGCGTTCGGATGATCCGAGCAGTTTAACCACGCCGGCGCGCTCGTAAAATTCGGCAAGGCGGCTGGACAGGTACGCCGGATACCCTTCCTCGCCCGGCATTTCCTCCAATCGCCCCGACATCTCTCTCAAAGCTTCCGCCCAACGCGAAGTAGAGTCCGCCATAATAGCCACCGAATAGCCCATGTCGCGGAAATATTCGGCTATCGTAATGCCCGTGTAAATACTGGCTTCACGCGCCGCAACAGGCATATCGGACGTATTCGCTATCAGAACGGTACGTTTCATAAGCGGCTCGCCGGTCTTGGGATCGTTAAGGTGCGGGAATTCGTTGAGCACGTCCGTCATCTCGTTTCCGCGCTCGCCGCAGCCGACGTAAACTATAATATCTGCGTCCGCCCATTTGGCCAGCTGATGCTGCACGACGGTTTTCCCCGATCCGAACGGTCCTGGAACCGCGGCTACGCCGCCCTTTGCTATAGGAAAAAGCGTGTCTATAACGCGCTGTCCGGTTATCATAGGCGTCACCGGAGAAAGCTTTTCCTTGTACGGTCTGCCGCGGCGCACCGGCCATTTCTGCATCATTGAAAGCTTGCGTTCCGAACCGTTTTCGGATATGACCGCAACGGTATCCTCCACCGTAAACTCGCCGGAAGATATTTCCTTCACGGAGCCTTCGCAGTCTGCCGGAACCAGAATCCTGTGCTCGACGACCGAATTTTCACGCACGGTTCCAAGTATGTCGCCGCCGGTAACGCGATCACCTTTCTTTACGGAAGGGACAAACTTCCATTTCCTATCGCGGTCGAGCGCCGGCACATCGACTCCGCGGCCGATGCGGTCGCCGCTTTTTTCCACAAGCTTGTTGAGCGGCCGCTGAATACCGTCGTAAATTCCCTCGATGAGTCCCGGTCCCAGTTCGACCGACAAAGGAAAGCCGGTAGATACGACGTCTTCTCCCGGGCCGAGCATACTCGTTTCCTCGTAAACCTGAATGGACGCTTTGTCTCCGCGAAGCTCGATGACTTCGCCGATAAGATTTTCCTCCGATACGCGCACGACGTCGTACATTTTGACGTCGGCCATATTTTCGGCAACGATCAGCGGTCCGCTTACTTTTATAATTTTACCGATCATATTAAGTCCTCTTCTATTTCGTCTCGTCTCCGAACAGTATATCCGCACCGATGGCTTTTTCCACGTCGGCTTTGACCGAACGCATACCGAACCCGTTGCTGCCCGACGATGGCGGAATGGGAATTACCGCCGGATAAGGGCGCGTTTTCAGGCGCGCTAAGGTATCGGGAATCATTGCGGCTATATCTTCGGTGACAAAAACGACCGCATAAGTCCCGTCAGACAGCTTTTTCAAAGTATCGTTCGCTTCAAAAACGTTTGACGCTTTAAAAGTCTCGGCGCCTATCGCTTTAAAAGCGAGTATGCTGTCGGCGTCGCCTATGACCGCAATTTTTCCGATATTACCTTCAGTCATCAAGATACCTCATACGCTCGGCTATTTCAGCGCGGGCGCCGTTTTTTATACAGGTAAGGATCAGCTTAACCATCTTGAATTCGGTCAGCCGCGCCAGAATATACCTGAGAAATCCGTCGAATTTGTCCAAAGAACCGGCGCCGGCGTCCGTTAAAGCGTATATATAGTTATCGGCGGCAGTCTCGAAAGCCGACAGCCTGCCGTAACCCTTTTCGCATACGTCGGCAACTGCGTCGAAGTACGGAGTCCTTTCAAATTTTTCTTCAATGACAGACGGCTCGGCGCCGATACATTCATTTAAAGTACCGAGCGCAACCGAACCGCCCGGAATAAACATTTCCTCGTATAAATCGGCGCTCATTTTAAGTGCGTTCGCTCTGAATACCGAGAGAATGTTACTGAAATCTATTTCGCTTAACAAGCACCTTATGAGCGTGCGGCTGCCTGACCGACGCGCCGACGTCAAAGCTTCTTTGTACCTTGCGCGTGTAAGCGCCGCGTCTATAACTCGAGGATCGGGCGTCTCGCGCGTATCCAGCTCCTCGAGAGCCGAGCGCATGGTCTCGGACAAATCCGAGTAATCGCCCGAGGTTATTCCGGACAGATCCTCCGATACGCCGTACATTACGACGTCCGTCCCGACGTCGGTAAATCTGGATTTATACAGAACTTTGGCGTTCGAGTACGAAAACCGGCAAAGCAATGCGCGCGCAGCGTCGGCGTCGGCGCTGTCCTCTTCAATAAAGCGTATCAGCTCGTCGGTTTCACGCACAATGACCTTATCCGAATCCTCGCCCGATTCGCCGCCGCCGTAGCCGTAATCGGCAAGCATCCGGAGCGCGGAAAGATAATCCGCGTCGGCAAGCCTCGCGTACTTTTCGCGTGTAAGCAGGTCTCCGGCGCGGATGCGCGCAAGCGTGTTGGAATAAACGGCGCCCACTTTCATTCCTCCGTCATTTCGGCGACTTTTCTCTCCGTTCGGACGCGCGCTTCCGAAACGAGCATCTCTGCCGTAAGATTCTTATCGCACACACTGTTGGAAAGCATTAGACCGCCCGAAAAATCCACGTCCGAAACGGCAAGCTTAAGCCCCGGCGTTTTGCAACAGGCTTTAAGCCACGCTTCATTCAGTCTTGCGGCGTCACGCGGCGACACTATAACCGTATCGCCCTCTTCGGCGTATCTGTTTACCAGCACGCCCATAAAGCGCGCATATTCTTTGTCGGGCAGCGCAATAAGCTTTTTTTCCGCGAGCGCGTAGGCGGCGTCGATAACCCGGCGCTTTGCGGTAAGGGTTATTTTCCTTGCGTCAAGCTCGGCTATCTTGGCCTGTCTGGCGCGGTTAAGCGCTGAATTCTGTTCGGCGGCCGCCTTGGCTTCGGCAAGTTTAGCCTCCGAATCGCGCTTCGCTGAAGACAGTATTTCGTCGCGTTTTGTCGCCGCGTCCGCCGCTATATCCGCAGCCGAAGCCGCAGCCGTAGCCGCAATATTTTTTATGATCGCTTCCTTTGACATTTTTTCAGCAGGCGGCAAGAGCCTCTACGATCACGGGAACTTCCGCAACGTATGTCGTTTCGAGGTCGAGCATGAGTATGCCGAGCAGCGAAATAAGAAACGCGAATATTGCAAAGAGCTCGACGAAAACCGCCATGGTAATGACATGGCCTTTCTGTCCGTCCTGTTTGCCCATAAGCTGAATACCCGAGCAGATTACGTTGCCCTGCAGCACCGCGCTTATAAGTCCCACAATACCTACAGGCAGGCACAGCGCGAGAATCGAAAGCCCCTGAGAATCGGTAAGCGGTTTAAGCGTGCCGATGAGTCCCGTGTTCATGAATACGATAAACGCGACAACGAAGCCGTACAGTCCCTGCGACGCAGGCAGAAGCTGAACTATAAGAACGTCGCCCCATTTTGCCGGATCCTTGCTCATAAGCGCGCTTGAAGCCTGTCCTGTGCGGCAGACGCCGAGCGCGGAACCGACGCCGGCAAACAGAACTGCGATTGCAGCGCCCAATAATGCGTAAACGTGTCCTGTTGTCATAACTAAATAATCCTCCAGATAATAATTTACTTTGTTTGACCTGATTTGACTACGATATACTTCGTACAGCGGCCCATGGGACTGAACAGCCTGCCGCCGCCGTCGTAGAATTTACCGTAGAACTCTATAAACTGCAGCCGCGCGTTATGGACGTAAGCGGACAGCAGACTAAGTCCGAGATTGAAAGCGTGCAACGGTATAAGGACGATTATCCCCAACGGATAACCGACTACCGGTATGCCGAAAAGCAGTCCGCCGAGCGTATTGAACGCAAGCGCTATCGCGCCCGACGCCAAGCCCAGGCCGAACAGACGTATATACGAGAGCACGTCGGAAAGTATGTTGACAATTCCGTATAGGCCGGAGAAAGCGCCTCCGAGCTTTCCGCCTATTCCCTTTTTGCCGTACATACCGGCAAGCATCATGCCCGCTATCGAGCCAAGCACGGCATAGGTGCCGACAGACTGCACGAGCGCGTTATCGAGCACAAGCATACCGAGCACCAGTATGCCCACTCCTATAAACAGCGTGAATACGAATATTACGTCCAGTATTCCGCCGACGTATTCTTTCTTTTTAAAACTTTTATAAGCGTGGATTCCGTAACCTGTAAGCAGTTCTATCACGCCCATAACTATGGCGACGGCAAGCATAGTAATAGGATCCTCGATGGGATTGAACCACAGCGACGGTATTCCCGATATGCCGAAAATTCCGCCCGTGACCACGCCCCAGCCTACGGTCGATATACCGCATATTCCGATAAGCGCTATAAGCCGAGCGGTCCCGCTCTCGAAGCGCTTGCGCTTTAAGAGAAACAGCGCGGCTATGCTTATAAGCAGTCCGTAACCTGCGTCGGCGACCATGAAACCGAAAAACAGGAAAAAGAATACCGCCATAACGGGATTGGGATCGAACTCGCCGTAAGCCGGCGGCGAATAAAGATTGGTTATGTCCTCAAAAGGCTTTACCGGCGCGGGGTTTACCACCATTGTAGGAGGCTGTTCACCGGCGGCGGGATCAGAAAACCGGTACACAATATTTTCCGAAGCGTCCGAAAGCAGTTTTCCGGTCTCCTCGGCGCGGCATTTCGGCACCCATCCCTCGATAATAAACGCCGACGCAGTCTTGCTCAGCTCGAATTCGGCTTTGGCCTTTTCGATTTCGAGAGCAAAGCAGTCGTAAAGCACTTTGAGTTTGCCGAGATATTTCGCGTAAGACAATCCTGTTTTAATGCTGTCGATATTTTCCTTTTCCAGCCGCGCGTCGCCGCTTCGGCATTCGCTTATCGCTTCAGCCGCCGTAAAGTCGCCGTCAAACCGCGATACGGTAAAACCTTCGGCAGAGAGCTGAGCTCTTACGGACGCTTCGTCGCCGCGCGCGGTTATCACGCCTATACAGTTGTATTTCCCGTCAAACCTTTCGGTATACGCTTCGGCTTTGGGTTCAAATACAATCGCGTTACTTGCCGCGTAAGCGAGAATAAACGACGTCGACGACGTACCTGCAAACGAAAAAGGGAGCGGACATCCGGCAAAAGGTTCGAGCGCCGCCATTCTCGACCTGAGCTTGGCGCGCTCGGATTTTATATCGGCTTTTCTGAAGCTGATCTTTTCAAGCGCTTCGCACACCGCTAGCAATTCGTACTCGCTTGCGGCAATATCGTTGAAGTCGTCCTCGTTCACTTCCGCACGAACCGACTGACCGCGGGCGAGAGGCTTATACTCAAAATCCAGTTTGGCCTTACCGCCTTTTTTCACTTCGCGCGCGTCCGAATCGGCGATACGTCCCGCTTCGGTATCAAGAGCATAAAGAAAATCTATGGCAAAAGACACCTTGACCTGTCTTGCGACAATCTTGTCAAGATGCGAAGCGTCGTTTTCTCTGACGGTTCCGCTGTAATCGGTGCTGCGCGACAGTTCAAACCGTCCTGAATGCGTGAGTATGCGCATTATTTTGTTTTTATCGCTCTTCAGCCCCACGAGCCGAAGACGCGACATCGCTTCTACGGACACGTTGGTTAAGACTCCATGATGTTTTTAAGTATAAAATCGGCAGCGGCACAAAGCTTTTTTTCTCCGCGCCGTTCTATCTCTTCGGCTTTTACCGCAGCGCGCGCCAGAACAGATTCGGCTTCCGCACGGGCGGCGTTATCCGACTCGGCAGCCGCGCGCATTGTAAGCTTGCGGATCTCTGCCTGCGTGTCGAGACGCAAAGCTTCCGCTTCATTGCGCGCCTCCGTCACCGTTTTTTCAGCAGCCACGTCTGCGGCGCGCACGGTTTCGGCAGCTTCCGCCTCCGCCTTCAGTATTTCATCGATCACTTCCCCTATCACTCGTTATCACTCCTCGTTCTCTATGTGCGATATTTTCGAAATGCGCCGCATATGCCTTTCTTCGCCCGAAAACGGAGTATCGAGGAAAATATCGACTATATCGAGCGCCAGCCCGGCGCCCAGAACGCGCGCGCCCAGCGCCAGCATATTGGCGTCGTTATGCTCGCGTGTGGCTCGGGCGGAAAACGTATCCGAACACAGCGCGCACCTTATGCCTTTGACTTTATTGGCGACTATGCTCATGCCGATGCCTGTGCCGCAGATAAGAATCCCCTTTTCGCACTCACCCGCAGCCACCGCGCGCGCGGCGGAATAAGCATAATCGGGATAATCCACCGAAGTCTTTCCGTCCGCGCCGAAGTCCTTAAAAGAAATTCCCCTTGCAGCAAGATGAGTTTTAATTTCCTCTTTGAGACCGACGGCGGCGTGGTCGCAGGCAATGGCAATCATAATACAAATCCTCCGATCAATTCGGTTTTACTTAGCAATATTATATCACGCTATACACGCGAACGCAATCGATTTTCGCGGCGTATATAAAAAATGCATTATGGCGTAAGCAAACAGTGCATTATTTGGATTATACGCTATCCGGATACAATTTATCCCCGAAACGTTTTTTAAGCTCTGCAAATATATCCTCGCAAGCATACCTGAGATGTTCGGCGCATTTGCGGTACGCCATTTCGCCGCATCCGTAAGGATCGCGCACCGGCTCGCCTCCGGTAAGCTCGGCAACGGTGACCAGTTTGGGCGAAGTGCCGATCGCGCGTTTATGCTCATCTGTCATACAAACTATGAGATCGGCGTTCTCTGCGGCTTTCAACGTCAGCTGAACGGCGGTGCGTGCGGTATATTTTACGCCCATATCTTTCAAAGCTTGCGCAGCTTCTGCCGTCATCGGCGCTCCCTGCTCGGCGCAGATACCGGCGCTCGAAACGGTTATGCGGCCCGACAGCTTCAGAGATCTTATATAATCCTTGAAAATAAACTCCGCCATCGGAGACCGACAGGTATTGCCAGTACAAACGAATAGCACTTTGACTCGCGGAATACGCTTTTTTCTCTCCTTCATATTATTTTACCCCCGCTCGACTTTATAAGCCGATTGATAAGCGCGCTGCCTATGCCGGCGGAATCCACGCCTTCGGCGATGACAGCGTCGTATTTTTCATCGTCGGCGCGCCTTAAGTAAGCGAAAACGTTGTGCGCGTAATCTTCGAAATTGCGGCCGGCTCCGTAAACGTTTCTGGTTCCGTAGCGCGGCGCGTTTATGTCAAGGCATATGATGACGACCTTTTTCCCCGAAGCGGTCAGCTTGTCGTATTCGGCTGCAATTGTTTCGTACATACCGTCGTAAAACGCCGAAAAATACACTTCCGCCTCGGGCGAATAATGCTTATATTTCATGCCCGGACAGAGTGCCTTTTCCGAGGATTCAACGGTTTCGAGCGGACCGGTAAAAGGAAAAAGCGCCTCGGCAGGAATACCGCCTTTACGCAAAAGCCGCGGCTTGCCTCCGGACACGTCGACTATGGTCGATTCCAGCCCGACATCGCACTGTCCTCCGTCGAGAATCGCAGGGATCCGGCCGTTCATGTCCTTCAAGACGTGCTCTGCCGTCGTAGGACTGGGACGTGTCGAAAGGTTTGCGCTTGGCGCGCATACGGGCACTCCGCATTCTCTCAGCAGCATTGCCGCGACGGTGTGAGAAGGAAATCGCACGGCTACGGTATCCAGTCCGCCCGTTACGCAGTCGGGAATACAAGGCGCTTTTTTAAACACGAGCGTAAGAGGTCCCGGCGTAAAAGCAGACATGAGTTCGTATGCAAGCGGCGGTATTTCCGCAGCCACTTCGTTAAGCTGTTTTATGTCCGCGAGATGAACTATAAGCGGATTATCGCTCGGTCTCCCCTTCGCTTCGTATATTTTCCTGACGGCAGTCGGATCGAGAGCGTTGGCTCCTAGACCGTAGACCGTCTCGGTAGGAAAAGCCACGGTACTGCCTCCGCGGATCAAATCTGCGCATATTTTAATGTTTTCCTTACTGGGCTTATATACAACGGTATTCATTATGCACTTCCCGTTTAAACGTTTGCGAATTTGTGTCTTTGTCAATAATTAATGGCGTATGAAATCAAAATTAGCCGGTTTTACAGACAGTATGTTTTTGCGTCTGCTCATATTCGCGCTGTTTTTTATGTGGGCGACATTCTACACCAACGCCGTAAACGCCGCGCTGGCCGCTTTTTCGGCCGCCGTTTCCGTATCGGGACTGCTGGCAAAGCGCGCCTCGCGCACAGACTGCCGATCTGAGTTTGAGGAAACGGTTTTACTTCAACTGTCAATAATGCCTCGCGATAAAGCGGTCGACCTTGTTTACGGCGCTGTTACGACGAGGCGTTCCGCCGTAAAAACCGAATCGGGAGTAAAAACAGGAAAAACTTTTCTGTGTCCGCTGTTTTCCGCTGAACCGCCGGGCGCGGATTCGGTGGCTGCGGCGCTGTGCGCGGCAGACGGCGACAGAGTTGTTCTTCTTACGGTAAACGGTATATCGGCTTCCGCCGAAAAGCTGCTCGGCCGTATGGAAAAACGCGTATTCGTAAAGAGCGGACGCGAAGTGTTCACGATGCTTAAAGCCACGGGCGTATTTCCAGAAATAACGGTCAGAAAACCGCCTCTTAAAAAACGCGGGCTTGCCGCTTTCGGCGCCGCTTTTTCCCGCGATAAGACGAGAAAATATCTGTTCGCGTCGGCCGTTCTGTTCTTAGGCGCATATATGCTGCCGTATGCGGTGTATTATCTGATTGCGGCGTGCGCGTGTCTTACTGCGGCCGTAATTTCGCTTACCGGAGCGGTTCGCCTTATCGGCGGAAAAAAGCGCAAATAGCCGCGTTTTCAACCGCTGAATTCCCCGTCCTCCGCTCGACAGCATCAGCAGTCTGCATATGCGCGATCGCAATATGCGGCATTTTATTGCCGCGACGTTTCCTTTCCGCCGTCCTCGCATTCGGATTCCGAAACGTCTTTTTCGCCGTCGTCGCCGGCAGCGTCCGACGCGTCTTGTCCGTCATCGTCGACGGCAGCGTCTTGCGAACGGCTTGTTTCCTTGCCAGACAGATATAAGGCCGCAAACAGAGCCAGTCCTATTCCGCCTGTAAAGATCACTGCAAAGCCGATAGCGCCGTTTAAAAGAGTACGGTCAAAGCACCATGCTATAAGCGCGGCGGTAAAAAGCGTCATAAAAGCTATCGCGATCCATGCGACTATTCTGCGCGTTTTGTCTCTCATGAAAAAATTATAACACATCCGTTTGCAATTATCAACAAAACGGCGGCTTTTTCAGCTTAATATCTTGATAAATTTGATAATATATGGTAAAATGAAATAATAGGAGCGACGAATGAAGAAATTACTTAAACTGCTGACAAACAAATTTATCATAACATTCATATTGTTTATCATCGAAGTGAGCGGAATAATACTGCTTACGCTTTACCTGACCAACATTTCAATATGGATTTATATAGGTTTCAAGGCGCTGAGCATAATTCTTGCAATAGCCGTCATAAGCCGCGACTCCAACCCGTCCTATAAGCTCGCTTTGGTCGTTCCGGTGCTGATATTTTCGCTTTTCGGCGGTATCGTTTACCTTTTCATGGGCAGATCGCGGACGGGATTCAAGCAGCGTAAAAGACTGCGCAGGATTGGAAAAAACATAGGCACTCTTATGTCCTATACCAACGAAAGACTGCACATACCTACAAAAGAATTTTCGGATGACGCTTATAAGCTCGTTAACTATGTCACCGCCGACTCCGGCTTTCCGTGCTACGGCTCCACAAAGACTGAATACTATGCTTCAGGCGAATTTTTCTTCGACGCGCTCGCAGAAGAACTGAGAAAAGCCGAGCGTTTCGTCTTTATGGAGTATTTCATATACGAGGACGGCAAATTCTGGGGCGAAATTTCAGATATACTCTGCGAAAAAGCCAGGGCCGGACTGGATATAAGGATTATTTACGACGACGTGGGCAGCCTTTTCACGCTGAGACGGAGAGATAAAAAGAAGCTTACCTCAGCCGGCGTGAAAATTATGGCGTTCAACAGAATGATGCCGTCGTTCGATATAAGGCTTAACAACCGAACGCACCGGAAAATAACCGTAATCGACGGAAACGTTTCGTTTACCGGCGGAGTCAATATTGCCGACGAATACATTAACGAAAAACCCAAATACGGACACTGGAAGGATACCGCAATGAAGTTTGTCGGTCCTGCGACATGGAGCTTTACCGTAATGTTTCTGTCGTTCTGGCAGGTAGAGCACGAGGAAGAAAAAGATTATATGCAATACGCGCCGACGGCTGTTTCGGAGGCGAAAGGTTACGTTCAGCCGCTGTCGGACAAGCCGGGACAGAATCTGCAGCTGCTCGAAAACACTTTTCTGTCCATGATAAATAACGCCGACAAATATGTATATATCAACACGCCTTATCTTATTATAGATAACGAGCTGGCTTCGGCGCTTTGCCTTGCGGCAAAAAGCGGCGTGGACGTAAGGATAACAGTGCCGCATATACCCGACAAGCGCATCGTATTTCTCATGACGCGCTCGTTTTACCCCCAGCTTATACGCGCCGGCGTAAAAATTTACGAATATACTCCCGGGTTCATTCACGCTAAAAGCGTTGTTGTGGACGACGCCTGCGCTTATATCGGCAGCTGCAACTTCGATTACAGATCGCTGTATCTGCACTTCGAGTGCGGAGCGCTGCTGTACAACACGCCTTCAATAGAAGATATGCGCGACGACTACCTCGCAACGCTGTGCGCCTGCGAGCAGATAACGTATGAAAAAACGCGCAATACAAACGTTTTCGTCCGTATCGCGCGTTCTCTTTTGAGGCTCTTCGCCCCGCTTCTGTAATTACTTTTTACAGATCGTCGGCGTCCTGAACCGGCACCGCGCAGGGGTCGTTCCCCACGCCGGTATAGCATCCGTCCGGATCGCAGTCAGACCGCATAATTTCCGCCACATTTTCTATTTCTTTCATATATACAGTTTGTCTTAACATATAAAATAATATTCCATAAGGAGCGCAACATGAACATCTGGCACAATATTGAAAAATCACGCATTACGCCCGAGGACTTTATTGCGGTAATAGAAATACCCAAGGGTTACAAGCAGAAATACGAGCTAGACAAAGAGACGGGTCTGCTTATTCTCGACCGGATCCTGCACACGTCGACCCATTATCCGGCAAACTACGGTATGATACCGCTGACTTATGCCGACGATAACGATCCCCTCGACGTGCTTGTACTGTGCTCCGAGCCGTTGCAACCGCTCAGTCTGGTGCGCGTATATCCGATAGGAGTCATAACAATGCTGGACAACGGTATGCCCGACGAAAAAATCATCGCCATTCCGTTCAGCGATCCCAATTACAACGTTTACAAATCGATTTCCGAGCTGCCGGCGCACGTCTTTCAGGAAATGCAGCATTTCTTTTCGGTGTATAAGCAACTGGAAAACAAGATGACCGCCGTTAACGAGATAGCCGGCCGCGAACAGGCCGTAGCCGTTATCACGAAAGCTCTTGCAAATTATCAGGCTAAATTCTCAAAAAACGGCAATATTCCGCTCAGCCGCTGATTATAAAAATCTCTTCATGCTGTCTACGTTCTGCTGCTCTATAAAGAGAAGCTTGTAACCGATATTTCTTATGCTGTCGTCGCAGTCCGCGTATTCGTTAAGCTTGGATACGGTATCGACGACTCCCATAGTTCCGCCCTGAATGATCATCGACGCGATATGATTGTCGGATTTGTCAAGCAGCGTTTTTGCGTTTATCATTACTTTAGACATAACCTTCGCCATCAGCTCGCCGCGCGGTTCGCGGTCAATTTGCGAAAGCAGCCGATCTGTCTGATCGTATACGCTCTTGTATTCCAGTATCTGCCGCTCTATCATTTCGCGCATAGAGCTGTTTTTCAGTATGCCGTTGAGCTCCTCAAGGTTATCCTTGCCCATTTCCGCATTGTTGTGCAGAAAAACCAGTAATTCTTCGTCCCTTTCCGAAATCTGTTCCATTTTATACCTCCGTAATTTTAATTTTTATGCGCACGCTTTTTTCGCGGGAGCATCGTCAAGCTTAAAAACGTTTTTGAAAAAATACTCGCTCGTATATTTCGACGGACGGTTGTACCGCTTAAGATGAAGCAGCGCGGACTTATCTCCCCGTCTTATCCTGTTTATGCCGCCGGTACACGTCAGTATCGCCTTATATCCCAGCGACGAAAGAATCCCGGGAGTTTCCTTACTGTAAAAACCATACGGATACGCGTACAGACCGAACTTTATGCCGGCTTGGGAAAACAGGTCCTCGTTCCTGCGCGCGTCGTCTGAAATCGCTTTGCGGTATTCCTCTTCAGACTCATTCTTGTTCTTTCTCACGCCCTTACGCCCGTTTTTATACGAATGCATATCGAAAGTATGATTGCCGAACTCGGCGCGACCCGACTCGTTCATGGCGCGCACTTCGTCCAGATTCATATAAGAATAGCTTTTGCTGCGCTTTGTTACGCCCTGTTCTTTTGCCGCATATTTTCCCACAAGACAGAAAACGGCGACTGCGTCGTACTCGTTGAGAATGGGCAGCACAGATGAATAATTATTGTAAAACCCGTCGTCAAAGCTCAGAACGATCGGCTTTTCGGGCAAGTCGCCCTTTCCTTCTACATACGCCACAACGTCTCTTATAAAAACCGTCCTGTAGCCGTGCGCGGACAGATAATCGAGATCTGCCCGAAGCTTTTCCGGACTGAGCGCGTAATCGTTACAATTAATATTTGTAACCGAATGATACATTACAATAGGAACGTCTACCGGCGCCTCTTCCGTCGGTTTGATAAATCCGAAAAACGGCAGCACTCCTGCCGTAATCGCCAATAAAATAAAAACGCGCTTCCGCATACGTTTAATATGCGTTAAAGCGCGTTTTTTATTCGGAAATCCGCAATCGGACGCGTTCGGATCAGATGCGCTCGAAATAGGTCGCCGGTCTGTGGCAAACTGGACACTCGAAATTATCCGGTAATTCGCCTTCGTGTATGTACCCGCAAACCTTACAACGGTACCTTACCTTTCCGACATCTTCTTTCTCATAGACGAACGCCGGTGCGCGAGGAGGCGTCGCTCCGTTCTTTTTGGCATGGTAGTCCGCGTAGGTAAGCGAAGGCCTGTCGCTGAGCACAACGGCGTCCTCGACCGTCCCTATAAAAATTTTATGCGTGCCGACATCGAGCGAAGCTTCTTTTCTTAGCAGAAAAGCGGCATTTGTATTTTTGGCAATATACGGCACGTCTCCGAATTTTCCGTAATCGGCGAATCCATCAAATTTGTCGGTGTCTGCCCCGCTTGCAAACCCGAAACGCGAAATCTCTTCAAGACTGACGTCCGTATCTATGACCGATACCGTGAACTTGCCGGTATAATCTATAACCGAAGTAGTAAAATTATCTTTATTGAGCGTAACGGCGATTTTTGCCGGACTGCTCGTTACCTGTATCGCCGTATTCGCTACGCACGCGTTCGGTTTTATTCCGTAAGTGCCTATGTAATATAATCCGTAAGAAAGTCTGAATAACGCTTTAGGATCCATATTGCCACCTCTCAGCTATATTATACTACTGATGCCGGAAAAAATCAACCGTTACGCCATATTTCGCTAATCGGCACGTCATTAACACCCGGCTCGGCACCAGGTACAGTATAGCGGCAAGCGACGGCACGGGCAAAACAACGCGCAGATATAAAAATACCCATGCGTATCTGCACGGGTATTTTTTTAATGGATGCGGCGATTTCCTACTCTCCCGGCCGGTCGCCCGACAAGTACCCTCGGCTCCATAAGGCTTAACTTCCGTGTTCGGAATGAGAACGGGTGGATCCCTTACGACATCGTCACCGCAATGGTATCATAGCGTCCGTAAGGACGGTACAATCACATTCAGCTTAAACATTATATAACAATATACGGTAATTGTCAACCGGATTGAGTTAATTTTCCTTAAAAAATTTTCAGGAAAATTCCGGCCGGTCTTACTTGTCGTTAAGGCAGGCGATGCCGGGCAGAACTTTACCTTCGAGGAACTCGAGGCTGGCTCCGCCGCCGGTAGAGATATGCGTAACTTTATCGGCATATCCCAACTGTTCTACCGCCGCCGCGCTGTCGCCGCCGCCTATAATGGTCACCGCATCTTTGTTTTCGGCAAGCGCCTGAGCTACCGCTTTGGTGCCTACTGCGAATTTCTCGAACTCGAATACGCCCATAGGTCCGTTCCATACTACCGTCTTTGCGGACGAAATGACTTTGGCAAAGAGTTTCGCGGTTTCGGGTCCTATGTCCAGTCCTTCCCAGCCGTCGGGAATTTCACCGGCCTTGCAGACCTTGCTCTCGGCGTCGGCGGAAAACTCGGTAGTAATTACGTTGTCGACGGGCAAATACATATTAACGTTCTTTGCCGCGGCCTTTTCCATAAGCTCTTTTGCGAGCTCTACCTTATCGGGCTCGACTTTTGAGCCGCCCACCTTGCCGCCCTTGGCAAGAGAGAAAGTATACGCCATCGCGCCGCCGATGATAAGGCTGTCAACCTTGTCGATGAGGTTGTTTATGACGCCGATCTTATCCGAAACCTTGGCTCCGCCCAGAATGGCGACAAACGGACGCTTGGGATCGGCGAGAGCGCCGCCCATGATTTCCACTTCCTTCTCGATGAGGAATCCGGCAACGTTGACTTTGCAGTAATCGGCAACGCCGGCGGTAGAAGCGTGAGCGCGGTGCGCGGTTCCGAAAGCGTCGTTGACGTAAACGTCTGCGAAAGCCGCAAGCGCTTTGGAAAATTCCGGATCGTTCTTTTCCTCTTCTTTGTGGAAACGCACGTTTTCCAGAAGTACGGCTTCGCCCTCTTTAAGAGCCGCGACTTTGGCTTTGGCATCGTCGCCTATAACGTCCTTGGCAAGCGTTACTTTATTGCCGAGCAGCTCGTTGAGCCTGTCTGCTACGGGTTTAAGGCTGTACTTCATATTGAACTCACCCTTCGGTCTGCCGAGATGCGAGCAGAGAATTACTTTTGCGCCGTGCTCAAACAGATATTTGATTGTGGGCAGCGCACCGACGATACGGTTATCGTCAGTAATTTTGCCTTCAGCGTCCTGCGGAACGTTGAAATCACAACGCACAAGCACGCGTTTGCCTTTTACGTCAACGTCTTTGATCGTCTTTTTGTTCATAAGTCAAATCTCCTTTTACGAAAATTTATTCTGCCAGCCCTTTAATATATTCATAGGCCGTTATCAGTTCTTTAACGTCCGCGTAGTCCTTTGAATACGCTTCCAGTATCAGAGGAGCGTCGACGCCCTCTCTTTTAAGCGCCCCGATAAAACCGGCAAAATCGAATCCGCCGCGGCCGGGAAGCGCCGTTTCGACGCCCACGCAATCGCACAGATGGACGGTAGCCAAGCGGCTGCGCATTGCTGCGAGGAAAGAATAAACATCTCCGCCGCTCTGAATTGCCTGCTTTACGTCCAGCGTAGCGCATACGTCGGGGCATCTTTTTCCGATTTCGGTAAAATATTCCGGCTCGGAAAACCAGCACCAATGCACGTTTTCGTAAGCGAGCTTTATACCGTACTCGGCGGCAATATCGGAGAGGCGGTTAAGCGTTGCGCCGATCTTATCGAAATCATAATTGTATTTTATCGCTTTAAGCCGCATTGCGCCGTGAAAGGTATAATATCCGGCTCCCATTATGCGGCCGCATTCCAGCACGCGGCGGAAGATCTTTTCCGCGTCCTTCCTTACTCTTTCGGAGGCGTTGAAAAGCTGAGGTTCGAACTGCGTGCTCAGCGAATGTACCGAGTGAATCTTCATTCCGCCCTTTCTTCGGGCAAGCAATTCCGCAAACTCCGGCTCATACTCGGAGAATGTACTGAGCGAGACCTCGGCTACGTCTACGCCCGAGTCGGCCAGAAACTTTACCGAATCTTCCGTATCGTATCTGCCGAAAAGCGAAGCGGTAGAAATTCCGGTCAGCATTTTAACGGCCGATAACGTACTTGCTCTGTTTGGGCGCGGCGTTTATTTCGTCCATCTTGGCTTCGTAACCGCTGCGGCCGAGCATTGCGAACGTCGCTTTCTTTCCTTCTTCTACGCCCGGCTGGTCGAAAGTATTTATGTTGAGCAATGCGCCTGCAAAAGCCGTCTCGTACATAAAATACATCAGCAGCTCGCCGATGGTTTCGGCGTTAACTTCGGGCAGATAGACGGTAAAGTTTGCGCGGTTGGCCTTTGTAAGGGCAAACTCGGTCGCTTTTCTTTCGGCATTGATAAGCTCGTTGAGCGTATGCCCTTTCAAAAACGCGCACGCGTCTATATCCTTATCGTCCGTTATAACGCATTCGGAGCGGTATTTGTCGACGGCAAGGAAGGTTACGACCTTGTCGAAGGGACCTTCCGTATAAAGCTGTACCTGGCTGTGCTGATCGGTAACGCCGAGAGACTTTGCCGGAGTCTGCCCCACGTTCACCACCTTACCGTCGTTGTCGACGGCTTTGCCGAGCGATTCAGCCCAAAGCTGGCAGTAGAAATCCGCCATGAATTTGAGGCTGTCGGCATACGGCATCAGAACGCTTATATTCTGTCCTTTTTTCATCGACATATACTGCAGAAACGCGCTGTTAAGAGCCGGATTCTTTCTGACGTCGGGATCGTAGCACGCTTCGGCCATAGCGGCGGCTCCGGCCAGCAAAGCTTTAACGTCCAGTCCGAGAACGGCAAACGGAACGAGTCCTACAGGGCAAAGCACCGAAAATCTGCCGCCTACGCCGGCGCCTACACCGTAAATTTTGAAGCCTTCTTTGACCGCTATATTATAAAGAGTACCCTTGCCTACGGTGGTTGTGACTATAATGTGCTTTTTCGCCTCGGCCGTGCCGAGCGCTTTCTTGAGCGCAGCATAAAGAATAAGGAACTGGCTGAGCGTCTCGCTCGTTTCGCCGCTCTTCGTTATGACGTTGAAATAAGCCGTTTTAAGATCGATAACGTCGAAAAGCGCGTGCATTCTTTCGGGATCGACGTTGTCTTCGACATACAGTTTAGGCGCTTTACGCACCTGAGCGGGCAGTTCGTTATGCCTGAAATGCAACAGCGCGCTGGCAACGGCAAGCGGGCCGAGCGCGGAACCGCCTATTCCCAAAACCACGAAGCTGTCGGCTTTCTGTCCGATCGAGCCGCAGTATGTAATAAGCTCGTCGATATATCCCCCCTGCGAAAAAGGCAGCTCGCACCATTCCTGCCAGCCTTTGCCGCGGTTAGCCATAACCGTTTCAAACGCCTGCTTTATACTTGCAGATTCGTCGGAAAACGCCTTCTCGGGGATGCCGCGTTCGCCGATCGTTTCGCGCATCATGTTGTTGTAGTCAAATCTAAGCTTCATACAAGTCCTCCGATAAAATTACTTTCCTTAGATATTATAACATATTCTCGCCTTTAATTCAACCGAATACGACGTCATATGTAAAATAAAAAACCGCCGTAAAAACGACGGTATGAAAAAGAGTCTTTATCAGTACAGCAGAGACCAGACAAAACCGAAAACGGCCAAGGCGAGTATAACGGACATTATAATGACGTTAACTACCGCGTTCTTATATTCCGGGGCGCGATGGTTGATGCCGGACAGCAAAACCTTTACCGAACGCAATACGGCTATTGCGGCGGCAAGAATGTATATGCCGAGGCCGACAGTCAGAACGATCTGCTCGGTACAAAGTCCCACTATTATAACGATTGCGCCGGCCAGCATGAGAAAATCGCATATCTGTCTGAGGCCGAAGTCAGAAAAATACCGGACGATGAAATTCTGTTTTTTAGCTCTAGCTCTTGCCATTAATATACTCCTTAAAACGGCTTTTGTTTATCGCGGCGTCAGAATACAAGCCGCAGAATATAGAACACCACGACCAATACGACCGCGATAACCCATAAAACGAACCAAACCGTCGTCTTTCTGCGCGCTTCACGGTACGACATTACCGCGGGAACCACCATAGCGATACCGAACGCTATTCTCTCTATAAAAGACGAAATTTCTTCCGAAACATCCAGCGCGCTGCAGATAAACGAAATCATGAGCGCAAGGCCGAGCAGCATGATTGCCACAAACGAAAACAGCGCCAGCCAGCTGGAATTTGAACGGTTGTTGTTATTTTTCCGATTTGCCATAATAAATATCCCTCCGACAATAATTTACTTCAGATTACGGCTGCCCGGTTTTACGGGCGCGTCCATTCCGGCTTTGCACAGAGGACAGTCATCAGGCTCGTAGCTTTTGACGTCTGCACGCAACATTGTTACGAAAGGAACTCCGAAGTCGACTGTGCCGTTGCTGCGGTCGACCATGCTCGCCACGGCGACAACGGCAGCGCCATACTCTTTAAGCATATCGATGACCTCGAATACCGAACCGCCGGTCGTTACAACGTTCTCGGTGATGAGCACTCTTGCGCCTTTGGGCAACGTAAATCCGCGTCGCAGACGGAATTTGCCGTTCTCGCGCTCGGCGAAAAGGTTTTTGACTCCGAGATGTCTCGACACCTCGTACCCCATGATTATGGCTCCGGTTGCAGGCGAAACTATTATATCGGGCTTATAATCTTTGACGCGGGACGCCAGCTCGGCGCACAGCGTTTCGCTCACGCGCGCGTCGTCGAACAACAGCGCGCACTGCATATATGTGTCGCTATGACGGCCGCTGGTCAGTAAAAAGTGACCTTTGAGTATTCCGCCGCTGCGTTCGAACAGCTCGAGAACTTCTTTATCGCTTAATGCCATAATGCTTCCTTTTAATGTAAAGTGCCGACCAGATCGCCGACATTTTCTATTTTACACTCTTTAAGTATGTTTGTCAACTCATTGACAACGTTATGACCGGCATTGGGATCGAAAATATTGGCAGTCCCTATCTGCACGGCGCTGGCTCCCGCCACCATAAACTCCAGTACGTCTTCGGCGTTCATGATGCCGCCCAACCCTATAACGGGTATTTTGACCGCGTTATAAGCTTCGTTTACCATTCTCAGCGCTACCGGCTTGACCGCGGGACCGGACAGCCCGCCCGTGCGGTTTGCCAGAACCGGCCTTGCCGTTCGCCAGTCGACGGCCATACCTGTGATGGTATTTATAAGCGATATCGCGTCGGCGCCGCCGTTTTCGGCCGCGCGCGCGTTGTCGGCTATCGACGCAACGTTGGGCGAAAGCTTAACGATGAGCGGTTTTGTGCAGTGCGCGCGCACCGCTGACGTTATCCTTTCCACGCTGTCGGGATATATGCCGAACGCCATACCGCCGGCCTTGACGTTCGGACAGCTTATATTGAGCTCTATCATGTGCAGACGCGTATCGGATATACGTTCGGCAACGGCGATGTAATCTTCTTCAATTCTGCCGGCGATATTAACGATAACCACCGTATCAAGCGATTCGAGAAATTCGAGATCCTCTCGTATAAAACCTTCGAGACCGGGATTCTGCAGTCCCACGCTGTTAAGCATACCCATGGGAGTCTCGGCAACGCGCGGCGAAGGATTGCCTTCGCGCTTTTCCAAAGTGACGCCTTTGGTGCATATGCCGCCCAGCTCGTTTATATCGTAAAACTCGTTGTATTCCTTACCGAAACCGAAAGTGCCGCTTGCGGTAATAACCGGATTTTTAAACTCGACTCCGGCGATTTTTACTTTTGTATTCACAACACAAGCTCCTTTAACGAAAACACCGGTCCGTCGGCACAGGCGCGTTTATTCGAGACCGTACCGTCGGGATTTTTCACCGCGCAGGCGCACACCAGACACGCGCCTACTCCGCACCCCATACGGCTCTCGGTCGACACATATCCGGGAACACCGGTTTCGAGGCACAGCTTTGCAGCCGCGCGCATGAGCCCTTCCGCGCCGCAGACAAGAATTACGTCGGGCTTAAACGACGGGATATCCGCTCTGCACGCGTCCGTAGGATATCCGCGGTATCCGACGCTGCCGTCATCGGTGCAAACCGTTGTCTTTGCAAAGGCGAACTGCTCCGTCAGACATACCTTTTCTTTGGAGGAAAATCCCAGATATGCGCGGTATTCTCTGTCCGGATAGCACAAGCCCACCGCCGCGAGCGGCGCGCAGCCTATGCCGCCGCCGATAAGCGCGATTTTCCTGTGTTCGCTGCCGAGTATGAACCCGTTGCCCAGCGGAAGCACGGCGCTCATTATGTCGCCCGGGCGGCAGCGGCATATTTCCTCCGTTCCGCGCCCCACTACCGCAACCGCTATGGTGACCGAGGTTGCGTCGAACTTATAAAGACAGAACGGTCTGCGCAATACGGTAGCAAGGCCGTTTACTTTAAGATGAAGAAACTGTCCGCAATGCATCACAGGCAGTCTGCGCTCCGATATGAGCTTAATTTCATGAATACCCTCGGCCAGACGTTTGTTGTATCCGACCTTTAAATTTATATCCTGTATCACGCTTTGCCCGCCTTTCTCAGTGCGCCCGTTATATCCTCGCGCATATCGGTAACCGCGGCTTCCGCCGCCGCGGCAAACCCCATTCCGGCGTATCTGGCGGTTTTATAGGCGCATATTATGCCGCGCGAGCTGTTTACTATCGCGCCCATGCCCCTGCCGTCGAAGCACACCGTAAGATCCTCTGCCGTTCCGCCCTGCGCGCCGTAGCCGGGCACAAGGAACATAGTATGCGGCATCTGTTCGCGCAGCCTTTCAGCCTGAGCCGGATGCGTGGCGCCGACAACGGCTCCGACGTCCGAAAATCCGTGTCTGCCGCGCGTGGGTTCCCCCCACTCTTCGACGAGCGCTCCCACCGTCTCGTACAGCGTGCGGCCGTCGTCAAACTTTCTGTCCTGAAGCTGTCCGGAAGAGGGATTTGAAGTTTTTACAAGTACGAATATTCCCTTTCCTCCGTTATCGGTAAAGGGTTTTATGCCGTCCGCGCCGAGATAACCGTTGACGGTTATGTAGTCAGACTCGAAGGGAATTATCCGTTTTCCGCCGAGCGTTATGCCGTTAAGATATGCTTTTGCGTAGCAAGCCGCAGTGGAGCCTATATCGTTGCGCTTGACGTCGGCGATGACCGTAAGCCCTTTATCTTTCGCCATCTTCAGCGTATCCGCAAAAGCTTTCATTCCCTCAACGCCGTACATCTCGTAATAAGCGACCTGAACCTTGACTGCCGGAATAAGCTTATATACGCGCTCAAGTATTTCGGCGTTGAAGTCGGTTATCGCGCGTCCGACATCATACAGAGTCGCGCACGTTTTTTTGACGTTGTCCGGCAGGTAGTCGAACGAAGTGTCTAGCCCCACAACAGTCGGATTTCCGCATGAGGCGATCTTGTCTATCAGTTGGTCGGTCATATCAAATCTCCTTTACTTTGCCGTCTACAATAACCGTTTTCACCGCGCCTTTGAGTTTCCAACCGTTAAAAACGCTGTTTTTACCTTTAGAGACGAACTTCGAGCTATCGACGACAACTTCCTCTCCCAAGTCGGCGATAGCTATATCGGCAAACGCGCCCGCCTTAATCTCTCCTCCGGGAACTCCGAGAATCGACGCCGGACGCGCGCTCATCAGCTGTACGAGCCGCGCGAGATCGATATGTCCTTCCTCGACAAGATATGTGTAGCACACCGAAAAAGCCGTTTCGAATCCTGACGTGCCGAACGGCGCGTAATCGAATTCCACGTTTTTCTCGTCTGCATGGTGCGGCGCATGATCGGTGGCGATAACGTCGATTGTGCCGTCGCGCAGTCCCTCTATAACCGCGGCGACGTCTTCTTCCGTTCTGAGCGGCGGATTTATTTTAGCGTAAGTATTGAAAGAAAGTATTTCGTCGTCGGTCGCGCTTATATAATGCGGACACGTCTCGCATGTCACTTCTATGCCGTGCTTTTTCGCGTCGCGTATCAGTCTTACGCTGCCGGCGGTGGACACATGAGCGATGTGTACTTTCGTTTTGAGCGCGGCCGCTATGCAGATATCGCGCGCAACCATGCTTTCCTCCGCCGCGCGCGTTATACCGCGCAGCCCGGCGATGGTCGAATTGACGCCTTCATTAACCACGCCTCCTGCGGCAAGCGATTTGTCCTCGCAGTGACTTATAATAAGCGCGTCGAAAGTAGACGCGTACTCGAGAGCGAGCCGCATGGTATTTCCGTCGGACACGGGGCATCCGTCGTCGCTGAACGCAACGGCGCCGGCCTGTTTCATAAGCCCCATTTCCGCCAGCTCCTTTCCCGCCTGGCCTTTAGTGATACAGCCGATGGGATAAACGCGGCAGTTATCCACCTCGGCGGCGCGATCTATTATATACTTGACTAGCGCGGGATTATCCACGGGCGGAACGGTATTCGGCATACACGCCACCGCAGTGAATCCGCCATTGAGCGCGGCGCGCGTACCGCTGTCGATATCTTCTTTATACTCCTGCCCCGGGTCGCGCAGATGGCAGTGCATATCCACGAAACCGGGCATTACGAACAGACCGTCGGCGTCTATCACGCTGTCAGCCGCTACGTCGGGACATTCTCCCACCGCGGCTATCTTCGATCCCTCGATGTAAACGTCAGCGATGCGTATCTCTCCGCCGGTTACGACGTTTCCGTTTTTGATAAGTATACTCATAAAGCTTTCCTCGTGAGCAGGAACAACACCGCCATGCGGACGGCTATGCCGTTTGTAACCTGCGTCGTTATATAACTGTCCTCACAATCTGCAGCGTCCGACGTCAGCTCCAAGCCTCTGTTTATCGGACCGGGATGCATTATCATAACGGAGCTGTCGGCTCTGGCTATTCGCGCCGGACTGATACCGTAATACTGCGAATATTCGCGCACGCTGGGAAAAAGTCCGGCCTGCATACGCTCGAGCTGCAGTCTGAGTCCCATGAGAACGTTGGCTCCGTCAAGCACTTTGTCCAGATCCGGGCTTGTGCCGACTCCCATACTCTCAACATCAAGCGGAAGCAAGGTCTTCGGAGCGGCAAGAATAACCTCCGCTCCCATTTTGGTCAGTCCCCAGATATTGCTGCGCGCGACGCGCGAATGTTTCGCGTCGCCGGCTATGACTACTTTAAGCCCTTTGAGCGTGCCGAACTTCTCGCGCATGGTGAACATATCGAGCAGCGCCTGAGTCGGGTGCTCGTTCATGCCGTCGCCGCCGTTGATGACACTCATTTTCACGTTTTTGGCAAGCAGATGCGGCGCGCCGGAACGGTTGTGCCTTATGACCGCTACGTCGGTAAGCAATGCGTCCAACGTATGCCCCGTATCTATCAGCGTTTCGCCTTTCTGAACGCTCGACGACGCGGCGGAAATGTTGAACGTGTTTGCGCCCATGATCTTTGCCGCCGTTTCAAACGACATACGGGTGCGCGTACTGTTTTCATAAAACAGCGTCGTGACGTTTTTACCCTGCAGATGAGGAGTCTTTTTTACGTTCTGATCGAGAATCTTTTTCATTTCCTTAGCCGTCGAGAGTATTTCGTCGATCTCTTCTGCGGAAATGTCCTTTAACCCGAGCAAGTCTTTACGTTTCACTTCTTAGTATCCTCCCGATCAGTCCTTAAGCGAGTAAATATCGACGCGATCCACTCCGTCTATCGCCTGTACGCTGACCGAAACAAGTTCGTCGCGCGACGTGGGTACTACTTTGCCCACAAAATCCGCGCCTATAGGCAGCTCGCGGTTGCCGCGGTCTATAACTACGGCAAGCTGTATCGAACGCGGCCGTCCCATTTCCATAAGCGCGTCTATCGCGGCGCGTACCGTGCGGCCGGTAAACAGCACGTCGTCCACCAGAATTATATCGGTGTCGGTTATGTTGAAAGGAATGTCAGTTCCCTTGATTTTAGGATGCTCGGTCACAAGCGACAGATCGTCGCGGTACCACGTTATATCGAGGACCCCCACCGGAACGTCACGCCCCTCGACGGTTTTTATTATCTTGCTTATCTCCTCGGCAATGGGAACGCCGCGCCTCTGTATGCCAATAAGCTGCAGCCCCGAAACTCCTCGATTGTGCTCTATTATCTCGTGGCTCATTCTTATGAGCGTGCGCCTCAGCTGCATATTGTCCATAAGCTGACATTTCAGTCGCATGATCTTGCCTCCTTCCTTCGCAAAATTGTCAGAACCTTTTCAAAATAATCGGGCAGCGGTGCGGTGAACGTAAGCTGTTCGCCGCTGACCGGATGCCGTAATGACAGCGTATACGAGTGAAGCAGCTGTCCGTTCAGCCCGAATTCCGGCTTTTTCGCGCCGTATAAGCGGTCGCCGGTAACCGGGCATCCGAGATACTTCGCGTGCACGCGTATCTGATGCGTGCGGCCGGTATGAAGCGTAAATCGGACGTAACAGTGTCTGACAAACCGCTCGAGCACTTTGTATCCCGTTATTGCAACCCGGCCTTCGGTCGTGACCGCCATGCTCTTTCTGTCGGCGGGATTGCGGCCTATAAGAGTAGTCAGCAGTCCCTCGTCCTCTTTCAGATTGTTGTCAAGCACCGCAAGATACGTTTTTGAAACGGCACGCTGGGCAAACTGTTCGGCAAGCGCCGCGTGCGCCTTATCGTTTTTAGCGACAACGATAACGCCCGAAGTATCCTTATCAAGGCGGTGGACTATTCCGGGCCTGTCAGTACCCATTCCCGAAAGCGTTCCGAACCGGTATAAAAGCGCGTTGACCAGAGTATCTTCACTGTTGCCTGCCGCCGGATGCACGGTAAGTCCCTGCTGCTTGTTGACGGCTATTATATCATTGTCTTCGTAAAGTATGTCGAGCGGAATGTCCTTCGGCTTCAGCTCCGTTTCGCGCTCGGGAAAATCAACCTCGATCTCGTCTCCGCCTTTAAGGATATATCCGCATTTGACGCTCTTTCCGCAAACGGTAACGGCGCCCCTGTCCACCATGTTTTTGATCTGCGACCGCGTGACGTCGGTCTCCATGGACAGATAAACGTCAAGTCTGAGACGTTCGTCTTTTTCTACGAGAAATGTGTTTCTCAAGATTTATCTCCGCAATCGGCCGCATACGGTGACTCCGCCGTCAAGTCGGTATCTTCTCCGTCCGCGTCTTTGACTGCCTCGCCGCCGATATATTTACCGCCGCACTGTTCTTTACTGCCGTAACGCGGGTTTTCGCCTCTTTTATTTGAACCGGCGCCATGCGATACGCCCCCGGTCGCCTGCAAGCCGGATTCTTTCCCGGCGGTTACTTCGCCCGTAGCTTCCGCATTCCCGGCGCTTGCTTCGCCCGTAGCTTCCGCACTCCCGGCGCTTGCTTCGCCGCCCGCGGCAGCGTCTGCAGTCGCTTCCTCGTTATCAGGCTCGCGGTATATAAAGATGAAGTAAACAAGAAAGATGATAACGCCTACGACCAAAGCCGCGTCCGCCACGTTGAATATGGCGAAACTTTTTCCCAAAAGCGGTACGTCGCAGCCGAAAAACACTATTTCTACGAAATCGCGCACCTTGCCTATGAACAGTCTGTCGACAAGATTGCCAAGCGCTCCGGAAAGTATCATTGCGAGCGAAATTCTGTAAAGCTTGTTTTTGCCTCTGCCGCGGTAAAGAAAATAGCCGAATATTCCTATCGCTATAAAAGTAAGGATTATAAAAACAACTCTTACGGCCTGTTCGCCTATGAGATTCTCCAGACCGAAAGCCGATCCGAAAGCGCCGAGCTCGTTATAAACGAAAGTAAAATTCAGAAAATCAGGTATAATCGTAACGGTTTCGTTCTCCGCCATGGTGGCGGCGATTATGCCTTTAGTAAGCAGATCGGCAAAAAGCAGCGCGGCAAAAATTATAAGTTCCAGGCGCGCCTGCCTGATATATTCCCATGCTTTATTGAAAAATTTGATAAGCTGCTGTTTAATTTTTTCCGGGTTCATAAGGTACGGTGATTTCCACTCCTTCTGGCGACAATAAGAATATGTTGGAAGAAATACGGTGAACGCTGCCGTTAAGCGCGTATATCGCGCCCGAAATAAAGTCGAGTATACGTTGAGCTATGAGCGAATCGCCCACTCCGTCCAGATTGACTACGGCAGGCTCGCGCCGCTTGAGATAATCTATCAGCGTCTGAACATCCTCGGGCGTAGCCGGAGAATAAACTACGACGTTCTGATAAAGGCGCGGCGGCACATACTGGGTGTCTATATGCCCGAAACTGTCGGAAGTTACGGCGCGCTGAGACTCGCCTTTGCGGTTTGTATACGGATTCTGCACCGGCTGACTGTGCGCGTCCTCGTAATATTCCGGTTTGGAGTCGCCTCTGTAATTACGGCCTTTATGCAGCCATTCGTTGAAATCAGACATTTTTTTCGACCTCGTATATTCGTTTTCCGAACAGCGCCGAGCCTATCCGGATAAGATTTGAACCGTGTTTTACCGCCGTCTCGAAGTCGCCTGACATACCCATCGACAGTATGTCGGCTTGCGGACAGACCGATCTCAGCTTTTCGTAAAGCTCTCTTACATTTTCGTACATACCTTCGGGCGCGCCGATCGGCAAAACGCTCATGACGCCGCGCACGCTAAGGTTCTGTTTTGAAAGCGCGTACTCCGCAAAACCCATAAAGCCGTCGGGACTTACGCCGCTCTTAGAAAGTTCGCCGCCGGCGTTTATCTCTATCAGTACTCCGGCGCGTTTGCCGGCTGCGCGCGCATGTCTGTCGATTTCGTCCGCAAGCGACGCGCGGTCGAGCGAGTGTATAAGCGTAACCTTATCCAGCACCTTGCTTACTTTATTCGTCTGCAACGCTCCTATGAAGTGCATTTCGAATTTGCCCTTGAGCGCCGGATATTTTTCGACCAGTTCCTGCACACGGTTTTCGCCTATAAGGTCAATCCCGCACTCTCTTAGCCCGATGATCTTTTCGGGTGGAACGGTCTTGACTGCAGCCAGTATACGCACCTCGTCTTGTCGGCCTGTCGAGGCGCAGGCCCGTTCGACTTTTTCTCTGATTTTGCAAACGTTATCTGCCAGCACGGCACGCCTCCGTTATATAATCGGCGTATCTGCCTGCAATATCGATACCGCAAGCCTCCGCGCCGGTAAAATATGCATTTGAATTCACCTCGATAAGGACAGGCCGCTTTTTTCCTATAAAATCCACGGCGCAGTAATCGAGATTCAGCTTTGCCGCGGCTTTTTCGGCGACGGAAACGAGTTCCGCCGGAGCGGCGGCGCGCTTCACGCTTGCTCCCATGTAGACGTTCGAGCGGAAACCCATTCCGTCTCTCGACACGGATCCTGCGGCGCTGCCGCCGATAACGTATATTCTGACATCGTGCTCGCCGCCCTCGACATACTCCTCGCACATATGCGGAACATGGCGCAGCTTTGCATAAAGCGCGGAAAGTGTGTCTGCGTCGGTTACAAGGTGAACCTGTTCGCCGCGGCTGCCTACCCGCTCTTTTAAAACGAGCGGAAATCCGAGAGAAGCGACTGCCGAAAGGTATTCGTCGTCCGTCGCGTCGACCGACGCATACATGAGCGGCGACGGAATCGAACGCGGCAGCGGCGCAATCCCCTCAAGCGCGGCGTAGGTTTTTACCTTGTCGTCGCATACTTCAATCGCGCGCGCATTATTGAAACACCGCATTTTCTTTTGGACGGCAGAGCACAGTACCGTGTCCTTGTCCCAGAATACCGCGAAGTCACCGCAGCCGATATCGGTCTCGAGACTGCCGTCACGGCAGAAACACATTCGGGGCGAAACTACACAACAGGCGGCGCCGCGCTTGTCCAGCTCCGAGCAAAGCCGCTTAAAAGCATATTCCATTCCCTCGTCTGTGTAATATCTGTTGCGAACGATAAACCCTTTCAAGCTTTAGACTACCTCTTGAGACATTATACAACGAAATCGCGCATTTTGCAAGCAATCGGCTTTCCTTTTAAAAAGAATATATACGCGCCGGTCGTATAATATCGTTTCTCAACTAAGTCCGCAAAAATATAGGCTTGTGCCGAAACCGTCCTCTCCGCAAAGCGTTTAAGCCCGTTTTCTCTTGTAAAAAAGCCTGACGGGGCTTTACAAAGCTTTCGTCCGTTTACAGAGTTTAAACGCTTGCAAAAGCGCCGCCGGACGGTTTTGCCGCTTATGTGCAATATATCAGATACAGTATTACGCCGACTACGAGTCCGACGGTGGTGGAAAACGCAATTACAAACGCGACTGCATTCGGTGCGCGCTGTCCTGCGGGTTCTTTTCTGAACATTCCGACGCCGGTCATTACGGCAAGCACAAGCTGCGCTATAAAGCCCTGTAAAAAGCAAAGAAGCGTGAGCCCTATGCACACGATTATGCCCATCCAGTTCAAAACAAAATTCTGCAGGGTGTTCGTAAAACTTTTGAACAGCCAGACTACGCACACGGCAAACCCTACTCCCAGCGCCATAATGATTATATTGACAAACGCATAGAATATTCTCTTGCCGCCGGAAGCTTCGCCCATTTTTTCAAGGTGTCTGAAAAAGCGAACCGTATCTACTATCCTCATTATCTTATTCCTTATCCCGATATTTTAATAAAAGATTATTGAAACAAACCGTTTCTGTCCGACAATACAGTCAAAAGGCTTTCATTGCGGATTAATACAATATCCGGACGCCGCAGGCGTCCGGATATTGTATAACGCAAATTAATATTTCTCTCTCTTGATGTATTCCGTATGAAGCACTTCATGCGCTTTATGACTGTTGGGCTTATCGAAAAATTCTTTATAAAGCGTCTGTACCGCGGGGTTTTCATGGCTCTTTCTCATCTGAGCCTTCTTATCCGTATCGTACAAAGCTTTGGCGCGCAATGCCGGCACGTCTACGTTATTGCGGACACTGGAAGGCTGAATAGGCTGACCGCCGCCATTTACGCAACCGCCGGGGCAGCACATAATTTCGATGAAATGGTATTTGCTCTTGCCCTGTTTGATCTCGTCGAGAAGCACTTTCGCATTAGAAAGGCTGCTTGCGACGGCGATATTTACCTTAGTCCCCTTAAGATCGACGGTCGCACTCTTAATGCCTTTCATTCCGCGCACGCTCTTATAATCGACTTTCTGCAGATTCTCGCCGTAAACCACATCGGCGATAGTGCGCAGCGCGGCCTCCATAACGCCGCCGGTTGCGCCGAACAACAAACCTGCCGTACTGCCCTCTCCGATAGGATTGTCGAACGCTTCGTCGGGCAGTCCGGTGAAATCGATTCCGCTGCTCTTAATGAGTCTGGCAAGCTCGCGTGTGGTAAGGGCGACGTCAACGTCGGGAACTCCGGCTGCGTCCTGATGATCGCGCAGGATTTCGGTCTTTTTGGCCGTGCACGGCATGACCGACACTACCGTCATATTCTTGGGATCGATGTTGTATTTCTGCGCGTAATACGTTTTCATTATCGCGCCGAACATCTGCTGAGGCGATTTGCAGCTCGACAAATGCGCAAGCAGCTCGGGATAATAAAATTCGATATATCTTATCCAGCCGGGACTGCAGCTCGTTATCATGGGAAGAGGCGCCGTCTTGTCCTTGAGTCTGCCGAGGAATTCCGTTCCCTCCTCCATGATCGTCATATCGGCGGCCATATCGACGTCGAACACCTTGTTGAAACCGAGGCGCTTGAGCGCGGCAACCATTTTGCCCTCGACGTTTGTGCCGATGGGATACCCGAATTCCTCGCCGATCGCAACGCGTACGCTGGGCGCGGTGCCGACAATAACAAATTTTTCGGGGTTATTGAGCGCTTCGACGGCCTTATAATTATCGTCGCGCTCGCGCAACGCGCCTACCGGGCAGACGTTGATGCACTGTCCGCAAGCGACGCAGGACGTGGCGGACAACGTTTTGTCGAACGCGCAGCCTATCTGAGTGGAGAAACCGCGCTTGTTGGCGCCTATAACGCCTACGGCCTGCACCTTGTTGCATACGGCGACGCAGCGGCGGCAGAGAATACATTTATCGTTATCCCTTATAAGGTACGGGTTGGTGTCGTCGAGCTTATGCTTCGTCTGCTGACCTGCGTAAGCCGTGCAGTCGCAGTTATAGTCCTGACTGAGCTTCTGGAGCTCGCAATTGCCGCTGCGAACGCAGGAAAGACAGTCTTTTTTATGGTTGGACATAAGCAGCTCGATCGTGGTTTTACGCGCTTTCATTACCTTGGGCGTGGAGGTGAACACTTCCATTCCCTCGGCAACGACAGCCGAGCAGCTTGCGACGAGACTGCGCGCGCCCTTTACTTCAACGACGCAAACGCGGCAGGAGCCTTCGTTGCATATGTCTTTAAGATAGCAAAGCGTGGGAATATTGAAGCCGGCGGCTTTTGCGGCGTCGAGTATTCTGGTGCCGGCGTCGACTGTAACCGGTATGTTGTTTATCTTCAAAGTAACCTGTTTGTTCATAACATACTCCTTACTTCACGATGGCGTTTTTACGGCAGTGCTCGAGGCAGGCTCCGCACTTGATGCACTTTGCCGGATCGATAACGTGCGGCTGTTTGATCTCGCCGGAAATGGCGTTCACGGGGCAGCCGCGTTTGCAGAGTCCGCAGCCGATACATTTTTCCGGATCGATCTTGTAGCTTATAAGAGCCTTGCACACTCCGGCCGGGCATCTCTTGTCGCGCACATGGGCGATATACTCGTCGCGGAAATACTTCATTGTGGAAAGCACCGGATTAGGCGCCGTCTGACCGAGGCCGCAAAGCGAGTTTTCCTTGATGTAATGGCACAGCTCTTCCATCTTGTCGAGGTCCTCCATCGTGCCCTCGCCTTTCGTGACCTTATCGAGCATTTCGTAAAGGCGCTTGTTTCCGATACGGCACGGCGTGCATTTTCCGCACGACTCGTCGACGGTGAATTCGAGGAAGAACTTGGCTATGTCGACCATACAGTTATCTTCGTCCATAACAATAAGGCCGCCGGAGCCCATCATTGAACCTATGGCGATAAGATTGTCGTAATCGATTTTGGTATCAATAAGCGAAGCGGGAATACAGCCGCCGGAAGGACCGCCGGTCTGCGCGGCTTTGAACTTCTTGCCGTTGGGGATACCGCCGCCGATATCTTCGATAATCGTTCTCAGCGTCGTACCCATGGGAATTTCGACAAGGCCGGTATTATGTATCTTGCCGCCGAGCGCAAACACCTTTGTGCCCTTACTCTTCTCCGTTCCCATCGAGGCGAACCATTCGGGACCGTTCAGAATGATCTGAGTAATATTGCCGTAAGTCTCAACGTTGTTAATAAGCGTGGGCTTTCCGAACAAGCCTTTTACCGCGGGGAACGGCGGACGCTGTCTCGGCTCGCCGCGCTTTCCCTCGGTGGACTGCAGCAACGCGGTTTCCTCGCCACATACGAACGCGCCTGCGCCCAGTCTCAGCTCGATATCGAAATCGTGGCCGAGTCCCATTGCGTTTTTGCCAAGAATACCGTATTCGCGGGCCTGGCCGATCGCTATTTCAAGTCGTTTGACCGCTATAGGATACTCGGCTCGGACGTATATATACCCCTGATCGGCGCCGATGGCATAACCTGCTATCATCATAGCCTCAATAACGGCGTGAGGATCCCCCTCGAGCAGCGATCTGTCCATGAACGCGCCGGGATCGCCCTCGTCGGCGTTACATACGACGTACTTCTTATCGGAAACGGAATCGTGAGCGAACTGCCACTTCATGCCGGTGGAGAAGCCTCCGCCGCCGCGACCGCGCAGTCCCGATTTCTTTATCGTGTCGATAACTTCCTGAGGAGTCATCTCGGTAGCAACTTTTTCATAAGCCTTATATCCGTCGTAAGCTAGATACTCGTCTATATCCTCAGGATTGATAATGCCGCACAGTCTCAGAACGACGCGCTTCTGGCTCTTGTAAAAATCGGTGTCGTTTATCGCCTTGTACGTTCCGTCGGCCTCCTTCTCGGTGTGGAGAAGGCGCTCGACTATACGGCCTTTCAGAATATGCTCCGAAACGATTTCGGCGACGTCCGAAGGCTGAACGTGCTGATAGAACGATCCTTCCGGATAAACGACCACGATAGGACCGCGGGCGCAAAGTCCGAAACAGCCGGTCATTATCAGCTTTACCTCTTTATCAAGGTTGTTTTCCTTAAGGCAGCGCTCAAACTCTGCGGCTATCTGTTTACTGTTGCCGGACGTGCATCCGGTACCGCCGCAAACCAAAATATGTGCCCTTTCAAGCATTAATGTACTTCCTCCTTAGCCTTTGACCGCGTAGCCGTAAGTAAACTCTTCGACTACCGTCCCGTTGATTACATGATTAGCGATGATGGTTCTGGCGCGATCGGCGTCGACGTGCACATATGTGACTTTCTCTTTGCCGGGAAGTATAACGTCCACTATCGGCTCGTATTTGCAGATGCCGATGCAGCCGGTCTGCGAAACTTTCACGTTTGTAAGTCCGCGCGCCTCGATTTCGTCCGTTATCGCTTTCAGCGTGTTACGGGCGCCGGCTGCGATACCGCAGGTAGCCATTCCGACGACGATCTTTATATCGCTTCCGTCAGGCGTTTCACGATTGTTGAGTTCGGCTTTTTTCCTGTCGCGAATGGCCTGTAACTCTGCCAATGTTTTCATATATAAACTCCTTTTTTAATGTTATCGATGTTTTCCTGTATCATATCCCCGATAAAAGCGAGCGTTTCGGCGTCGTCTATATCGTCTCCTACGGCTGCGCGAACCTCTCGCGTGTCGAACACATACTCCTCTCCGTCTAGCGCGAAGCGCAGTTTGAACTCGGTCGAAGGCGCGCCGCCTATAAGTGTGGTCACCGTTGACGCCAGATCGCCCAGCGGCGTGCGATCAACATGGCTCAACCCGAACGTCGCGGTTACCACGGTGCCTCTTCCCGGCGCGGTGTCTATCGAAAACTCCCCGCCGCTCATTTCCGCCGCCATTTTGAAAAGAGGAATCCCCATGCCGACCTTGCGCGTAGTGCGCGTCGTCGTGAACGGGTCAGCAACTCTTGCGGCAAAATCGGGCTCCATGCCTTTTCCGTTATCGGCAATGCGTATCGTCAGCTTATCGGCCGGTCTGTCTGCGATAACGTCGATCTCTACCGACGAGGCTCCGGCTTTTGTGGAATTGCACGCAATATCGAGAATATTGAGCGCCAGCTCATCCATTATATTTGGCCAGAATCTTGTCCACGTCGTCGGGCGTGACCTTGCCGTAAACCTCGTCGTTTACGGTAAGCACCGGCGCGAGTCCGCAGCAGCCTATGCAACGCGTGGCTTCGAGCGTGAACTTGCGGTCGGCGGTAGTCTGACCGGGCTCGATGCCAAGCTTGGTCTTGAACTTTGCCAGAATTTCGCCCGAGCCTTTAACGTAACACGCCGTGCCGAGGCAAATGCCGATCTTATATTCGCCGCGGGGATAAAGATTGAACTGCGAATAAAACGTAGCTATTCCGTATATCTCCGACAGCGGCACTCCGAAAGTTTCGGCAATGCGGATCTGCACTTCTTCAGGCAGGTATCCGTAGATCTCCTGCGCTTTCTGAAGCGCTTTCATCAAAGGTCCCGGAACGTCCTTCAGCTCCTCGAGCGCGGCGTCGAACGTTTTTTTCTGTTCGGGTGTTTCGACAAAATTGTTACTCATGTTTTGCTCCTTTATGCTAAGTGAAAATGGATTTTTTGCGCAGATAATTTATCAAACATTCGGCGGACGGCTGCTCCAGCACAATCCGGTTGCGCTCGCACGGCTCGCTTATGTCGGCAAGATAATGCGCGTCCGAGCCGTACACGACTTTATATCCGTCGCCTGAAAGCTTATCTGTAATTTCGGTGGTTGCACGAGGGCTGACTTCGGCCGCGGTAAATCCCATTCCGGCGTCAAGCGCTCCGAGTATCTGAATAATCCCGTTCGCCGGTTTGTCGACGTGCGCCGGATAAGCGATTCCTCCGTAACGCGCCGCGAACGCCACGGCGTCGTAAACTCCTATCGAAGAGGACGTAAGCAGCAGGTCTTCAACCTCGCCGATCTCGCGGTCAAATTCGTCGGCGATCACCTGTCTGCCGTAAATGTCCGTGCGGTTTTTTATTTTGAAACGCGCGGAATCTACGGCTTTTCCGCATTCGAGCGCGGCCTCGACCGAAGGGAAAAGCAATATTATGTGCACCTCTTCGGACGTTTCCAGCTCCATGCCGGGAATGACGGTCAGTCCCGTTCTCGCCCCGGCCTTTACCGCGGCAGGTACGTTGAGCGCGCTGTTGTGATCGGTGAGAGCTATAATGTCCAGCCCGTTCAAGCGCGCCATTCCGACTATATCGGACGGGGTCATCTCGTCGTCGCCGCAAGGCGACAGGCACGAATGGATATGCAGATCGCAGTAGTAATCTTTCACTTTACAACGCTCACGCACCCCTCGAACACAGGCAGCTCAGTCGTTATCAACCCGATACCCTCGTTACGCAGCTTTTCCGTAAGCAACGGATCGGGCGCCACGCCTTCGCACAGAACAACGGCGCGCACTTCCGCCAGAACGGCGACTCCGGCTACGTTGACGTTAGCCATTACGGTAAACCACGCGCAGTCGGCAGGCGCTTTTCCCATGACGCGGCTTAAAAAGTCGCCGGCATAAAAAGCTTTTATCTCTCCGTCGGAAGGTACGACCACCTTGCCGCAGACTTTTTCGGCCAACCCGGCAAGCGTCATTTCTTTTCCGCCTCCTTGTACTTACAGCTGACCTTCAGTCCGCGAACTATATCCTCGGCCAGCGCCATACAGTTAGGCGCGCCGCAACTGCCGCAATTCATACCCGGCAGGCGCGAATAAATATCCTGCACGGCTATCATCTTTTTCATCGCTTCTATACGGTTGTCGTCCAGTCTGAACACGTTTACGCTCTCGTAAGGTTTATCTACCGTATATAAGTTAATATCTTCCACTTCGACTTTCGTATCGGCGGAATGTTTGCGCAGCTGTCTGAGCCGCGTGCGCGCAAGAAAAGGATTTTCAAGATTTAGCGAGCCGCCTACGCATCCGGAAGAACAGGCGTTAAGCTCAATAAAATCAAGTCCTGCCAGCTTGTCGTGCTCCATTTCGTTGAGAACGCCGATTACGTTTTCTATCCCGTCGGCGGACAGGTAATTGTCGCAGCCCAGTCCTATCGCCTCGCCCGTGCTGGAACCCCAGCTTATCCCTATCTTGCCGGCTTTTTTAAGCTTTTCGGGCTCGGCGATTTTATTCATTTCGTTAAGAAGCGGGAAATATACTTCCTTGACCGATAGCACGCCGTCGACGGAGCTGCCGTTACGCTTAAGCTGCAAGACTTTGGCGGCGCACTGGGTTATTACGAATATTCCTATATCTTCGCGCTTTATGCCGCGCCCTTCGGCTTCTTTCAACGCCTCCCTTGCGGCCACCTCTTCAGGCTGCAGCATAGGCGACAAATGCTCGATAAGATGCTCGTATCTCATAAGTATGAGATTGAGAACGGCGGGACACGCGGTGGAAATTATAGGTTTTTTTGCGCCGTATTCCCTTATGTAGCGGCGCGTTGCCGAAGAAATAAGCTCAGAAGCGTATGCGACCTCGTAAACGGCGTCGAATCCCATGCGCTTAAGCCCGGTAAGCACATAGTCGGTATCTGTCAGATTGTTGAACTGTCCGTAAAGCGACGGACAGGGCAGCGCGATCTTGTATTTGTAACGGTTTACGGTTTCGAGCTTGTCGTAGCTCTCTTTTTTCGCTCCGGTCGGGCAGACCTTGACACATTCGCCGCAGCCTACGCAACGATCGTACATTATTGTGGCTTTGCCGTTACGCACGCGAATGGCTTCGGTCGGGCAGCGCTTCATACAATTAACGCAGCCGTTGCATTTATCCGACTCGAGATATACCGGTTTGACCGTGTCCAATTGTCTGCCCTCCTTACAAAATTTTTAGCCGATGCGGACGGTCAGCTGATGTTTATCGTAAGATAAACCTTTGTACCCTCTCCTACCTTGCTGTCGATACGCATTACGTCGGAGTATTTCTTCATGTTCGGCAACCCCATGCCGGCGCCGAAGCCCAATTCGCGTATATCCTCCGTAGCGGTGGAATATCCTTCCTGCATAGCTTTTTCTATATCGGCTATTCCGTTGCCCGTGTCGATAAGCGCTATCTCGATGCGATCTTCGAAAATCTCCACTTCGGCAACGCCGCCGTTAGCGTGGATAACCATATTTATTTCGCCCTCGTACATGGCGATGGCAACGCGCCTTATAACGTCAGCCGGCATTCCGATATTTTTAAGAGTGCGTTTTACGTCCTCGCTGGCTCTGCCGCACGAGACGAAATCGGAACCGTCTACGTCGTAATGAAGCTTAAGAGAGCTCATGCGCCTTGCCTGCTTCCAATCCCGCAGCAAACAAAAGTCCGCAAGCCATATACATCGTCTGACGCGAGGAAAGCAGAATTATATTCTTTTCCGCCGCAAGAGAAACGACCGTGTCGTCGGGCTTTTTGCCGCGCACGAAACATATTACCGAAATATCCATCATTTCGGCCGTGCGAACTACCTGCGGATTACAAAGGCCCGTCAGCAGAAGTCCCTGATCCTTAACATATGCGAGCACGTCGCTCATCATATCGGATCCGCAGGCCGAATGAACCTCCACAGAATCAATCATATCTTCTCCCGTAAGCACTTCCGCCTGTAAGATTTCGATAATTTCCTTTATTCTCATACTTCCTCCATCATAAAAAAACGGAACGCCAAACAAACCGGGTTTTAACTGTAAGTCTGCTTGAACGGCGTGCGGAAAAACGCTTGTCCGTAAAATTCCGGACATCTAGAATATAATACCATAAACGTCGCGTATTTTCAAGCGTTTTCGAGGTATTGACAAATTTTTTCGAGCATTTATGTCAATTTTTTCCTTAAATTTCTTCAGCCAAACTTCGCATGGTAATCACTATTTCGCTGATAGCATATTTTACCCGCGACGCCGGCGGCGTTTTGTCCGCTGCAGACGTAGCCGAAAGCGCTTCGGTAACCTTAATATATGCGTTACGAAGCTTGACCAGCGTAGCGTCCCGGGTATAAACGGAAATCCTTTCGGATACATAATCCAGCCTGTCTGCTGCGCTTTCGCGGTAATCGGCCGTCAGCTTTACAGCTGCGGCCTCCGACAGTCTCTTTTCGTCAAGCTCAATACTAAGCTCATACAGCTCGTCATAAAGCTCGCCGTAAGCGTAGTAAACTGTTTCGGCGAGTCTGAGCCTCTCGGTTCTGTCGTCATACCCCTTCAGTTTTATTTCAGGCACCGTGAGCACCATGTATCCGGCGTTCGTACCGTTTGCAGTAAGCCTCGACGCAACGGTCGACGCCGACTCTTCGTCCGGATAAATCGCCGCGAATACTTTAAAAGTGCCGTCGTTGTAAACGTACCCGCTGCCGCCGCCGTTTCTGACAGATTCGGAAGCGGCCGACGCTTCAGACTCGACAGAGGTTTCCGCAGTGTATACGGCGAAAAATTTCCGGCCTTCTATCGTAACCGTACCGGAAAAAAACAATATTCTTACCGCGATGCCGATACTTACCGCCGCAGATATGAGTATTAGCGCTCCGGCGATACGGCCGAACCTCCGCGGCGTCCGCTTTTTTTCTATTATGTACGGTATTTCGTTGCCGTCAGCGTCATATTGTTGCATTATCGCCGCCTTTATGGTATGATATATTAAATACTTATGATTTCGGGCGGTCGTTTATGCAATACCATATTCAGACAACACCTATCTGGGACGCGTTCAAATCGGGCTGCGAATGTCCTCTTTGCGCAATATATTCCAAGACTGAGCAGCGGCTCGTATCGCAGTATCTGAACGAAGCCGTCATGGAACCGGATTACCGCGTCAAAGTAAACAAACGCGGATTCTGCGAGCGGCATCTTAAAAAATTGTACGAGGGCAAAAACAAGCTGGGACTGGCTCTCCAGCTCCATACGCGTAGTCAGGCTCTCCTTAAAGAGCTTAGATCCTTGGACAATGCCAAAGAAGCAAAAAAGGAAGCGGCGAAGGTGCGCGCCGCTCTGTCCACCTGCGTAATATGCGACACCGCGGATGAAATGATGGAAAGATATGCCTATACGGTTGCGGAAATGTACTTAAGAGAAAAAGAATTCCCCGCACTTTTCGCGACTTCAAACGGATTCTGCCTTAAACATTACGCGCTTTTGCTCGAATACGTCGCTCATGCCGGAAAAGCCGCGGCTCAGTATGCCTCGGCGCTCACTTCGCTGCAGCGCACGCGATTTTCGAATCTTTCCGACGATCTTCAGGCTTTTACCAATCAATACGACTATCGCTCGGCACGCGCAACGGGCTCGGCAAAAGAAGCTCTGCCCAAAATGATCGGTAAGCTTCTCGGCGAATAGCGCGTTTGACCGTACAGCCAGCCGGCTTACGTCCTGCGGAAACTTGCGCTTATGCGCTCATGCCGGTATATAAACGATCAGCGACCGTCGTAAAAATGTATAACATAAAAGGCCGCGGTTATATATTTTTCGGTAAATACGTTTATTCCTTTTCTTCGGCGGTTTCATCCGCATCGACCGTTTCGTCTTTCTTGGCTTTTTCGGCCTTTTCGGGTTTCTTCGACGGCTGCCCGTCAGACGATCCGGTGACGCGCCCCTTGCTGCCTTCGACAATGGCAAGTATCGCAAATACGGCAAAGGTAATTATCTGCGCTAAGGTTATAAGTGTGCCGAATACGGAGTAGACGTCTAACGCAGCTCCGCTCGCGCCTATAAGCCTTATTGCGATATAATAGTACAATTCGTTCAGCGCTTTGAGCGCCACAAACAAAGCGACCAGTATCAAAGACCTTTTTGCCGCGGTGCAGTTGCCCTCGTCCTCATCTTTAAGCAAGACGTATCCGCATCCGACTACGGCAGCTATTATATTTGCATAGCCGAAAACGTACATCAGCACTCTTACGAGAGTATTGCTTATTCTTTTCATAACCCCTCCTACTGTTAAGTATGTCTGTTTCGCGGCGAAAAAATTTTCCGTGAAAACACTTTTATATTATATATTTCACAAAGGGAAATCCGGTTCCAGAATGTTTGAAGTTATATAATCTACTCCGTATTCGGCGAGGCGTTCGGCGTCCTGCGGATTGTCTACCGTCCAGCAGTTTACGATTATGCCCGAATGATGCAGCTCTCTCACTGCGTCGGCAGTCAACGCCTTATACTGTATGTCGATGTCAAATGTGTTTTTGGAAAGCTTACCGATCAGCTCGCGGTCGGGCATTTTATCGGTAAGAAACTGCACCGTCGCGTCGCGGCGGTAGCCACGCATACTGACTAGATTATCGTAACAGAACGAAATAAATATTGCGTTTTCGAAATACTCTTCCCTGTCGAAAACCTTGGCTATTTCCTCAACGTATGCCGGCGGAAATGCGTTTTTTATCTCCAGCACGCACTGTTTGCCGTACCTCTTGCATATCCGTATATACTCTACAAGACTGGGCATTATGAGATCGGCGCGGTCTTTCGTCCCGTCAACGTCTTTAAGGCGCAGAGAGCGCAACGTCCTGTACGACGTGGATTCTACCGAAAGCTTGTCTCCGGCAACGGCCTCGGTATCGTCGTTGTGTATAATTATGAATTTACCGTCGGCGGTAAGATGCACGTCGGTCTCTATGCCTTTATATCTGCGGTTACCCGCGGCAACGAATGCCGAAGCCGTGTTTTCCCTTTCGATCCCGCTGAGTCCGCGATGCGCTATGATATTGGCGAACTTCACCTTTTTGGTATCCAAATTTTTCTCTCCTGTATGAAATAGTATTTTAATTATAGCATAAATACCGAAATTGTCAACAGTTATTGTCTGTATCCGGCCTTTTTCAACGCTTTCAGCGCCGGAATCGGATTATTGCAGGTAATAAGCCGCGCGCCGCACTCGGCCGCCGCCAACGCCGTTTCCTCCGTGTCGGGACACCACGCCCAAGGCTGTATCCCGTCGGCAACGTACTCCGTGCAAAGCTCTTTAGTAAGCATATGCATGGGAATTCCCACCGCATACATATGATCGCGCGTTTCGTTTGAGAAATTCTGCTGCATTCCGTCGGGGAAACCTTGCGTCATCACTCCGTATTTTTGATGCGCATACTGGATTATGTTCGCATCGAAACAGGCAATGACGAATTTATCCTGCATACCGTAATCGAACAGCTCTCTGACAGTCGCGTCGACCGCCTCGAGAGTATCGTCTTTTATCTCCACGTTGAGTGTAACGTCTGTGTCGGCGATAAATTCGAGCAGCTCTTTAAACTCGGGGACTTTTTCTCCGCGGTAAGCGTAATCCTTATGCGAACCGGCGTCCATCATTTTTATCTGGTCGAGGGTGTACGAACGTATCGGTCCCGAGCGTTCGGTCGTGCGGTCGACATAACAATCGTGCATAAGAACCAGTTTGCGGTCGCGCGTCATGTTGACGTCTATCTCGATCTGATCGACGCCTGCCTCAACCGCCTTACGGTATGAGAGCATGGTGTTCTCTGGATAAAGCGCGCATATGCCGCGATGGCCGGAAACGATCACGTCCCTATCGCTTTTGTTGAAAAGTATTTTGTCATACAACGGTTTCATTTCGGCACCTCGAAAATAATTTATTTATATCATTATACAACAGTATTTGCCGTCCGTCAAGAACAGCGCGGATTTTGCGAAAAAATACCGAAACGGACTTTAACGGAATTTCAGCGCTCAAAAAACGTTTGACTTTACTGCCGCTTATCTGATATAATACCGATATGCGATTATTGAACCTCTCCGAATCCCATCCTTACCTGTCCGCCTTCACGCAGTTATACATAGACGCGTTCCCTGCCGACGAGAAAAAGCCCGTAGGAATGTTATTTTTGCTGCAGTCAAAAGGGGTTGCAGATATATTCGCACTGGACGACAGCGGTTTCTGCGGTCTTGCCGTCACGCTAAAAGGCAGCGCAGCCGTTATAGTAGATTATCTGGCGGTATCTTCCGATATGCGCGGCCTCGGCTGCGGCTCTGCCGCGCTCCGGTTGCTGAGAGAAAAATACGGCGCAAAACTGATATTTGAAATAGAAGCCGCTGTACCCTATGCCGAAAATGCCGCTCAACGGAAAAAGCGGCGCGACTTCTATCTGAAAAACGGTCTCTTGCCCACGGAAATTTTCGTCAACGTATACAATACCGACATGGAGCTTCTCTCTTTCTCGCCGCTAAACTGCGAAGAATATTTATCCGTTCTTAAAGAAGCCGGCGACGACCTGTATAAAACGGCCAATCCGAAGCTACTGCCGCGGCTTTACTGAATTACCGACGCTGTATCTTGAGCAAATAGCGAGCCGACGCTTAAAAAATTCCGCGCCGTAAAAGCGGAATTTTTTTATATAAAAACCGCGCCTTATCAGCGCGGCTCATTGCCGTTTATCGGATACTTTTTAAAAAACTCCGATTGCGCCTGCGCCTATCGGTCGGAAAGAATACGCAATCGGAGTACCTTAAATGCAGATTCGTATGATACTTTAACTATGCCGCACAAAGCCGATATGAATACATCGCCAATTATCTCGTTAAAGGAGACTGAAAAATCCGATGCGGTTCTCCTTTGCGCCGGCCGCTCAGTCAAGAACGGGCTTGTCGCGCTTGGTAAAATTGCGCGATTCCGGACAAGCATTGTCCACGTCGGGACCTGTTCCGGTAGTATTTGGGCGAGCCGCAAGCTCGGCCATTTCTTTCTCCGAAAGGCTGAATCCGAACAGCTCGGCGTTTTCGGTTATTCTGGAAGGCGTAACCGATTTGGGCAGCGGCACGATTCCGTTCTGCAGACAGAATCTCAGCGCCACCTGCGCCGCAGTCGCTCCGTGCGCGGCGGCGACTGCGGCGATTGCCGCGTCGTCTAACAGTTTGCCCACGCCCAGCGGACTGTAAGCCTCGACCGCAATCCCCTCACGGCGGCAGAAATCCACAGTTTCGTCAGCCGTGTTACCGATATGGTATATTCGTGCATTCTTTTGGCTTTAAGTATCGTGACTTCGTGTTTCTTCTCGTTTACGTTCCACGCCTCTCGCGGCAAACATTCTCCCGTCGTGCGGTCGTACACTTGCCAACGCTCGATATTCGTATAGTCGGGGTCGAACTGATCGTGCAGAAAGCCCGTCATAAACGGGATCGTTACACTGTTTCCAACCGCCAAAACCCGCTCGCTTAATAAAAATATACGTTGCGCTTCCTCGGGGTGAAGCCGTGCCCACGCGTTGTCGCCGCGCACGATAAAGTACATGTTGTATACTTTGCCGAGTTCTTTGGCGTTCTCGGGAAGTCTTGTACCGTCGCAATCGCGCACCGCGTCCGCGCCCCACTTTTGCATGATTTCTTTTGTTCCCTCGACGAAACTCTCGTCCGTGGGGATCGTTACTCTGCCTGTGTTTCTCATTGTCCTATTGTCCTTTATGCAAAATTTTACATTACTACAGCAGCGGCGTAATTTTCTTTTTCCAGTACCGCGAGAAGATAAGCGCGACACAGCTTAAAACCAACAGCGCACACATGAGAAGAAGAATCACCGCGTTCCAGCCGCTGTTTGCCGCTATGCATCCCAAGAGGACGCTCGTGATCGTACTGCCTGCGTAGCAAAAGGTATTGAGTATACCGGCAAAGAAGCCGCTACGCCCCACCGTGCGCAGGCGAAATGGGATCGCCGCCGTAATTAGATTATTTACGGCCGCGATGACGCACGACACAACGGCAAAAAGCGCCACCGTGCCGAACAGCGTATGCGTATACAGCCACAGAATCAGTGCAATCAAACCGCCGCCGAGCGCAAAAAATATCCCGATCAGCAGTACATCGTTGGGGATCTTCTTGTACGCAAGTTTGGCTAAATACGCGCCGAAAATCGACACAAGCGGCAACAACAGCGTCAGTATGATCGAAAAGTGCGA
>CASFJH010000040.1 GCA_949294845.1 uncultured Bacillota bacterium | reverse complement strand
ACGCAGGACGAGGTCACCTATCTGCTGCGCAGCAACGGAGAGGCGATCGCGATCTCGCAGGAGTTCACTTTCTTCGGCGGCTTGACCAAGCTGACCGTCCCCGAGACGTTGACCGTGAACGAAAAGACCTACACCGTCACCGAGATCGGCGACCAATTGTTCAAGGACGAGATGCTCTTGACCGACGTCAGCATCCCCGGCACGATCAAGAGGATAGGCGAACAGGCGTTCTACGGCACCAACCTCAAATCGCTGACTTTGGCGGAAGGACTTGAGGAGATAGGCAATCTCGCCTTTGCGATGAACACCAGCCTCACCTATGTCTACATCCCCGAAAGCTGCGATACGATCGGCTACTTTGCCTTCGCCGGCGCAAACAACGCCGAGCTATTTATGGGCAGAAAGAGCGCGCCGACGGGATCCGGCTTGATCGGCTACAAGGTGGGCTGGAACACCACCGTCGACCTCACCGGCATCGACATTTCGTCGATAGGCAGCATAGTCACAAGCCTTGTGGGCAGCGGCACGACCCTGCCGACCTACTGGAACGCCGTCGGCAAGACGGAAGTCACGATGAAAGGCTGGAACGACATCGTCGTTGCCGCAAGAGCAGTATTGGAGTTCGTCGTCCAAAAGAACGGCAACGCAAGGCTTATCCGTGTAAGTCAAGAAGGAGTATACACAAAGCTCGACAACTTCGTCATTCCTGCCAAGGTCGAGTACAACGGCGTCTCCTATACCGTCACATCAATCGACGGCGGCGCCTTCGGCGATTGGGACCTCGAGACGCTCGGCATTCCGTCGACGGTCACATCGATCGCGTCCAACGCGTTCTCGTCCGTCAAGACGATCAACACCGATGCGGCGCAGCCTACCGATACGGCGCTGCCCGCGGGCTGGGAGTTCGACGCGACAAACATCACGATCAACTACGGGCAAACGCTTAGCTAAGAGTAACCGCATTGAGCGCAATGTCAAAAGGCTCTCCTTCGGGGGAGCCCTTTTGTATGCTTTGCGCGCGGACGGCAATACTTGCCGATATGGGCAGAGGATGTTTCGGAGGGTGTTTTAGCCGCATTGTCATCGTCGCCGCGGTGTTCGTCATCGCAGGGTGGTGGGCGTATTCTTCGCTGACGTTGGAGACGCTCGGCAAGGCTGACGAGGTCGGGCTGTTCGGCTTTTTGGGCGAGGAATACGAGGACAAGACCGCGCGCGACCTCGGCATAGAGGATCTCACCGTTCGCTCGATCGTCGAGTATTTCCGCCGCAAGCTCGCAAAGGACAAAGAGGGGGACGAAAGAGCCGCCGCGGGCGCATTTTCGCCACCTGTTTTCGCTTTTTCGACGTGACAGCAAAAAAGACGGAGCGATTTGCTCCGCCTTTTTTGAGACAAAGAACACAGGTTCAATGTTTCTCGATCCACTCTGCCAACTCGTCTTCAAAGTGATAGATACCGTTGTTTTCGTCCTTCAAACTCATCGCAAGGTTGGCTCTGTCGATCTTTCGCGCCCGCTTTGAGCGCTTGTCTTTCTTGCCCATAGCTTTTGCCTCCGAGTATGGTATGCCCCCGTCGCGGCGAACTATTCAAAGTTTTTGCAAATTTTCAAAATCGGCAATGCGCGCCTTTTGCGCGCAAGAAGATTGAAGTGCGCCCGCCGATATGCTATAATGTAGGCATGAAAAAGGGCGACATTTTGGAACTTGAGATCACATCTTCCGGCATGGAGGGCGAGGGCGTCGCGAGACACGACGGTGTCGTCGTGTTCGTGCCGCGCGCCCTTGTCGGCGAAAAGGTCAGGGTGATGGTCAAAGAGGTGCGCAGCCGCTTTGCGCGCGCCGGCGTCATCAAATTGATACAGCCGTCGCCGCATCGCGTCAAGCCCGTCTGCCCCGTCTTTTACAAGTGCGGCAGCTGCGACATGCAGCACATCGACTACGGCGAACAATTGCGCGTCAAGCGCGCGTCGGTCGCAAGCTGTCTCGCCAAGGCGTGCGGACGCGAGATCGACGTAGACGAGGTCGTGCCGTCGCCGCAAATCGTGGGCTATCGCAACAAGATCCAAGCGCCGCTCGGCGTCGTCGGCGGCAAGCTCGTCGCAGGCTATTTCGCCGAGGGGACGCACCGCGTCGTGCCCTTTCCGGACGGAGGCTGCGCGATGTACGACAGGGATATGTCTCGGCTTTTGGACGTCTTTTTGACCTTTGCGAGAGAGAGGGGCTTGACCTGCTACGACGAGAGCACGCGCAAGGGGCTTTTGCGCCACTTCGTCGCGCGCAGGGTCGGGGACGCGTATGCGATCGTCGTCGTCATCAACGGCGCCAAACTGCCGCACGCGGACCAATTGATCGCCGCGCTCAAACGCGAAAAGGCAAAGTTTTCGCTGTTCACCTGCTCCAACACCGCGCCGACCAACGTGATCTTGCACGGCAAGCTGACCTGCCTTTGGGGCGAGGAGAGCCTGCCTTGCGAGGTGCTCGGGGTCAAGGCACAGGTCGGTCCGCTGTCGTTCATGCAGATCAACGACGAGGTGCGCGACCTCATCTATTCCGCCGCGGCACTCCAAGCGGCGGCGCTCGAAAACGCGACTGTCATCGACGCATACAGCGGCACGGGCATGTTGACCAACATCCTCGCAAAACACGCACGCCGCGTCGTCGGCATCGAGATCGTCCCCGAGGCGGTCGCCGACGCGGACGTCTTGACCGCGATGAACGGCAACGAGGGCAAGGTGCGCAACATTTGCGGCGATTGCGCCGAGGTGCTGCCGCGCGAAGTCGCCACGCTCGCGGCGCAAAACACCCCGTCCGTCGTCGTGCTCGACCCGCCGCGCAAGGGCTGCGACAAAAAGGTCGTAGACGCGCTGCTTTCCGCTGTCCCCGACAAGATCGTCTACATCTCCTGCAACCCGGCGACCCTCGCGCGCGACGTCGCGCTGCTGGCGCAAAAGTACGACATAACGTCCGTCACCCCGTACGATATGTTCCCGCAGACAAAACACGTCGAGACTCTGGTACTGCTTTCCAAAAAAGCCTGACAGTCATATCGTAGTTGATGTCGAGTTTGGCGAGGGAGAAGGTAAGATTTCATTAAAAGATGCGCTAAAACGTGCCGAAGGGCGAAAACCGAAATCTAAAACGACATATAAGGATATCCAAAATTATGTTGAAGAAAACTATGGATTCAAGGTGCATACGGCATATATCGCGGAGGTCAAGCGTAATTTGGGGTTGCCAATGTATGATGCTCCTAACGCAGTCGAAGAGTTAAAACGTCCGAGATCGCATCCGACTGAAAAAATGGTTTTGGCTATCAAAGAGACTCTGGCACATTTTGAAATAATTGAATTACCTTATACTGAGTAAAAAGGAGACGGAATATGAGTGAACTTCGCCAAATCCCCAACGTGGGAAAAGCAACGGAAAAAGACCTTATTGCAATGGGATACACGACCATAGAATCGTTGAAAGGGAAAACCGCAGAGCAACTTTATAAAGAAGAATGTGCTTTACGGGGAGAAATCATCGATCGCTGTCAGTTGTATTTATATCGTGCCGTCGAATATTTCGTAAATTCTGAAAACCCCGATTTATCCAAATGCTCTTGGTGGTTTTGGAAAGATGAGTTTGTAGCGCCTTCTCCTTGCGGCGCGATATGCGCTGAATGCGGGCTGTTTCCCAAAACATGCGAAGGTTGCCGCAAAATAAAAGGAAAAGTGTATTGGCTGCAATACACGGGCGGGGATGTTTGCAAAGTTTACGATTGCTGTGTCAATCAAAAGGGGCAGGCAAATTGCGGAAAATGTGATTGTCTACCTTGCGAACGATTTACCAAAGATCCTACGATTTCTGATGAACAGAATAATGCAAATTTGAAAAAGATGATTGAAACGATTAAAAAAATATAATGGATAAAGGAGTAATTATTATGTTTGAAAGACAGATCAAGAGCCAGTTATCAAGCAAAGTTGTTAAAGTTATCACGATAGTTTTCGTGACGCTATTTGTTTTAAGTTGTGTTATTGCTTTAAGCGGTTGCAGCAAAGGAGATAACACAATTCAAAATCACGAATGGAAATTTGATAAAGTGCAAGGTACAGCTAATGATGGAGCAGTAATTGCTTGCTCCAAAGATAGTCAATGGGTGTCAGAAACGGCAAAAATTATTGAGCTTTCAATCCAAATAAAAGAGGGATCATTGACTATTGTGAATGAAAGTGACCAAGAAACATTTGTTTTATCGTATAAAGAAAAAGATTTATCAGGCGAAAGTACAATTTATGATGTTGAATATAACGGAACAAAGGGTATTGCGTCAGTTAGTAAAACAACATATCAAGATAAAACGGAGATTCCAACTTTAATTATTTCAATAAATGAGTATAGTTTATATTTTTACGAAAAATGAGAATCAAAATGTCAGGGTTAATTAAAGAGTATTGAACAAATCGTTAAAATGTAAAAGGAATATTAGTAATTATGAATAAGATTGCAGTAATATATTGTTCAGTCCATCATAAAAACACAGAAAAATTGATTTGTTTTATAATTCAAAACACAAGCTTGCATCTATAAAATCAAATATATAATTACAGGTAATATATAACGGCTGTTTTTGAAAATAGCAACTATTGGTTGACAAATTAAATAACATGAGTTGATGGTATGCAACCGTAAAACATGATATAATATAATCACATGTGTTATTCGGTTTTTTGTATTGATAAAGGCAATACGGGCAGGACGCCGATAAAAAATTTATATCCTACAAACCTTACCGAGTCGGCAAATACGGCAATAAATATTGCAAGAATAAACCTTTTTTAAACAAAAGGCACCCTTGAACGGACGCCGCAGGAGGTTTATAATGAATGTATAACGAAAGTTAAGAGAGGTAAGAAGGAATGTTGATATCGGCAAAAGACCGCGAGAGGATAAGAGATCTGGCAAAGAAGCAGCTCGAACTTGCGAGCCGCCCCGAGATGGACAGTCTGCGCCGGGAGTGGCGCAGGCATAACGATTGCGTTGCGGGCGGGCCCATGGTAACGGTGGAGTGGGGCACTTTCCGGAAAGAAATAATAACGCCGCGGCTGCAAACCAAAACAGAAAAACGCACCGAGGTGCGTTTTTTGTTTTACGGATTTCAATGCGGCTTTTAAATTTGGGGTTTATCCTCAGGTCCGCTTTCTGCGGAATAGCGGGTATCGAAGCCTTTGTTTTCGGCAGGGCGGAGCTCGTTGGGGAAGTAGGTATCCGTTTTCAGATCGTGCACCACTTTTTGCAGATGGTTGGTGAGCTCGTAAGGTTTTTCCAGGTCCCACAGCACGTGAGCATGGTTTTTGCTTTTAATGTAAATATCGCCCACGCCCAGGATTTTATCCGTCAATCCGACTTTGACGTTTACGCTTTCGATATCGGCATAGTATACGTTGGCTACGTCCAGGCCTATAAGGCCTGATTTGATTATGATGCGCGTATCTGTAAAGGCGTACTCGATATTTTTATGTTTTGCGCTGGCGGTAATCACGTTTGACAGCCACAGCCATACCGGAATAAGGTGTATGGCAAAAAATACGATAATAAAAACGCGGCCGAAAACAGGCATTTCGGAAAATGCGCCCGACACGGCGAGGGCGGTAATCGCGCCTCCGTCGAAAAGAAGCCATATAAGGGCAACGGGAAACATCTTGAAGAACTGCGCCAGGATAAACGCTTTTCTGTTCGGCTTGCCGCGCCATATAATCTGTTCGCTGTCGGAAAGGACGGATGAAATATCGTACGGGTCGGCGGTGCCGCCGAAATATTTTTCGTTAAATTTTGCCATAAAAAACTCCTTTATTCGGCCGATTTGCTTTCTTCCGGGTCTTTAAGTCTTCTGAAATAAAACTCTATTCTGTCCACGTAAACGCTCGAACCGTCCTCTTCGGTTTCGGATTGGAGGTAAGAGCTGATTTCTTCGAGATATATCTGCTTGTCGTATTCGTCGATGCCCAGTTCTTCTGCGTATAGGAGGCACTCGGAAAGAATGAGGTAGTATTCCATTTTGAAATTGGCGTACAGTTTGGAATCGATAATTCCGTTGTCGAAATTTCTTTTCAGGGCCTTTCTTTCCTTTCTGGCCATTTCCAGCCATTTAAGGCTTTGGCTGTCGCCCAGATACTGCATGCAGACGAACATATTGCGGTACAGATAGGATTTGATAAGCGAAACCAGGCCGATGCTGTCGTTGTTTTCCTTACAGGGCGTGCTGTTTTCGAGCACTTCTATGTAGTTCATTGCCTTGTCGACTTCGCGGATACATTTCGTATACAGCGATTTTTTCATTTCGGGGGAGTGGTCGTCGTTCTCGGCAAACAGCATATAAGCATAGGTAAGGTGTTCGGAAAGAAACACTTTTGCCCATTCGTCGAAGGTGCCCGAGTCGTCGTCTTCGACGCAGTCGAAGTAGTCCTCGTAATCGTCGCGGAATCTGCCGAAGGTTTCACCGGTGATATAGGTTTTGCCGCTGTCGCTAGTGGTTTTGATGTTGTCGCACATAGCGAAAAAGGAAAGAGAAAGATTTACCGCAAGCGCGAGTTCCGACGAAAACTCGTGATGATGCATGCGTTTGAACTCTTTAAGTTCTGATTCTACTTTTTTACTGTCGCCGAACATATGTGCGGCCTGCATATAGAATATTATGTACTGCGCCAGTTCGTAGTCCGAACATTTTGAGCCGTATTCCGAGTAATGTAGCTGAATGATGTTATGTATCTGGTAACGGTTGTTTATCAGATGCATTTTATTCTGGTCGACGGACATTTTCTGCCTGCTGATAAAATATTCGATAATGCCTTTTGCGAAGTCGTCTACGGAAGAGCAGTTTATGGGTTCCACGAAGGAGTTGTCGAAGTCGGAAGGAAGCACTACCTGTTCGGTGGCTTTGCGAACGCAGTGGACCTTTTTCGCGCCGTACGACGAGAACACGTAACCGAGCTCGAAAAACAGGTTGTTGCTTACGCCGCCGTCCTCTCTGTTCTGGAAAACGATAATGGCCTGGTTGCAGGTTTTGATTTGCTGAATAACGGTATCGCCTATGGACGCGAATTTGGAGTTATTGTCGGCGTTACCGCCGATGAAGCAGATATAATTGTATTCGTTTTCCAAAATGGCTTTGACTTTGGTCGCCACTTCGTTACTGCCGCTCCAGCCTATAAACACTTTATCTTTCATAAATCCCCCGAATTATTTTAAAAAGTTTTCAATGTCATCAAGCGCCGCCTGAACGGCGTTAAAGCCCTGCGTTACGGGCAGACCGTCCATAAGAGCGTGATGAACGGAAATATCCAGAGTCATAAGCAGGCGGCCGTTTTCGGAAGAATATCTGCCCCAGGTAAGCCGCGGAATGCTTGTAGCCGATGCGTCTTTCATGTTATAAGGATTGCCTACCGCGCAGAAATCCGCCCACGGCATGCAAGAGATATAAAACAGGTCCCGTCGGTCGGTTTTATTGAAGGACGGAGGCAGATTGCCTTTGCGTGCTTTTTCGATATTGTCGCGCGCGGTTTTGTAAAACCGCGAAAAGCCGTCTTCCATGGGGGTGGGGCAGGTCACTATGACGCCGCAATCGTTCATAACCACGAAGCTCGGGTCGATTTTATCGAACAGCACGACTTTTCCGTCGGGCATGATTCTGATGCGGAAATCCTCTATGCCGTTGAGGCGCTCGGAAACCACGTACAGGAAAGCCGTAAAGAAAGAGAGTTCGCGCTTTTTGCAAAATTCGACGAGATTTGTAACGTCCGTTCTCACCGCAATGTTGAAAACAGGGTGGTCATACGCCGAAAAGCATTCGTACAGCGCCTTTCTTTTCCAGGTATTGATGTCGATTTCTTTCATAAGCGGGTACCTGCTGCAAAAGTGTGATTCGTTATGACAATATATTAACACAAGGGTTGAGAAAAAGTCAATAAACGCCGTACAAACGGAAAAAATAAAGGCGCGGTTTTCCGCGCCTTTATTTTATTACGGTTAATCAGTACCAGGTGCCGCCTTCGGCGGAGTCGCTCTGATAGGGACGGTGTCTTGCAACGAAAGTGCCGTCGGACTGACTGATTTTAATTTCGGTACCGCCGCGCTGTTCGATTTTATCGGCGATGCCCGCGTAAGCGAGGTAGTCGATGCTCATGCCGTACGTAAGGCGGATTTTCCGTCCGTTTTCGGCGGTAACCTCGAGCGCGTATGTATTGTAGTGGTCGTGCCCGCAGAACGTACCTATGCCGTTATGCGTAATCATGGTTTCGAACAGATTGCAGTCGTCTACGCCGGGGTAGGATTTTTCGCCTTTTTCGCCGGCAACTCCGTACAGATACTTGACGGAGGAATCGCTTTCACGGTATTTGGACCAGTAAGCGCCGTATTCGGTAAGCGGAATATGGAAGTAAACGGTATTTTTGACTTCGGGGTCGGACATGCCGTTATCGGCGTTGATTTTGGTAAGACGGTCTATTTCGGAGGCGTACCAGTTAACCTGCTCGTCTTTGATATTGTCGTATTTCCAGGCTATTCCGAAGTAGTCGCCGTCGGTATAGGAATGCGAGTCGACGGTAACTACGGAGTGAATTATTTTACCGTTTTTGTCCTTTACTATAATCATATCGTTACCGTAGCCGGGCAGATTTTCGGGGCCGCGTCTGAACAGGCAACGGGTCCACTTCGGGTCCTCGTAGAAATTACTGATATCCTCTCTGTCGTAAAGGCTGTAAATTTCGGTATCGTGGTTTCCGAAAGCCAGTGTCCAATAAACGCCGAGTTTCTCCATAAGCGAAGCAAACATTTCGGCTTCGCGCTTATTGTTAAGCGTGCCCGCCTGAAAAGGAACGGGATACGCGATGTCACCCGTAACCACTACGAGGTCGGGTTTTACCCGACACACTATTTCGCTTACGGCTTCCAGGGCCCAGCGGTCCTTATTTGCCGAAAATGCGCCCGCGCCCAGATGCACGTCGGTAAACTGCAATACTCTGAAATCGCTGTCGTCGGTAGCGGTAAACGCGTAATAGCCGGCCGTTTCGTCGTAAGAGAGGGTATAAGGGCTCTGATAATCGGCCGCGTCCAGGCCGTCGATGAAATCGAAGTTGCCTTTATAACCCGCGAACGAGCAGACGGAGCAGATTGCGAAGAACAGAACGAGCACTCCCGCAACGCAGCCCGTTACGATAAGATTTTTCTTTTTGCGGCGGCTTTTCTGTTCGGGCGTCATGTCTTTACGGCGCGTTCTTTTCTTTTTTCCGGATTCCTCTCTGAAAAAGTCGCCCGCTGCCAGCAAATCTATTCGCTCCTGTTCGGCACCGGTTCCCGTCGGAGCGGAAAGGTTGTTTTCACTCATTTTGTAGTTCCTCCTTATACTCTGTAAAAAAAACTTCTATGCCGTGCCGTGCGGCAAGGGTTTTGATATCCGTTCTGATTTTTATTTTTTCTTCCTCGGAAGTATCCGCTTTAAAATCGATAGCCACAAGGGCGTGGGCGTAATTTTTACCGAGGTCGTAAAGGTTAATTCCGTACTTTTGTATTTTGTCGAAAGAAAGGCAGACCTTTTCCAGCCCGCGCGTACGCCTTTCGTCCTTAGCCCCCGCGATTTTCATAAATGAATCTTTGGCGAGCTTGAAGCCCTCGGCAACGAACAGCGCGCTTATGACGAGGCCGGCCGCGGCGTCGGCGGGGAAGGCGATATATCTCGAAAGAAACAGCCCGGTCAGTGCAAACAGCGTGACGAAAGTATCTATTACGTTATCCAGCGCCTGAGCCTTCATGAGTCCGGAGCCGAACACCTTATAGGTTTTGGCGCAAACCGCGGCAAGAGCGACCTTTACGGGGACGGTAGAGGCGATTATTATAAACTGCGTCCAGGCAAAAGTAACCACGGGGTGATAGAAAAATCTGTCCAGAGCGGAGTAAGCGAAGGCCGCGCCCACCGCCATAACCGCGACGGACATGATAAGGGTAACGGCGTATTCTACGCGTCCCAGCCCGAAAGGATATTTTTGGTCGGGCTTTCTGTCCGAGACCTTGAAGCCTGCGGCCGCGCCCGCGCCTCCGACGACGTCTCCCAGGTTGTTGAATCCGTCCGACAGAACGGCGATGCTGCCGGTATAAAGTCCTACCAGCGTCTTGGTAACGCCCAGCACGAAATTTGCTGCGGCGGAAGCCGAAGACACGGCGATTTTAATGCGAGTTTCTTTACTGTGGCGGTTCATCATGCTTATTCGCGTTCAGCGTGGTTACATATTAAATCCATTATATTTTACTTAACGCATTCGGCAGTTGTCAAGAGTAAATATTTCAAAAGCCCGAAAGGGCGTTAAAATGGAGGAAATTAATTGCGCGCGCGTGCACATCTTGTCAAAAAATTGACACGAAGCACCCCGAAGTGATATATTTTTATTGATACACAAACAAAGGAGAGTTTTCTATGAAACAAGATATGATAGCAATACTCGATTTGGGCGGCGAAAACAATTCCGCTCTTGCCCGCGAGATTCGCGCCCTGGGAGTATACAGCGAGATATACGCGCACGACGTATCGGCCGACTTTCTCAAAAACGCGGCCAACCTCAAAGGCATAATACTTAACGGCGGCCCCAACAACGTGGTTGACGGAAAGGAAATAGACGTTGACGCCTCGGTATACGAAATAGGCGTACCCGTTGCGTCCATAGGCCACAAGAAGGCAAGATGCGCAGAAATAGCCTCGGACGAACTTCGTTCGTTCGTGTTCGGCACCTGTAAGTGCAGCGCAAACTGGAATATGGAAAACTTCATAGCCGACCAGGTTGAACTTCTCAAAAAGCAGATAGGCGACAAAAAGGTGCTTTTAGCGCTTTCGGGCGGAGTGGACAGTTCGGTGGTTGCCGCGCTGCTCATAAAGGCAATAGGCAAGCAGCTTGTCTGCGTGCACGTAAACCACGGTCTGCTCAGAAAGGGCGAACCCGAACAGGTAATAAAGGTGTTCAGGGAGCAGATGGGAGCGACGCTTATATATTCGGACAGCGTGGACAGGTTCCTTGACAAGCTCGCGGGAGTAAGCGATCCCGAGCAAAAGAGAAAGATTATCGGCGCCGAATTCATCAGGGTATTCGAGGAAGAGGCGCGCAAACTCGACGGAATAGACTTTCTGGCGCAGGGCACGATATATCCCGATATAGTGGAAAGCGGTACCAAGACCAACAAGACGGTAAAATCGCACCATAACGTGGGCGGACTTCCCGACGACCTTAAATTCGAACTTGTCGAGCCTCTCAAATATCTGTTCAAGGACGAAGTAAGAGCCTGCGGCAAGGCACTCGGGCTGCCCGACGATATGGTATACCGTCAGCCCTTCCCGGGGCCCGGCCTCGGAGTAAGGTGTCTGGGCGCGATAACGCGCGACAGACTCGAAGCCGTGCGCGAATCGGACGCCATACTGCGCGAGGAATTCGCCAAGGCGGGCCTGCAGGGTAAAGTATGGCAGTATTTCACCCTGATACCCGATACCAAGTCCGTAGGCGTTAAGGACGGCGCCCGTTCCTACGAATGGCCCGTCGTAATACGCGCCGTGAACACGGTTGACGCCATGACGGCCACCATAGAGCATATCGACTGGCCGATTCTGGATAAAATAACCAACAGAATAATTACCGAAGTCAAGGGAGTAAACAGAGTTTGCTACGACCTGACTCCCAAGCCCACGGGTACCATCGAATGGGAATAAACGGCCGAATTCGGGTTGCAGAGGGGTAAAAGCAGCAAACCGACAAGGGGGAAAAATGGGACTTACCAAATTCGAAAGGGCTCAGGTCAAGGCAATCGAATTTTGTGCCAACCGGGTCGAAACCACGTATTATCCTCTTCTCGCAAAGAGGTATAAAGGGTTGGAAAAACAAAAAGATCTGCGCTATGCGCCCGAAGGGAAAAGGGCTTTTCTCGACATAATCCGAAAGGCCGACGTTTCCGAAGCGGCGGCTGAAAGGCCCCTTCTGTTTTATATACACGGCGGCGGCTGGGCGTCAGGTCTCAGACGCTTACGCAGGTTTTATTGTTATCATTGGGCAGATAAAGGTTATATTTGTGCAAACGTGGGGTATGATTACGCTTTGGACGCAAAGCATCCCGACCATATAAAACAGCTTTTCAAGGCTATGGAATACGTGCTTGACCGCGCGGAGGAACTGGGCATAGACGCAAACAGAATAGTGCTGGGAGGCGAGTCCGCAGGCGGACATCTCGCCGCGCTTATGGCGGCTATAGCCACCCATCCCGAACTGTACGAGCTGATAGGTATCGATTTTAAATATAAAAGCTGTTTTACTCCTGCGGCCTGTCTGCTGCTCAGCGGAATATACGAGCCTTTCCGCGCTGCGGAAACGGGCTTTCCGTTTATATGGGTTTATACGCGCGCGTTTCTGGGTTACAGCCGCAAGGAGTGCGAAGAGGCCGATACTGCCGTTTTAAACAGGACCTGCGCGCCCGAGCTGTACGCGGATTCGGCTTTTCCGCCCTCGTTTATAATAGGTTCGGTAAAGGATAAGCTGTTGCCGGAGTCTTACTCGCTTCGCGCCAGGCTCCGAGCGGCGGGTGTTCCGTGCGAACTGTTCGTATGCAAGGGCATAAACGGCATGCACGCGGCCGCGCTCGATACCGTGCACGGAAAGTGGGGTAAGGAGTGTTTTGAAAAGGCTGCGGAATTTATGCAAACGGTATTTAATAAGTAAAAAAAGCCCCGCCGACGGCGGGGCTTTAAATTACGCGTTGTTTTCCGCGGGCGATTCTTGCGCGGGAAGAGGTGCGTGCACGTCCACCTTTTCCATATCGTCCCAGCTTCCGAAATTTTCACCGGCCTTGACGGCAAGAGCTTTGAGGCGCGGTTTTTTGCTTAATATAAGGTTAAGTATAAATCCCGACAGCAGCGCGGCTATGCTGAGCGTCCAGCCGGCTACGTTGGCAAAAACGCTGTATCCCTGATACAGTCCGCCGTTTCTGAACAGGCTTATCATGTTCATAACGCAAAGTACCGCCAGTGTAACGGGAGCGATAACCTTGATTGTGGAAACAAACCACCATTTCGGCATTTTAAATTTAAGGGTATTTTTATTTATTTCGTCCAGCACTTTTACGGGGTTGAAGAACCACCCTACGAGTACGCATTCCATAACGCCTACGATAAGCAGGTTATACTGATTGGTCCAGTTGTCCACTATATCCAGCCACGCGACGCCCGCGCCCGTAATGTAAAGCACGGAAATCGCTCCCGCTATAAGCACGATTTTCCTTGTGGTTTTTTTCTTGCTTACGCCGAACTTGTCCGAGATTGCGGCCGAAATGCCCTCGACTATGGAGAAGGCCGAATCTATGGTAAGGGTAACCAGCATAAGATAGAAGAAAACTCCGAACATGGCGTTAAGCCAGCCTATATCGGTAAGCTGAACTATTGCCATGGGATAAATAATAAAGGCAGTGGTTATACCCGAAGCCGACATATCGTCCACGGTCATGCCGCAGCCGTACATCGTGGTAAACAGCACGATGCCCGACAGAACGCTTGTAAGAAAATCGGAAACGCCTATGATAAGGGCGTCGGAAACGATATTGGATTTTTTATCCAGGAAGGAACCGTATGCCACCATTATCGCCATCATAATGGACATGCTGTAAAAGGCCTGTCCTATGGCGTCAACCCACAGAGTGGGGTTTTTGAACGCGGCCGCTTTGGGGATGAACAGCGCGCTCATGGCGGCGGCGGTATTGTCCATGGTAAAGCCTCTCACGGCGAGAATCAGCAATAAAATTACGGGGATAAACACGGTGTATTTGACCACTTTGGAAACCGAGCTTGCGCCGTCGCGTATGCAGTAATATATGGCCAGCCAGCTTATTACCAGGCACAGCAGCAGCAGTACGGGGATATTGCCGCCCGCGCCCGCAAACGAAGTCGAGCCCGTCATGCCCACGGCCTCCGCCCAAAGGTTGCTTGCGTCGGCAAGTCCGTCGGGCGAGCCCGTCATTCCGGCGAATTTATAGCTTAAAAGGCACATCATTATTACCCATGCGAAAACGGCGGCGTAATAGGTAACTATAAGAAATGCGTTTGCGGTAGCCGCCCAGCCTATGAATTCGCCTTTTCCGTTAATGCCTTTAAGGGCTACGGGTATACCCGAGCGCATTCTTCTTCCAACGGCAAGTTCCATCATAAGAAGAGGCAGGGCGATAACCAGCATGGCAAGAACGTAAGCCAGCAGGAAAGAGCCGCCGCCGTGCTTAGCCGCAAGACCGGGAAAACGCCAGGCGTTTCCCAGGCCGACCGCCGAACCTATGGAGGCAAGAATAAAGGTAAATCTCGAAGGCCATTTTTCTCTCATACCGATCTCCTGAAAATAGGGAAATAAATAATAATATAGTTTATATAAAAAATGACAAAAGAGCAAGCAAAAAGCAAAAAGCATTAAAAAAAACGGCCTTTGCGCCGCTTTTTTTATTTTTTGTAATCCGCGCTCACTTCGGTGCAGTTGGATTTCACTCCGCAGTGAGGGCAGGTCAGAAGCCTTGTCGTCGGGGTATGTCTTCCGAAAGTCTGCCTGAAGGAAATGCCGAAAACGTGTCCGCATAATGGGCAGAGATATTTAACCGATTTGAGGTAATACAGAGTAAGCGCCGCGCAGATGATAACGGCAGGCACGTAGCCCGCGGCAAGCCAGGCCCAGCTTTTAAACCAGGCGGCAAGCGCGATGCCCGCAATCTGAACGAGGTCGGCCGCAATACCCCAGGCCAGCATTACCGCGTGAGTTTTTTTAAGGGACTTCTTATTCAGAAGTTCGCTTACCGTAAGAACGGCGTCGTCGGACAGTTCGTTATTTTGTATGCGCGAGCAAAGCAAATTGATTTTTTGCAATTTGCGTTCGTTTTTACTGAGTTCCTCTTTGGTTTTAAGGGCCTGCGCGTGAAGGAAGTCCGAAAGCAGCGACGTTTTGTTTTCGGATGTAAGCAGTTTTCTGATTTCGCCGAGCGAGAGGCCCAGCGCTTTGTAAGAGCAAATGAGTTTTAAAGCGAACAGTTCGCTTTCGCCGTAAAGTCTGCGGTTGCCTTCCGAATAGGCCACGGGCTTTAAAAGGCCTTGCTTGTCGTAAAACTGTACCGTCCGTACGCTGACTTCGCATAACGAGGCGAGTTCGCCCGAAGAATATTGTTTTTCCATAAAAATTACCTCCTGATAAGGCTACTTTACAACATTACGCAAGGTAACGAGCAAGCGATTATGACACAAATTTTAAAAATTATGCAAATTTTCAGAAAATAAAATAACAAATCAGGGTAAGAAGAGCCAGAACGGAAAAATTGAACGCGTGGAAGCACAGCAGGTATTTTCCCGCCTTACCGGGCTGATAAAGGCAGAACTGTTTGAATGTTATAAGGCTTGCAAGCGAGGAAACCAGGCTACCCACACCGCCGATGTTCACCGCCACAAGAAGGGGGGCGTAGTTATCTGTAAATCCCGACAGCAGAACGGCTGAAGGCACGTTGCTTATAAACTGACAGCATACCACGCCGGTAAGCAGTACGTTCTTTTGCAAGAGTCCTTCGAAAAAGGCCCTCACTTCGGGGATTCTGGCGAGGTTTCCCGAAAATATAAAAAACATACAAAAGGTCAGAAGCAGCACATAATCGACTTTAAGCAGCGCATCGCGGTCCATAAACAGCAGAATCGGTATAAACAAAAGGCCCGTCCAATAAGGGACCACCCTGAAAACTATTATTATCGCGTAAGCAAACATAATAAAATACACGACGGCTTTTTTTATGTCCAGTTTTTTGATGAATTCGTTTTCGAACTCGAAGGATTCTTTTTTGATAAAAGCGCAGCACAGCGCGAGAACGGCAACCGCAATAAGAGTCGGCAGCCACATAATACCGAAGAATTCGGCCGTGGGCACGGAAAAGAAATTGTAAATATAAAGGTTCTGCGGGTTGCCGAACGGGGTAAGCATGCCTCCGAGGTTAGCCGAGGCCGTCTGCAATATGAAGGTAGGCATCATAAATTTTTCCTTTCCCGTCGAGGAAAGGACTATATAGCCGAGCGGAAGAAAGGTCAGCAGAGCCATATCGTTGGCGATAAGCATGGAAGCGAAATAGGTTACGAACACGAGGGCGGTAATCGCCGCGCGCGTGTTTTTGAACAGTACTATTATTTTGCGCGCCAGTATACGGAAAAACATGATGTTTCTCAGCGCGCAGATGACGGCCAGCATGCAAAACAGGCTTACCAGAGTTTTAAGGTCGAAATAACCCGCGTACAGCGAGTCGGGCGGCACGATGAAGCATGAAACGGCCGCGCACAGCGCGGCAATCACGAAAACGGTGTTGCGCCTTACAAAGAGGCCGGTTTTTCTAAGAAAGGTCCAGAACCCGAAATGCATACAATCTCCTTAAACGATATATGATTTTAGCACCGAAAAGGAAAATAGTCAAACAAACTTCAAATAAAAATGCGCCCCTTTTGGGGCGCATGCCTGTTATTTTAAAATTTATTGTTTAACCCATATGAACGAGTCTCCGCCCGCCTGAGAGACATAACAGGAAGAGGGCAGAACGGCTTCTCCGCCATTGACCGTGGCGGATTTTGTCTGAGTGTAAGTAATGGTAAAGGTTTTGCCGCTCGGATAAACGGCTTCCTGAGAGGTTAAGGTCAGGTCAGCCGCGTCGGCAGCATGTACGTTTACGACCGCGTCGGGGGATTCGCAGTTAATCTCCGCGGCCAGTCTGCCGTTGACGTTAAGCGTACCGTTGACGGTGAAAACTGCA
>CASFJH010000039.1 GCA_949294845.1 uncultured Bacillota bacterium | reverse complement strand
CTCTCTTCCCAGAACTTCGACGATTTCACAGTATCTTTTCCAATACAAATTACTCTCTTCTCTCTTCTTTCGCTTTCTCTCGCTTTACTCTTCGTCTTCTCTTTCTTCTTCTCTTCCTTTTCAGTTGTCAATGTGCATCGCTTGCGTTGACCTTTGTTCCCGAAAAACGGGTACAAAAAAGGCATAACAAGATATTCCCAACAGTTAATATCAATTATGCCCAGCGGTATTGAATTCTCAATACATGGTCGTCAGACCGAATTATCTGCGACTGACTTTGTCAACACGACTGCCTTTATCTGCGACAGCCTATATATAATAACATATACGAACGGCGCTGTCAAGCGTTTTTTCTAAATTAACCGAAAGTTTTTTTGTAAGACACCGTTTTTTTGTTGCTCTAAGCCGAAACGCCGCCCCCTACTACACGTCGGAGCGCGTTCAGGTCGAAAGCGGTCAGGTCGGCATAAGGTCGGGGCAAACGAAAAGCGCGGAAAGATGCGGACGGAGCGAGAATGCAAGCACTACGGCAAAAAACGGTGCGAACTGGAGCGTTATCCGTCCGATAAAGGCGTTTACCACAATGCGATGGCGCCGTTATCGTCAAAATGCCAGTATCTGCCGTAGCTCTGCGGATCTGTTTCGGAATAGTAGTACAGATTATACAGCAGTACGTCGTTGTGCGATCCTTTGCTTATCGTATTCCATTCGGCGGCGGTGCCCTTATAGTATGTGCGCAACGAGTTGCTGCAACCGTCGAAGGCGTAAAGCTCTATCGAATTCACGCCGGCTCCTATCACCACCTGCTCTAACGCCGTGCAGTCGGTAAAGACGTGCGCGCCGATAACGGTGATGCTGTCGCCGATATGCACCGAGCGTAGGGCAGAGCAACCGGAAAAGACGCTGTTGCCCGTCTTCGTAAGCCCCTCGGGTAAAACCGCCTCTGCAAGCGACGTACAGTGCCAAAACGCATAATCGCCTAGCGACGTAAGAGTAGACGGTAGATCGAACCGAATCAGACTTACGCACGAATCGAAAGCATACGCACCGATCGTTCTTACTCCGTCGGCTGTGACGGTTTCAAGCGCCGAGCAGCCCTTGAAGGCGTAGGAGCTTATGATGTTAAGGCTGTCGGGCAAAGCGACAGTTTTAAGAGATGTACAGTTTTCGAAGGCGTTATTATCAATTACTACGGCGCCGTCCGGCAATGCGAGAGAAGTTATGGCAGAGCCGTTGAACGCTCTTTCCCCCACCTCAATCACCCCTGACAGCAGGACGGACGTAAGAGAGGTACAGCCGTTGAACGCGTAAGCGGCTATTTTCCTGACCCCTTCGGGCAGTGATATGCTTTCCAGCCCGACACAACCGTTGAAAGCGGACGCGCCGAGATAGGTCAGATCGGTAGGAATGTTCGCAGAGGTCAGCGCGGTACAGCCCGAAAAGGCGCCCGAACAGATATATTCGAGGCAGTCGGGCAAAACCACGGACGTAACGGCGGTATTACCCGAAAAGGCGTTGCTCGCCACCGAAAGAGTGTCGCTGCGCAACGTCACTTGTCCCGACACGTCTGCGTAAGCCGCAATAAGGCACTTGCCCAGATACAGCAAGCCGTTTTCTTTAAGCGCGGCGTTATCGTAAATAGCGGCGCCCGAAAAGGCGTTCGCGTCTATTCTGACCGCGCGGTCGGGCAAGGTAAGGCTTTTCAGTGACGAGCAGTTATAGAACGCGTTCGATCCTATGCGCGACAGAGTGTCGGAAAGGGTGACGCGCGCAAGGTTACGGCACGAGCCGAACAGGTTGTCGGATAGCTCGTCGACGCCCGAAATATCCGCGTCGGTAAGTGAAACGCAGCCGGAAAATGCCGACTCCCCGACATAAGCCAGCGACGGGAGTTCCACGTCGGACAGCAAGGCGCAGCCGGAGAAGGCTTTGTTGTCCAAAGCTACAACCGCGCCGCCGTCCGCTTTCCGAAGAGACGCGCAGTTATTAAACGCGTACTCTCCCACCGAAACGACGCCGGGCATATACACGCCCGTAACGGCGTTCTTTTCAGAAAAAGCGTACGGCGCAATTTCCTTTACAGGTAATCCGCAATATGTATACGGAACGAATATCTCCCCTGCGCAGGCGTCGCCCGTCCCCGTCACGGCGAAATAATCGCCCTTAAGCTCGTATTCCAGTCCTACGGTGTAAGAACTCTCATAGTCGGAGGGTTGGTCGTCGGGGTCACCAGGCGGATCGACGGGTTGCTCCGTTCCGTCGTCGGGGTCGCCAGGCGGATCGACGGGCGTTGCTTTGCACGCGAAAAGAAATGACGTGCAAAAGCATATTATGACGATTAAAACGACCGTTAACGTCTTTTTCACACTCTTATCCCTCCCGATCGCATATAAGCAAAGCGCTTTTTTTTGAAGTATACGACGGAATTACGCACAGCGCCGCAGGCGCCGCGCGACTGCGCTCATTAATAAATAAGTATATCACGGCGTATGAGTAATGTCAATACATTTCCGTCGGGCGCGGTGAAAGATCTACGGCATCCGAACGCATTACTTGCCTAAAGCGGCTTTTTTAATGAGCGCGATTTCTCTGCCGGCGTCTTTCCACCAGTTTGACGACCAAATGCGGTAGAGCTTCCAGCCGCGCGACTCCAGATACCGCCGCAGATGCACGTCGCGCTCTCTGGACACCGCGCTGCGGCGGTAAAGAGTGGAATCGCACTCTATGCCGAGCAGATACTTTCCGTCGTCCGAAACGACGGCCATATCAATCTTATATCCGCCTATACCGACCTCGCGCTGCAGTTTCAGGCCGCGCGCGGACAGCTCGCGGTAAACCTCGAAAGCGAACTCGTCGTCATACGAATATGTGCGCGTATAATAATTCCCGAACGATTTAAGCACGCTTGCCGCACCTTCGGTATTGCCCGCCGAAACGAACTCGGCATACCTGAGATATTTCTGGAAAACGCGCGGCCCTTCGTTTTTGAGATCGTCGGCCTTGAGATCGCCCGAACGTATTGAAGTAACCACGGTTATTTTCTTCTTGGCGCGCGAAACGGCAACGTTAAGTCTGTTTTCGCCTCCGGCCTGATTGAGCCAGCCGAAATTTCTTACCAGCTTGCCCTGATCGTTCTTGGCATACGCCAAAGAGAATATTATATAATCGCGCTCGTCGCCCTGTACGTTTTCGATATTTTTGATGAAAAGGCCGACGTCCTCGCCGTTGTCGGTACGCGAGTACTCTTTTCGGCAATTCGCTCCGAAAGTCTTGTCTTTGCGCCCTTCCTCGTCGATCATGTCGCATATCAGATCGCGCTGAGCCTGATTGAACGTGATTATGCCCACGGTTTCGCCCGAAGTCCGTTCGTTAAAGAATTTCTTTAAAATACGCACTACTTTTCTGGCTTCCGCCGCGTTCCTGCGGTCGTCCCAGCGCCCGTCCGGCGTATACAGCACCTCTATAGGCGGCGTTGCCGGAATATCCGTATTGGGCGAAATATTCAGTCGGCCTTTATAAAACGCGTAGTTGGAAAAAGCTATAAGCTCTTCGTAGCGCGAGCGGTAATGGTAATTGAGCATCATCTCGGGATATTTGAAACGCGCGAGATCGAGCAGACTCTCCTCGTCAAGCGCGGCGGTCTCGTCGTCATCGTTTTCAAACCTGCCGTCGCCAAGACTGGACGGACGCAGCTGTTTGTGATCGCCGGCAATAACCACCTTTTTCGCTCTGGCTATGGACGGAACGCCCTTTTCGATATAGATCTGCGACGCTTCGTCGAAAATGAGCAGCTCGAACAGTCCGGTCTCGAGCGGCAGAAGTTCGGAAACGGTCTCGGGAGTCATAAGCCATATGCGAATACCTTTGAAAAGTTCAAAGCCGAATTTTTCTATAAATCTTGCCACGCTCCAGCGGTGCTTGCTTTCGATGATACGCAGCATTTCGGGGCTGCGCTTGGACTTTGCGATGTTTTCGTTATAAGCGCGAGTCAGTCCGGCTTTGAGCCGTTCGCGCGTAAGACGCTTCTTCTCGTCGATCAGACCGCATATCTCTTTTACGGTTATGTCGAACCCGTCGAGCGCGGCGAGCGTATCGCGGTTGGCGCCCTCGAATTCGGAAATATAATTCAGCGCGCAGAAATCGAACACCCGGCGGTTGACTTCCTTAAGCGGCGCGTCGGTGGCGAGCGAAAGATTGTATACCGCTCCGAACCAGGCTTTTTCCTGAGCGCCGAGTCTGCCGGCTATCGACGCGAGAGTATAGTAACGCTCGTAAGATTCGATACCGTTGTAAAGTTCGGTCGGCTCTTTGACGAACGTTCTCACGAGAGCGCGGCGGTTGCGGGCAAAATACTTCTTGGTGAAGGCGGCGAGCGGCTTGTAAATTTCTTTTTTGCGGAACAGCCGTTTTACCGGATTGAGCGAGTACACTTCGACGTATTTTTCAACGATGACGCGTATCTCCGCAAGCGCTTCCTTTATGTCCATCATCGTCATCGCCTTGTCGGAAACGTTCTTCAGCCACGGAAATCTCTTGTCGAGAGAAAAAAATTCCTTAAGCTTGCCGAGCAAAGTGCGATCGTCGAAATAATGCTTCAGCTCTTTTATGCGCGCGTACCCCATATTGCAGATTTCGGCCGTGATAAACTGTCTGTATATCTCCGTTACGGCGGCGCTCTCGCTGCGGAAGGTGTTCTCCCTGTTCTCTTCGTAGATGCGGTACATGGGAACGCCTGCAAAGGAGTCGTCGTAGTAAAGCCGGTCCGCTATGGAGTCAAGCTTATTGAGGTCGCTGTCTATATCGTAAGATACGCTTTCAAACCGATTGCTGTCCGGGTCGGAGTTTTCGGATGAAGCGAAAATACGGGCAAGCTGCTCGTAAAACGAGTCCTTGTCCTTGACGTCGTTGACCAGCAACGCGTAACGCGACTGTTTGCCGAGGCGCGAATAAATTACGTCGAGCGCAGCCTTTTTCTGCGATACCATCAGCACGTTTTTGCCTTTATTGACAAAATCGGCTATCATGCTGGTTATCGTCTGCGACTTGCCGGTGCCGGGCGGCCCCTGCACCACCAGCCGGTCATGTTCGTTGATAAAGTTGATCGCGTTTTCCTGCGATATGTTAAGATCGTTTATATAATTGAGTTCGCTTTCCTTCGGCTCTTTGTCCTCGGGAGAATTGTACTCTTCGCTGTCGGAGTATATGTCCACCTCTTCGATATCGTCGAGGAGATCTTTGAGCTGAACGTTTATTTTACCGCCGGCGATTATATTCTTGAAATCGCGCTGTATCGAGCCGGAATATACCGAAAACAGCCCCAGTACTGCGCTTTGTTCCAGTTTGAGCTCTCCCGAACGGTACTTGGGAAACTCGCCGGCGCGGTACTCGGTAAAAGGCTTAAGCTCCGTTCCCGTCATATCGATGCGTATGCCGGCAGATTTGTAATAGCGTTCGAGACGCATGAAAAAATCGTCCGCATCTATGTCTTCGTCCGGAAGCGGCGCGCCTATCTGATTGAACTTATAGTGCGTAAGCACGAGGCTTCTGTTGAGCAGTATATCTTTGCCGGCGTCGTTGCGCACGATAGCCTCGTCGCCGTTAATTATGAGCTGCGCCGGAAAAAGCGCCAGCGGCGCGCGGATATCGAAATTCTCTCCCGAGATCCGCCCCGTCACAAACGGATAAGCTATATAAAGGCTCTCCTCGCCCGTCTCCCTTTTAAGCCTTTCCGCTTCGCGCTGAAGCTTGCAGAAAGCGGAAAATTTCTTTTCGTCGGCGGCCGTGCACACTTTAAGCCGCGTGCCGGCCTCGCGTTTTAACAAAAACGCGACCAGTTTCTGCCCGTTGAGCCTGCCAGACGGGCACAGATCGACCGAATATCCGGACAGTTTGGGCATAAAAAGCAACCTGTTGCGCCTGCTGATGTTTACCAGCCTGTTCTCGAGATTTTTTAGAACTTCCCTTACGCCGCCGTTGATCTCGGCCAAAGGCACGCGGTTGCGGCGATGAAAATCGCCCAGTACGCTCATAAAATCGTTGCCGTATTTGTCGTAAAAAGCGCGTCCCAGACCTTTTATATACAAAAGCTCGCTCTTTTCGGCGGGAGCAAGCCTGGCAAGCTCGGCCAAAGACGCGTCAGTGCACACGCCCGAAGGAGATTTCTCCCGCTCGCGCAGCCTTTTACGCAACTCGTACAGCCTGTTATAAAGTTCATCGTTCATGCTTTTTCGCCGTCGTGCGCCGAGTAAAGCGGATTGACCTGCTTGCGCCAGTCAAGCTCGCCGCGGTCGACAGCCCTCAGCATTACGTCGGCGCTTGCGAGATTGGTCGCAAGCGGTATGTTCTGCACGTCGCACAGTCTGAGAAGCGCCGATACGTCCGGCTCGTGAGGCTGCGCGGTAAGAGGATCGCGCAAAAATACGATGAGATCGAGCTCGTTCGCCGCAATCATCGCTCCTATCTGCTGGTCGCCGCCTAAAGGACCGCTCTTCATTCTTATGATATTAAGACCGGTCTCGCCCATTACGAGCGTGCCGGTGGTGCCGGTAGCGAAAATCTTATGCTTTTTAAGTACGTCTTTGAAGCGCACGGCCAAACCGATCATGTCGCTTTTTTTCTTATCGTGGGCAATCAGCGCAATATTCATAATAACCAGCCTTCCTGTATTAAACTGTAAATATTGTACCAAACTGCCGCCGATAAGTCAAGTAATCGCAGTCGCCGATCAGCACCCCTTTATATCCGCGCCGAGCGAAGAGAGCACAGCGTCCAGTCTGTCGTAACCGCGTTCTATATGCCTCACTCCGGAAATTTCCGTAACTCCCTCGCACCTGAGCGCTGCCACGACGAGCGCGGCGCCTCCTCGCAGATCTTCCGCCGCAACGGGCGCGCCGGCGAGCCTGCCTACTCCGCGAACCACCGCGGTCCTGTCCTTTACGGTAATATCCGCGCCCAGCTTATTGAGCTGAACGGTGTATTTGAACCTGTTTTCAAACAGATTTTCGCAAACTATGCCCGTTCCTTCGGCAGTCGCCATAAGCGCAGTGAACTGCGGCTGCATATCGGTGGGAAACCCGGGATAAGGCTGAGTTTCTATCTTGCTTACCGCCCTTACCCGTTCGGGCGCCACAACGCGGATACGGTCGTCGTAAATGTAAACGCCGCAGCCTGCGACAGAGAGCTTGCCGGTAACCGCTCCGAGATTTTCGGCATACATATTGGTAACGGTCACATCGCCGCCGGTGATCGCGCCGGCGCACAGAATCGTTCCGGCGACTATACGGTCGGCTATCGGACAGTACCGTCCGCCGCCCAGAGTTTTGACTCCGTCTATTACGATCGTTCCGCTGCCGGCGCCGTGAACGCGGCCGCCGATACGGTTTATAAACCCCTGCAGATCGACGATCTCCGGTTCGCGCGCGGCGTTAAGAATGACGGTACGCCCCTTTGCCATAACCGCCGCCATCATTATATTTTCGGTAGCGCCTACGCTGGGAAAATCCAGACTCACGGTGTTTCCCGTAAGCGAGGGCGCTTCACAGTCTATCATGCCGCCCTCTTCCCTTACGCGAACGCCGAGGCTTTTAAGCCCCGATATATGTAAATCGATAGGTCTCAGACCTATTTCGCAGCCGCCGGGATAACTGACCGACGCCTTGCCGAAGCGCCCGAGTATAGGCCCTAATATGAATACCGACGAACGTATACAGCCGGTCAGTTCCGCGGAGACCGGTCCCGACAGAAGATCGCGGTTATTTATAAACAGCGTTCCGTCTTTCAGCTGCGCGCGGCCGCCGAGCCTGACGATTATTCCCATCATATGCTCTATGTCGCTAAGCGAAGGACAGTTGCATATCTCGATATCCTCGCGCGACAGTATGCTGCAGGCGATAATCGGCAGCACGGAATTCTTCGCCGACGGTATAAAAACCTCACCGCTCAGGCGGTTGCCGCCGCGTATATAATATTTTTCCATATTCCCTCACCCGTTTGCCGAATATATTACAATGTATGGATATTTTCGTTCAAATGTTACTCCGCAAGCCGCGCAATCCCCATGCACACAAGAAATAACCCCGACAGAATCTTAAGCCTCGACGCGAAAACCGTAAGGCCGTCGGCGGCAGCCATTCCGCAGCAGATAAAAAGAAAGTGCGCCGCGAACATGAAAAACGCGCACACGATCACGCCGACGCCTTCCGTCGGCAACGACAGACACGCCAGCGCAGCGTCGGAAGCCACTCCTATGCCAAGCACGGCAAGTTCCCTGTATCCGCGCCTGCGGTAAAAGCCGCTCTCTCTTTTTTCCGGCAGAAGATTTTCCGTTCCGAGCGCGATAAATATCAGCCCTCCGGCAATCCTGAACAGCCGCGCGTAACCGCCGAGCGCCGACGACAGCGTAAGCGTGAGCGAGCACATTATGAACGTAAAAGACGACGCGTAGAGTATCTCTCCGATCTTCAGTTTGTTCCGTATTCCGTAGGCAAGGCTGGCGGCAAATGCGTCCACGCTGACCGCAAGCACAGTAAAAAAGAGCAGCATGATCATTACATACTATGCCAGGCGGCGGCGCTTTGACAGCGCAATCGCCCATGCAACGGCTTATTTCCTTTTCCGGCAGAGGTCGGCTTCCGCGCAAAGCAGTAAAACGTCTGCCGCAGGACGTGAAAACGCAAAAAAAGCTCCCGCTATATAACGGGAAGCGAAAACGACGCACCCGGCAAAAAACGCCCGGGAAAAATCGGCGGCGCGCAAGGTAACAAAAGACCCGGCGTTAATTGCCGGGTCCGGAAAGTCATTATATTACAGTAACCGCAAGATTACGGTAAAAAACTTGTAAAGCACGCCGTTTTATCGCGCGGTATTATTTTTTGCCGTCTATATCCGACGTTTCGGAGGAAAGGCGCGAGATGAGCGAGTCGCCGGTTTCGGCGCGCTTTTTCTTGTCCGCAACGGGCGCGTCCTTCTTTTTATCCTCGACTATCGAAGAAATGCGGTTCAATCTGTCCTTCAGCTCGTCGAAAGCGTCCGAAATATCGTCGTCGCCCGATGTCTGGACTTTCACCGCGTTCAGGCTTTCCTCTATCCGCTTCAGCCTGCTCATAACGGCATCGTTATCGCCGGCGGCAAGCTTTTCCTTTACCGACGCGATATCTGCGATAAGCTCTTCCGTCCGGTCGGCTTTCTTAAGCTCCGTCAGCTCGTCGCGTATAGCCGAAATCTCGTCCAGAATTATATTGTTGTAGCTTTCATAGGCGACTTTGTCCGAGCTTCCGTCTCCGACCGAGGCCATGCTGACGGCGAACATCTGATCTCTCAGCCTGCCGATTTCCTCTTTGACAGAGCCGTCGTTGTCCGAAGCGGCCTTGTCCAGCTTCTCCTTCATCGCCTGATACTCGTCGCGCAGAGCGAGTATCTCGCGCATTACCGACAAATCGGGCTTATCGCGCAGTTCTCTCAGTCCGGCGGCTGCCTCTTCCGCGGCGGCTTTTACGCTGCGCAGTTCTTCTTTTATAGCTTCAAGCTCGGCCGCCGGCACCGACGTTCCGGCCGCAGCGAGCTGCGCCTTAAGCTTTTCGTTTTCCTTTCTCAACGCGGCCGCGTCGTCGTCAGGCTCGCTGAGCGCAAAAGCCATCTGGAGATCGCCCAACTGGTTTTTGACAAACTCCAGATCCTCTTTGATTGCGGCAAACTCAGAACGCACCGCCTCGGCTGTCTCCGCCGAAGCCGCTTTTTCGGCAAGCACGTCAAGGCGTGTGCCTATCTTGTCCGACTCTTCTTTCAGCTCGTCCTTAATGTCGACGATTTCGCTTATAACGACGTCCAGCTCTTTGGGCGCCGAAGCAGTTTCGTTCCCGTCGCCGGCAACAAGCGTCGTCCTTCTCGATACGGCGTCCTTAAGCTCAGCCGCGACGGTTTTAAGCTCTTCCAGCTCCGTTCTGAGCGCTTTGGAATCCGCGTCGCTCTCCTCTTTTAACCCGAAAAAGTCGGTACGGAGATTTACCAGCTCTTCTAAGATTGCTCCGGTATCCTCGGCAGCTGCCGGCTCGGCAGCCGCCGGAGCAGTCTCCGGTTTTGCGTATTCATCTTTGAACGCCTGAAGCTCGTCGCGCAGAGAAACGACTTCGTTAAGAAGCATATTCATCTCGCCTGTGCCGACAGCCGCGGGCGCGGCCGAAACGGTCGCTTCTTTATCGGAAGCTGATTTGAGCGCGTTTAAAAGCGCGTCGGTCTTGGCGTCGATGGAGTTGCGCAGCTTTTCCAGCTCGCCCGAAACATCGTTCTGATCGACGATGCGCGCCGCCTTTACTTCCTCTCTCAGCGAAAGTATTTCGGCAACGGTATCGTATTCGTCGAAAGCGGATAATTTATCCTTTATCTGATCGAGTTTTTCCGAAATGTCTGAGTCGGCAGACTGCGTCTGATCGCTTTCTCCGGAAGCGGCTTTACCGCTGAGACGATTCTTAAGGAAGGTCATTTCCTCCAAAAGCTTCTCGTAATCTATGCCGAGCGTCTCTTTTATGTCGGAAATGTCCTCGCTTATAAACCTCAGACTGTCGCTTAAGTCTCCTCCCGCGCTCAGCTTGTCGAGCAGTTCGGAAAGCCGTTTCGAAGTATCGGCGTCCAGTCCCGACTTTTTGAGCGCCTCCAGACCGGCCGCGCCGCTTTTAAGCTCGCCGAGCACCTGCTTAAGCTCGCCCGTCAGTTTGGACATATCGTCGCCGCCGTCGCGCTTATTCATCTCGTCTTTAAGGCGAGTGAGCTCCATATGCATATTCTGCGCGTTCTGCGCGCGGCTAAGCTCCTCTCTCAGGCGCGACAACTCGTTATAAACGGCCACGTCTCCGCCCGGATTGGCTCCGTAAGGCGCTGAAGGCGGCGCTCCGTATCCGCCGTTGTAGGGATATGTACCGCGGTAAGGCGCGGCGGGCGACGTCACCGTTCGCTTAATATCGGCTATTTCGTCCAAAAGACGGTTATACCGTTCGTCCTCGTACTCGTCGTCGGCGCCGTCGTATTCGTCGTACCCGTCTCCGTCGTACTCGTCGTAGCTTTCGTCGTCAGGGCGGTAATTTTTGTCGTTGTTCATGATAAACCTACCTCTTTGCCGTCCGCAGCTCGGACAGGCGGTTAATTTTTTAATAGTCCCTACCGTCGCGCTCGCGCATTCTGCGCTGACGCTCGCGGTACAATCTTTCTTTTTCCGCTCTGTCGCGGTCGATAGCCCGACGATCGGGATAATCGGTGAACACTCTCCTGCGCTCGATAATATACGGACGGTTATACTCGTCGAGATATACGGCGCGGCCGTACTCGTCATAATAAGCCGGTCTGCGCGGTTCACGCCTCTCCGTAACGGCGCGGCCGCCGGACACACGCCGCTGCAAAGCGACGCGTCTTTGGGCCGAGCGTTCAGCTGCGGCTGCGGCCGCCTTTCCAGCGTCTTCTATAGAACGGGCAATCAGACTTTTGAGCTCGGCGTTTTCCCTCTCCTCATCGGTAAGACCGCGCGCAATGGCGTTGAATCTATCTTTGATCACTTCGGCTTCGCGCACGGTAACCGCGTTTTTGAGGCGGCTCCTGAGCGCTATTATCTGAGCTTTTTTTCTTGCCGCGGCAACGTTTACGCCGTCGCTGATCACGCCGGCGGCTTTTGCTTCGGCTTCGACAAACGCTCTTAAAGCCTCGTAAGCGCGCGCCGCCTGTTGCTCGCGCGACTCGGAAATTCCTGCGCCGGGCTCGGCGCCGTTCTTAACCGCTTCGCGGCGCTCGCTCAACTCGATCTTTTCCAGCGCGATTTTAAGCTTGCCGTCCGGATCGGCTGTTGCCGACATTGCGTCAAGTTCGGCCAGACGCGCGTCGATTGCCTCGAGTTCGGACGGAGCGCTTTCCGTCGTCTTAGTTTTATCTTCGTTCTGCAACGCTCTGATTTTTTTACGGTAACGGCGCATACGGACAGCCGCGATCACGATAAGAAGCAGCAGAACGCCGCCCGCGCTCGATGACAATAATATTATATATTGCGTTTTGGACAGATATTCGGCCGCCGTCAGAGCCGCGAAAACGCCGGAAACGATTCTCATTGTAATTTATTCTCCGGATTTTTTGCTTTACAATATTATAAGATAATTTCGCGTTTCTGTCAATACTATTTCAAAGCGGAAAGACAAAATATTTGGCAATTCATCTCAATGCAGTGTTAAACACTTGCCAAAAACGTTTCTTTTATATATAATAGTAAAAATAAAATTTTTTATAGCGAGGTGTTCTCATGCGCAGTTACAATTTTTCCGCAGGGCCTTCCATGCTTCCGCTCGAAGTGCTCGAAAAAGTCAAGTCAGAGCTTACCGATTACGCCGGCACCGGTATGTCGGTAATGGAAATGAGCCACCGCTCCAAGGCTTACGAGGCGATAAACGCCGAAGCAGAGTCGGGCTTGCGCGAGCTCATGAATATTCCCGACAACTACGACGTCATTTTCGTACAGGGCGGCGCTTCTACGCAGTTCGAGGCCGTACCGCTTAACATCTCTGTCAATAAAAAAGCCGATTATGTCGTAACGGGCAACTTCTCGTCAAAAGCTTATAAGGAAGCCAAAAAATACGGCGATATGGTCGAAGCCGCCTCTTCCGCCGATAAAAATTTCACCTATATCCCCGAGCTTAACCGGGATATGTTCCGTAAGGACGCCGATTACGTTCACATCTGCTACAACAACACGATTTTCGGCACGAGATACGATTCGGTTCCCGATACCGGAGATATTCCGCTTGTCGCCGATATGTCAAGCTGCATACTCAGTCAGGAAGTAGACGTTAACAAGTTCGCCGTTATTTACGCCGGCGCGCAGAAAAACGTCGGTCCGGCAGGCGTTACCATCGTAATTGTGCGCCACGATATGCTCGGCAAGGAGAATCCGCTCTGCCCCACAATGCTCAAATGGGCCACTCAGGTCAAAGAGCACAGCCTTTACAACACTCCTCCGGCATTTTCCACTTACGTCTCGATGCTTGTTTTCCGTCACCTCAAAAAGCTGGGCGGCGTGAAAGAAATGCAGAAAATCAACGAATACAAAGCGAAAATGCTTTACGACTATATAGACAACTCGTCTTATTACACCAACTCGGTAGTGCCGCGTTACCGCTCGCTCATGAACGTTCCCTTCGTAACGCCTTCCCCCGAGACGGACGCCGAGTTTGTGTCGGAAGCTGCAAAGGAAGGCCTCGTAAGTCTTAAAGGACACAGACTGGTCGGCGGTATGCGCGCCAGCATTTACAACGCGATGCCCGTCGACGGTATTGTAAAACTCATAGATTTCATGACGCGTTTCGAAAAGGCGCATAAATAAGGTAGGAGACAGCAGAAAATGAAGGTACTTAAATTAAACGAAATCAGCCCTCTCGCCGAAAAGATCTTTCCGGCCGGCGCGCTCGTAAAGGAAGCCGACGCTCCCGACGCAATCGTGCTGCGCTCGTTCAATATGCACAATTACGATATTCCCGACTCGGTCATCGCAATCGGTCGCGCGGGCGCAGGAGTAAACAATATACCTGTAGACAAATGCGCCGAAAAGGGCATTGTCGTATTTAATACCCCCGGCGCCAACGCCAACGCCGTCAAAGAGCTGGTGCTGTGCGCGCTGTTCATGGCAGGACGTAAGATTTACGACGGTATCGCCTGGGCGCAGAGCCTCAAAGGCGACGACGTCGCCAAACAGGTCGAAAGCGGAAAGAAAGCTTTTATCGGCCGCGAGATCGCCGGTAAAACGCTCGGCGTCATCGGCCTCGGCGCAATAGGCGCGCTCGTAGCCAACGCCGCCGTCGAGCTCAACATGAAAGTTATCGGCTACGATCCTTTCATTTCGGTTAACGCCGCATGGAACCTCAATCACAACGTCATAAGAGAAGACGATATTAACGCGCTGTTCAAAAAGTGCGATTTCGTCACTCTGCACGTCCCTCTCAACGATTCCACCCGCGAAATAGTAAACAAGAATACCATCGCGATCATGCCGGACGGAGCCGCGGTTATCAACTGCGCGCGCGGCGAGCTGGTAAACAACGCCGACGTTATCGCGGCGCTCGAAAACGGCAAGCTGTCGAGATATGTGACCGATTTCCCCGTACCCGAAGTCATAGGAGTGGACAATATCGTCACTATCCCCCACCTCGGCGCTTCCACGCCCGAGGCCGAAGATAACTGCGCGGTCATGGTAGCCCATCAGCTTATCGATTTCATGGAGAACGGCAACGTCGTCAACTCGGTCAACTTCCCGTCCTGCTCTCTGCCCAGAACAGGCAAACAGCGTATTACCATTATCCACCACAACGTCAAGAACGTTCTGCACGCGATAACCGACATAATAAGCAACGAAGGAATCAATATCGAAAACTTCGTCAGCCAGTCGAAGGGCGATTACGCTTACGCTATTCTCGACATCAGCGAAGCCATAAGCGCCGAAGTTGCTGACAAACTCGGCAAGGCGGACAACGTGATCAAATTGAGAGTGCTCTGATTCGGAATTTCCGACTTAAAAAAGGACGGCTGCAGCCGTCCTTTTTTAAGTTCCATGCTAAGACGCGCATAAGCGCCGCAACGCAAGCGGATAACCGCACTGATATAACGCCGCAACGCAAGCGGATAAAGCGTCACAGCAGCGAGTAAAACCGTTTTTTCCATTCTTCGGCGTCGGGAATCCATTCGCTGTGTCCGGGATATTTCAGTCCCATGCTTTCGTACTTGGCGGAGCTCATATCGTGATAAGGGATAAACTTCAACGGCGGTCTGCCTAGCTCCAGATACAGCCGTCTGAGGCCGAGCATATGGTCGCGCCCCGTATTGATCCCTTGCACCAGTATACACCTGAGCTGCAAGTTCGCGCCCGCCGCCACGGCGCGGCGCAGGTTCGACAGTATCGGCTCGCAGGATACGCCGGTATATTTCATATGCCGCTTATCGTCGGTATCCTTTACGTCCCACAGGACTGTATCGGCGCAGCGGCACAGAGGCTCGACATACTTTTCGGCGAAAAATCCGCACGTTTCCACCGCCGTGTTAAGTCCCGCCGCTTTAAAGGCGCGCAGCAGCTTCAACGCTTCCTCGGGGCGGAACATCGGCTCGCCGCCCGACAGCGTAACGCCCCCTCTGTCGCCGTAAAAAGGCTTGTCCTTGAGCGCTTCGGCGACAAGCTGCTGCGCCGAATACTCCGTATAATCGGATTTCAGCGCGCCGACGGGACAGCTTTCGACGCAGCGCAGACGTCCGGTACAAGCGCTTGCGTCGATAACGTGCATACCGTTTTCGAATCTGTGTACCGACGGGCATGCCTTGGCGCAAGCCTTACAGCCGACGCATAGAGTTTTATCGAAAACGAATCCTTTGGCATTCCGCGTTTCTGGATTATGGCACCAAACGCATTTAAGCGGACACCCTTTTAAAAAAACGGTAGTTCTCACGCCCGGGCCGTCGTGCATACAGAAACGCTGAACGGCCGTCACTCTGTACATTGCCGCGCCCTCTCTATTATCATACGCTGCCATTCCTTGTTAAGCGTAACGAACCTTGCGTTCCAGCCCGAAACGCGCACGGTCAGATTGCGGTAAGCTTCGGGATTTTGCTGCGCGAGCAAAAGCGTCTGCGCGTCCGTAACATCTATCTGCATGAAAAACCCGCCCTGCGAGACAAACCCTTCGATCAGGGAAGCTATCGCTTCCGTTCCTTCGTCGCCCTTCACGCATGAAGGCGAAAGACTTACGTCAAGGGCCGCTCCGCTTGCCGTAAGACTGAGATCGGCCGTACAGTACGAGCGTATAAGCGCGGTCACGCCGTCCCTGTCGGTGCCGGGAGTAGCCGAAAAATTACCCGACAGGATCGCGCCCTTTTTAAGTCCGAAAGCCGACGCGTCGCGGTACGGAGCCCAATCCGCCTGACGGCCGAACGTGCTTATTCCTGCCGGGAACATGACGGGGCACCGGCCGTCGAGTCTGCGGCACACCGCGGCAAAATCGCGCACTATGCGCGCCGCAACGGCATCCGCTCCGTCCGGACTGCAGTCTCCGTTGCCGTACCACTTATAGCGGTTGAACACGGTGCGGCGCATAACTTCGTCCGGCCAGTCGTTTGCTATCTGAAATTTTAACTGGGGCACCGTGAGCAGCTTATCGTCGAATACGGCCTTCCGTAACGCATAAAGCCCGTTCGCGGCGTCGGGCAATCCGCCCATATGCAGTGATATCACATTGTAAACCGGCCCGCCGTTAAAATACGACGCTCCTTTGACTGCGCAGCCTCGGGTGAAAAACGACGCCACTGCGCACGGTCTGCAGTCGCCTCGCGTCCATTTTCCGTCAACATACCCGGCGTTTTTTGTCCAATCGCGGAATATAGATTCCGCCGTGTCGCCGACGCCGCGCATGAACGCGTCATAGACGCTTTCGTATGAGGCGCCGTCGTCGCACGACATAAGCGCTTTCTGGAATATCGCGTAGCCGTCGAAAGGCGTATATATAAAAAACGTTTCTCCCGGCACCTGCACTTCCCAGCAGCCGTCGTTTGCAAACCGGCGAGCTTGCGAAAGAGCGTATCCCGCCTTGGTCATCGCTTCTATAACGGTGCGTTCGCCGTATACCGCCACAGTCCCTCCGCCGTGACGAATGACTTCCGCGGCGCGGCGGATCAGCCGCTTATTGCCCCCTGCCCTTACCGTTATGGGAAAGTCGCCTATAGGCAGCTCCTCCACAATATCGAGCACCAGATAAGAGACTTCGTTGGTCACGTCGTTACCGTCCTCGTCGCAGCCGCCGATAACTATATTCTGGTAATGCTGGCCGTCGCCCGTACCGTTCGATTTGCCGGTTATCCATTCGCAGCCCTTGATAAAAAAGTGCGCCAGTATTTCCCTCGCTTCGTCAAGCGTCAGAACACCCCTGTCAAGATCGCTCTTAAGATATTTTCCGAGCATGACGTCGATACGGCCTATGCCCGACCAATTGCCGGTAAGCCGTGTAAACGCGAACAAAAACCACAGACTCTGCACTGCTTCGCGGAAGCTTTCGGGCGGAGAAAACGGCACTCGTTTAAGATAGCGTGCGTTTGCGCTGCCCCGTTTTTCCAGCTCGGCCATATATCTGCCGTGCCAGACGCGCATACTTTGCGCAACGTTTTTGAGGCTTTTCAAAAACCTCTTCCCTTTACCGTCGGCATTTGCCGCAAGCTCGTCTATCTCCTTCTCCATAGCGTTTACGCCCTCGTCGAGCGCCCGATCGAAGCCGAAGGTTACATGATCGGTGACGGCAAATATCGGTTTGCCGTCAAAAGCTGCGGGAACATACCCTTCTATCGCCCCGCCCAGCGTTGCCGCACCCGAAATAAGCTCGACGTCGGACACGCGGAGAGGAGCGCGCTCCGCTATCGCCCTTATAGCCGCGTCATACGCTTCGTCGGCGTCTCCCTCAAACGTCACGTCAACATACGGCGTGCGCTCCGCTTCTTTCCCGTATACGGCGTTCAGCGATTCTTGCGCGAAGCGTCTCGTTTCTTCGCTCAGCCTTACCGGTCGCCCGACAGGCGACGAAAATTTTACCATACGCACCTCTTTTATGTATAATTATATAAATTATAATACAATAAGACTTTGAAAACAATGGACAAAACTTTAAATTTTATGTATAATCCTATATATGAATTGGCGTAACATTACTCTGTCGTATTGGTTTACCGATCAGATGACGTCTGACGAGGAAGGGCTCCGCGTAATAAAATCGCTGCCTTACCTGTCCGTCGTCCAGTCCGTGCGCGGCAGCTACGAGATCGGTCTTGACGGCTCGCCGCGGCAATCCACGGGAGAAGGCGGTTTCTTTGTAGCTCCCGCGTTTGCGGAGCAGGACATAGTCCACCATGTCAGGGACGGGCTCATGCATATGCGCTGGCTGTTTATCGAGGCGAAGCCGGACGGCTTACTGCCGATAGACAGATTATACACTTTCCCTATGACCGTTAAAGCAGGCGAAATACCGGAGCTTAACGCGGCCTTCGACAGTTTATTCTCCGAGCAGTCGTTATGCCGTAAGCTTGCGGCTTGCTACATAATCACGGACGAGCTGCTCAAAAAGGGCTGCGTAAAAAAAGCCCCGCCTCATGAACTGACGCGGGTACTTGAATATATAGACAAAAATTATTCTTCCGCCATTCCCGTAGCGGAGCTGGCCGCCTGCGCCGGCGTATCTGAGTCGGCGTTCTACTCGCTTTTCAGATCGGCGACCGGCAAAACGCCGGCGGCTTATATAGACGACGTGAGGCTGTCGAAAGCCTCCGCGGAGCTGATCGCCACAAGCGATCCGATAGATGACATTGCCGAACGAAACGGATTTTACGACCGATTTCATTTCGGAAAGCGTTTTGCGGCAAAATTCGGAGTGCCGCCTGCCAGATACCGCAAAATCCGCGCAGGATTTTAAAGCCGCTCTCAGCGCCGCGCTTTGCGGAACCCGTAACGGTCGAGCACTTCGCCGCTGAATTCGGGCGCATTGCTGGTGACGAGCATGGCGCCCAGACGGCAGGCGTCGACAATAACCTCCTCCGTTTCAGAAGGAAAGTATACGCACGGCTTCATTCCGTAAGAACGCACTTTGTCGAACCATTCTGCCGGAGGAACGCTTCCTTCCTTTCTCTCTCCGGCGTAGTCCTTCGGATATTTATTGAATATGCACGCCCATGCCGACGCGCCGTAGCAGCCTTCGTTGAAGTCGTTGTTGACGTATTCGGGAAAATATGTATGAAGCGGCGACGAAGGGCATAACGAACGGACGTACATAAGAATATCTGCCGAAAAGCTGTTGAACATACACCTGTCGAGAATACCGTAATCGTCAAGCGTCCGTATCGTCTTGTATGCCGATTCCTTAGCCTTTGTTTCGCCAAGATCTCTGGGATAATCCTTAAGCTCGATATTGAAGGTCAGGTCCGTGTCCCTGACAAGCCCGGCAAACTCCTCGAGCGTAGGTATTTTTTCTCCGGCGAACTCTTCCCCTTTGAACGCGCCTGCGTCCAGCTTTCTTACCTCCTCTAGCGTCATGAGCGAGACGGTGCCGTGCACGCCCGAAACTCTGAAAGGATCGGCATCGTGTATGACGACCAGCTGCCCGTCGGCCGTCATTCTTATATCCGTCTCTATCTGGTCTATATCCAGTTTGATCGCCTCTTTAAAGGCCCTGAGAGTATTTTCGGGATATTTGCCGCTGTACCCTCTGTGCGCGGCAAGCAGAACGCTGTCACAGTCTTTCATAAGTAAACTTCTCCCAAGGAATATTGACTTCGGCGCCGTGATTTATTATGTCGTCGACGTGCATAAGCAAAGGAAAATCGGATAGCTTAAGCAGCCCTTTCTCCGCGCGCTTTCTGACCGCGCGCGCCACTCTCGTAGCTACCACCAGAGATTCGAGCGTGACTCCGGCGAGCTCTTTCATCGCCTCGTCTATAGTCAGACCGCGGCCGAGAAGTATTCCCACCATTCTCGTGCGGCCGCCGTATACGGTAACGTAAAGATCTCCCGCGCCGACCGCGAGGCTTTCCTCTTTGCCGCCGAGAGCCGCGATCAGCTTTTTCATCTCGCGCACGCCCTGCCCGAACAGCGCCGCCTGCGAATTGTAATGCAGAACGTCGTCGCCGAAAACGCGCTGATTCACTCCCACGGAAAGGGTTATGCCGAGAGCATAGCCGTTTTTCAGCGCGACGGCGCTCTCCACGCCGGCTACGTCCGTGCTTATGCTGATATGGTAATAGTCGGTTTTCATGCAGTCGCGCAACATTCTCAGAACCGCGGGATCGCTGCCGCAGAACGTCACTTCGGTCTGGTCGTGAGCCACGAGCTCGTAGCTCGTGCAAGGCCCGCCGATCGCGTTAAGACACGCCTGAGGACACATCTGAGCCCATACCTGAAGATAGTTCTTCAGTCCGCCCTCCTCGTCGTCCATAAGGCCTTTGGTTACGCTGAGTACCGGAGTTCCGGCCGGGACGAGCGGAAGCACGTTGCTGCCGAACCAGTCCACTCCGAAGCTGCTGACGCCGCATATGACAAACGTGCTTCCCTCTAATGCGGAAGCGGTCTGTTCGGTCTGATAGTATCCGACGCCTTCGGGAAAATCCTTTCCGAACTTCGGATGACGGCCGGTCGCGCGGCAAACGTCTATGATTTCGCGGTCGAGATGCGTGCCTACAAGCCGCACCTCATGCCCGTTCTCTCTTGCCGGAAAGGCCAGCGCAGACCCCATCATACCGGCTCCTACTATAGTTATAACTGCCATATATCGGCACCTCATGAAAAAATCCGAGCGTTTAATTTTCCGAGCCTTTGGGGTAAACAACGGAAGAATCGGCGTAATACCTTCTGCCGTTTTTGCCGTAAAAAACCGTCATATTGAGTATGCTTATAAACGCCATGGAAACGGGCACGGTTATCAGCAGACCTACTCCGAAAGTAAACAACCCGACAAGCGCGTTGAGCGCGACTATAAGCAGCCAGCTTACGAAAAACGACGAGTAAATGGCGCCGAAATTGGCGAAAGCGCGCCGGGCGCCTGAAAAAAACGAGGGAAAAATCTTCCTTCCGTCCACTATAACGGAGGGCGCCCACATCGATATTATGCCGTACCGTAAAGCGTTAAGCGCGATAAAAGCCAGCATTATAAGAGACGGCGCGAGTATTCCCAGCCCTTTTACGGAAAACAGCCCGAACATGGCGTAAAGCACGGAATACATGGCAGAGTCGTACAGTATGGTATATATCATTTTTGCCAGCGTGAACCTGCACGAAATACCCAGCTTTGATATAAAACAGCCGGTAAACCCTATTTTTACATCCGACGACATGGACGCTTCGAGCGTCTTTATGAGAGGAAGCTCGTACAGGCCCACCAAAAACCGACCGGCCAGCACGAAAACGAGTATCACAAGCAAAGAGGAATTGAAACGGGCTGCATAATTCGTCCTGAATACAGACACGGCCGTGTCGAGTATTGCCTTTAGCTGCTCGAACCACTGCCGCATACTGTCGCCGGCGAGAATACTGTTAAACAGAGCGCTTACGGAATCGCCTATACCGGCCTCTTCAAGCGCGCGCACTATTGGGATAATGAACGTAATCGACAGACTGCCTATCACGCAGGTAAAAATCACCACATACAGCAGCAGAGTCCAAACGAGTCCGAACCTGCTCAATAAAATTTTAACGGCGTTTTTAAACGACATGTCCGCTCCTCTAATAAATTTTTCTTACGTCGCGCCGCTCCATGCCGGTCAGCTCAAAGGCCGAAACCATTATATAAGCGGATAAGTAGCTGAAAAGAAGGTCGTAAAAGATCGCGTTAACGATATACAGGCTCCACATGGGAAGCTTGAACACGCCTATTATGACTTCCAACAAGATTATCGTGGCGAACGGAAAAAGCAGTCCGAAATAAAAGCTCCACGACGACTTGGATACCGCCGACGACGACTCTATGACGGCGTCGGCGAAATTGTAGCCGAAAACGGTCATCATAGGCGCCCACAGAAATACCGATTTTATGAGCTGCAGCATAAGCATGAACAGGCCCACCGTCACAACCGCGGTAACGATATAATCGGCGGCATTGACCGGACCCGGTCCGCTTATAAGCAAATGAACTAATGTCACTATGCAGGCAAAGAGAAAGTTGCACAGCAGATATATAAGAAAAATCACGCCGAAAGCTTTAAGCACCGGGAAAAAGCAGCTGTTGACGTTCTTAAACGGGCGCGAAAAAGTGAGACGTCCGACGCGGAAATGATTTTCTATTATGGATACGGCTACGCTGAAGCCGAGCGTACATACCGCGAAAACCAAAATATACGGGTAAACGTGCGTGAGCGCGTACTTGTCGAAAACCAGCCACACAACGTCGGCGAAGGTACCGATATCGGCGGCGGCGTAAAGCGGAAAAAACGAAACTATGTTAAAGGGCTTGACCAGAACGGCCATAATTACGGCCGGCACCAAAAAAACGACCGCCAGCGCCGGCAGTCCTTTTTTCAGATAACTCAGCGTTTTTAGCGTAAATTTCATTGCTTACATTATAATACATCCTTTTGCAAATTGCAATGATTTCGGCCGAAATACTTGACATTCGGTCTCAATTTGTTTAATATATATAAAGTCAAACATAATATCGCTTAGGGGCGCGCCTCATACCGGCGCTGAGATGTCCGCGGCCATCGGCAGTCTCTTTGAACCTGTGAGTCAGTACTCGCGTAGGGAAAGCACCGTTTTGTAAATCTGTCATGCAAATCAAGAGGCTTCTTTTCTGCGGGGAAAGAAGCCTTTTTGCTTACGGTATTATGGAAGGAGAAATCTATGTTCGGTAAAGATTATTGGGAAGGCGTCACCACCGAGGCCTGGAAAATCGTATTGCTCGTGGTCATAGTGCTGGCGCTCGTCGCCGCTATTATCGCGACGGTAACTTTCGTCGAAAAGAAACGCGGAAAAGACTTCAGCCGCAGCACGCGCGACATTACATACGGCGCCATATGCCTGGCCGCTTCGTATGCGCTGTCGTTTATTTCGTTCTATTCGCTGCCTAACGGCGGCTCCATTACGCCCGCTTCGGCTTTGCCGCTGCTTATATACTGCTATTATTTCGGATTCAGAAAAAGCCTCGTCGTAGCCGTCGCGTATTCTTTCCTCCAGCTGCTGCAGAAGCCTTACATCATCTCGCCGTACAGCGCGCTGTTCGACTATATCTTCCCCTTTACGGCTATCAGTCTCGCAGGAGTTTTTTCCTACTCCAACGACAGATACCTTAAAACCGTCGCCGCAAACAAGTCCCCGTTAAGAGCGCACGGCAGGTTCTTTATCGGCGTCGGGCTTTACTTTGTCGTGCGTTACTTCAGCCACGTTCTTTCGGGCGTGCTGTTCTGGAACAATCTTTACGATTCTGTTTTCCTCGGCTGGACGGGCGAGCTTACCGGCGCCGTCGCCTGGGGATATTCCCTCACTTACAACGCTATCTTCCTTGTCCCAGATACGGTTATAGCGATCGCGGCGGCGATAGCGCTTCTTTGCAGCAAGGCTTTCAACACTTTTATGGCTTCTGCGGGAAATCCCAAGAAGTATGCCGATACTGCCCATAAATACGATCAGGCTTGACGAGCCGGCGGAAACGAACGGCAGCGGTAGCCCCGTAGGCGGTATCGAGCCTGTCACGACCGCGATGTTAACCGTTACCTGAATAGCTATAATTGCCGCTATCCCTCCCGCAAGATAGCAGCCGAGACGGTCCGACGCGCGCTGTGCTATACGCACGGCGCGCATTATCATAAGCAGATATGCCGCCATGAGCAGCAGACAGCCGACCAGTCCCAGTTCCTCCCCTATTATTCCGAAAATGAAGTCGCTTTCGGAAAAAGGCAGAAATAGATATTTCTGACGCGAATTGAACAGTCCCGTTCCGAACAGTCCTCCGCTGCCCAGCGAATAAAACGACTGGATGAGCTGATATCCTTCGTCGAGAGGAGACGCCCACGGATCGAGAAACGCCATGAGTCTGTCCAGCCTGTACGGTTCGATAAGAATAAGCACCGGAACGGCGACGAGCGCCGGAACACCTATTATCAGAAAGTGCTTTATGCGCGCTCCGCCTATAAAGAGCATACAGAACATGAGCATTGCCACGCATATCGTTATTGACATATTCGGCTCGAGAATGATGAGCGCGCACATCGCCAACCCCACGCCCACGACCGGCAGGATACCGCGGAACGTGGGCATTTTTTTATGGTGATCGGCCATATACGACGCGGTAAATATTATAAAGCCGAACTTGGCTATTTCGCTTGCCTGCAGAGTAAAAAACGGAAAATTTATCCAGCGTTTGGCGCCGTAATTCTCCACGCCCACCCCCGGTATAAACACCAGCGCGAGCAGCACGAAGGATACGGCAAGAATAAAATATCTCAGCTTAGCGAGAACGTGATAGTCCAATAGCGCCAGTCCGACCATAGCCGCAGTGCCGAAAGCCGCTCCCACAAGCTGCTTGAACATAAAATAATATTCGTTGCCGTAATTGACGCGAGCGTTATAACTGCTTGCCGAATACACCATAAGCACGCCGAAAGCGACTATAGCGAACGTCACTACGACAAGCGTTATGTCTGTCCTTCCGCCGCGTTTTCTGTCCTGTCTGTCGGGCGGCGCCTCTCTTTTTGCCTTCATCACAGCGCCTTTACCGCTCTTATAAAGTCCTCGCCGCGCTCAGCGTAATTGCCGTAGCTGTCGAAGCTGGCCGCCGCAGGACTGAGCAATACCGTCTGGCAACCCGAAGCGAAAGCCTTTTCCACAGCGATCCGCATATTGGCGGCTAGAATATATCCTCGTCCGGCTTCTCGCGCGGCTTTGCGCATTTTCGCCGAGGTTGCGCCGGTTATCACCGCAACGGCGTCATCGGGCAGCTTTGCGAAAAGCTCGCCGTAATCTAGTCCCTTATCGCTGCCTCCAAGTATCAGGCATATTCTGCCGTCTCCCGAAAGCGCCCTTACCGCCGCGAGAGTGGACGAAGGATTCGTCCCCTTGGAATCGTTGTAAAACGTTACGCCGTTCTTGCGTCCCACCTCTTTTATTCGGTGGTCGCCCGGTTCGAAAGCGCCGAATACTTTCAGTATATCGCCCGCCGCTATGCCGAAATAATCGGCCATAAGCGCGGCGCACAGAGCGTTGGCTACGTTATGGTCGCCGTCCGCCTTGAGCGCGGAACGGTCGCACAGCCGACAGCCGTTGAGATACAGCGCCCCGTCCGCCATATATGCCCCGTCCACACGACCGAGAAGGCTCACATACCTAACGTTTGCGTCTGGAAAAAATCCTTCGAGCAGTCCCGACGGAATATCGTCGGCATTAAGCACCAGCAGTCCTCCCCTCATGTCGGCGGCTATTTTCAGCTTGGTACGCGCATACGCGCCGAAATCGGGATAGCGGTCAAGATGATCGGGCGCTATGTTGAGTATGGCTGCGGCGGCAGGATGAAATCCGGTTATATGCTCCAGCTGAAAACTGGACACTTCGGTAACTGCCACCCGGTATCCTCCGTCCGCGGCAACGCGCGCAAACGACGCGCCTATATTGCCGCAGAGCGCGACCTTGTACTTTGCCGAAAGCATATCGGCAAGCATCTCGCATACAGTCGTTTTTCCGTTCGTTCCGGTGACCGCCGCAACCGGCTTATCGTTTATGAGCGCCCCCAAAGCAAATTCGCCGATAACCGGTATCTTGAGCGAAAAGCACTCGTGATCGGGCGGAATTCCCGGGCTTACTACCATAAACTCCGCCGACGCTTTCCCTTCCGGATAAAACGAGCTTACCGCACCGGCCATGTCGAGAGCGTGTTTAGCCCCCTGACCGCTTACTCCCTGTCCGACTATAATTACGCGCCTGCCCAATAATTTCATAGCACACCTCTTAAATATACATATGCCGTACAAGCCGTTATAATTCGGGCGCGGCGTATATTTAATGGGAATTACAGCAATTATCCGCACAAAAGCCGCTGTGTAATCTCAGTGGGCGTCGCATATAAAATTTGCCGCGGAATCCGGCTGACGTCGCATACAAAAACGCGCCGCGGCGCCTTTTCAGGCCGGCTCGCGGCAGCGGAAATCAAACCGATCGGCAGTACCCTGCGGCGCGGCTTGCGTTCTAAGGCGAATTAATATAGACGCGTTATAAAAAGCGGCTTGCCGAAAACGTCTGTCATGCCAGCGCAAGAGTGAGCAGATAAGTAACTGCGCCGGCGGCTGCGGTTACCGCCGTATAGACGGACACTATGCGGTTTTCATGCACTCCCTTATGTTCAAGATGGTGATGGAAAGGCGCCATGAGAAACACGCGTTTACCCGTGCGTTTAAAGTGCGCTACCTGAATGATCACCGACAGACTGGACACGACATACATCACGCCGATTATCGGAACTATAAAGTCGAGTCTGGTCATTACCGCAAGCACGGCAAGCGCGCCTCCGAGACTGAGCGAGCCGGTGTCCCCCATAAAAATCTTAGCCGGATAGCCGTTGTAGCACACGAACCCGACGAGCGCCCCGAACAAAGCGGCGCACATCAGCGTAAGGTTACGGTATTCGGCCGCCGCCGGACCGTACAGAGTTGCCGCCGCATAAAACACTATGGCGCCGAAGAACACGAGATACGCCGCCGTGACCTTGGAAGCGAGGCCGTCAAGGCCGTCGGTCAGATTGACGGAGTTGGTCATGGCGAGAAACATCAGTACGTTTATGACGACCGAAAACCACCCCAAATCCACCGTTTTAAGCGTAAAAGGGATATAAACGGCGCTGCCCACCAGCGAAGAATGATATGCCGTAACTGCCACTATCGCCGCTATCAGAACCTGAAATATTATTTTCTGCAGCGGCGTGAGTCCCTCGTTGCGCTTATAACAGACCTTTATGAAATCGTCGAGAAAGCCCACCACCGCGTAACCTGCCATAACGGTCAGAGAAATGAGCAGCAGCGTTCTTTCCCTTTCGGAAAACGCGATCGAGCCGGCGATTGCGGCAATTATAAAACCGGCTCCGCCCATAGTGGGTGTGCCGCTTTTGGACATATGGTTGTCCACATAGCTCAGTATGGTCTGTCTTATTTTAAGCGCTTTGGATATTTTTATCACCAGCGGCATGATAATAACGGACAATCCGCATGCCGTCAGCGCAGCCGCGATTATGCGTATCATTTTCCGTCACCTAAGCCGAGCACGAACTCCTCGTCGTTATACTCGTACTTGACGCCCTTTATTTCCTGATACCTTTCGGCGCCTTTGCCAGCGATAACGACGATATCGTCCTTGCCTGCCAATTCCAGAGCGCGGATGATGGCTTTCTTTCTGTCGGGCTGAACCTCGTAATTATCGCCCGTTATGCCGCTTTTAATATCGGCTATTATTTCCATCGGATCCTCATAACGCGGATTGTCGCTTGTGATTACGGCATAGTCGCTCATCTCGCACACCGTCCTGCCCATAATGGGGCGCTTGGTGCGATCTCGGTTTCCTCCGCAGCCGAAAACGGTTATTATCCGTCCGGTCACGAACTCGCGCACGGCGCCAAGAACGTTTCTGAGCCCGTCGTCGGTATGGGCAAAATCTATTATAACGCCGCAGCCTGACGTAAACACGACGTCGAAACGGCCTTCCACGCGCGTTACCGACCTTATGCCGCGGACGATATGCCTGATAGGTATATTCAGCGCTTTTGCCACTGCCGCCGCGCACAGAGTATTATACATATTGAATCTGCCAGGAAGATTGAACTTGACTTCCGCCACGTCGTCGGACAGGTTGAGCACATACCTCAGTCCGCCTATGCTCATTCTGAGGTCTATCGCAAACGCGTCGGCAGGATAACGGCAGCCGTAAGATACGACGGGCGCAGGACATTCAAGCGCTATCTCGCGCCCCAGCTCGTCGTCTACGTTGACGGCGGCGGCAAGGATATGTCCGCCGGTAAACAGGCTCTTTTTAGCCGCGGCGTATGACTCCATCGTTTTGAAAAAATCCAGATGGTCGCGCGTAAGATTGGTAAACGCCGCCGCGCTGAACGTCAGACCTTCAAGCTTTCTGAGCGCTATCGCGTGTGCGGAAGCTTCCATTATGACGTATTCCACGCCGCAATCGGCCATTTCGGCAAAAATTTTGTACAGATCGGTGGGATCGGGCGTCGTCAGGTCGGACGGGAATTTTTTGCCGCAATACTCGACGAACGCCGTGCCTATTATCCCTACGGTATGCCCCGCGTCCTCCAGAATGGATTTTATTACGAAAGTGGTCGTGGTTTTGCCGTTTGTTCCTGTGACGGCGACAAGCTTGAGCCGCTTTTCGGGATGCCCCCAGAACGCGGCGCAGGCGCGCGCCAGTTCGGCGCGGGTATCCTTTACGATGATTTCGGGTACGCCCAGTCCCAACGGGCGCGAGGATACTATCGCCGCAGCGCCTTTCAGCACGGCCTGAAAAGCGAAATCGTGCCCGTCGACGGCGCCTTCGAGACAGAAAAACAGCGCGCCCGGCCGCACTGTGCGCGAGTCGAATGAAATGGAAGTCACTTCCGTTTTGAAATCGCATCTTATGACCTTGTTAAGCTGCATACCGTTATCCGTCCTGCCTGAAATACTTCCGCGCGGCGGAGATCCGCCGACAGTAAATATATAGTAATCCTTTTTGCGTTCCAAATCAATATGTAGGCGAAAACCGCCAAATTTCGCGCGGCCGTCATTCGACTTTTTTCGCGGTCATCCGAACCTGACAAGCACTACGTCCCCTTCCGGAAGCTTTTCGCCTGCCGCCGGCACTGTTGAAACGACGGTTTCTCCCTCGCAGGCGGTTTCAAAATTGAGCGCCGCCGATTTGAGCGCCGCTTTCACGTCGGCGGCTGTCATTCCGGTCAGTTCGGGCATAACCGTATATGCGACCGATTCGGACTGCGACGGCGGCACGGAAAGATATTCGAATATGCGGCTGAACGTTCGGCCGGCATAAGGCGCAGCCACGATACTCCCGTAATAAGTGTACCCGGAAGGCTCGTCGACTATCATAAGCACCGCATAACGCGGATCGTCCGCCGGCGCGAAGCCTATAAACGACGAGACATATTTGCCTTGAGCTATCGCCCCGTCGGCGTATTTCTGCGCGGTGCCCGTTTTGCCGCCTATGGCGTATCCTTTAACGCCTGCCTTGCTTCCTCCGCCTTCGGCGACGACGCGCGTAAGCAGCTTTCGCATTACGTCGGACGTCTCCTCGCTGATAATGCGGCGCACCGTAACGGGATTGCGCTCGTAAACCGTTTTTCCCGAAACGTCGGTTATCGAGCTGACGAAGTAAGGCTCGTAAAGCAGTCCGCCGTTTACCGCCGCGCAGACGCCCGTTATGAGCTGAAGCGGAGTGACCGCCACCGCCTGCCCGAACCCTATTCTGGCGAGATCGACCGTTTTGACGCTTGACTGATTCATCAGCAGCCCTTTGCTCTCGCCGTAAAAATCGACTCCCGTCTTGCTGCCGAAGCCGAATGCGCGGAGATATTCGTAAAACCTGTCTACTCCCAGTCTTCCGGCCAGATCCATGAACACGCAGTTACAGCTGTTCATAACCCCCTCCGACAGATCCTGCGAGCCGTGACCTATCGTACGCCAGCATTTTATTCGCTGCCCGTCGACTATACGGTAGCCCGGGCAGAAAAATCTGTCCGATTCGCTTACCGCTCCGGCCTCCAGCGCCGCCGCAGTGGTGAATATCTTGAAAGTCGATCCCGGCTCATAAACGTCGACTATCATTTTGTTTTTGCTGAGTGCGTTAAGAAGCGGCATATCGTCGCGCGGCGGTTCGTTGTTGTCGTATGACGGCGCGGCCGCCATAGCCGTTATGCCGCCGGTATTTACGTCCATTACTATCATATAGGCGTTTTTCGCGCCCCATTCCGTATATGCCGAGCGTACCGCGTCCTCGGCGAATGCCTGAATTTTTGTGTCGACGGTAAGAGTCAGATCGCACCCGGGTACGGACGGCAGATATGTCGCCGCTTCGCCCAGTTCTTTTCCTTTTATATCCGATGCCGTGAGCGCCGCGCCGTCGACGCCGCGCAGAAAATCGTTATAATAGCCTTCCAGCCCGTTCTGTCCCTCGTTGTCTATGTTGGTAAACCCCAGTATCTGCGCCATACGCTCGCCGAAAGGATAGCTGCGTTTTTTGTCAAGCGTGAAGTAAACCCCCTCCAGACGGTAGTCGCGTATGCTTTCCGCCACGGCGGCGTCGACGTTGCGCATTACGGTGATTTCGCTCACACCCGAAGAATCGATCTTTTCCTTAAGCTTTTGCACGTCCAGTCCCAGTTTCTCGCCCAGAACGACCGACGCCTTTGCCGAATCGACCGCGTTAGGCCGCACATAAATCGTATATACGTCCTTGCTTTCCGCCAGAACGACGCCGTTTTTGTCCCGTATCTCTCCGCGCGCCGCCTCCAAAGGCAGATCACGGTACCACTGCTCTGCCGCTTTTGACTGCAGATCCTTACCCTGTATAAGCTGAATAAACGCCAGCCTTACGGACAGAGCGCAAAACAAAAGGCAGCTTATCATCACCGTTATGATAAGCCTCTTTCTTGTCAGAGAGAGAGAATTTGTTTTCAACCGCGCCTCCAGTCAGTATCGTTGTTACGAATATATGACGGACAAGGCCGGATTATGCCGGATTACGCGTATCGGCGGCGCAATCTGCCGATTTCCGCATTTGCGGCTGGTCTTCGCCCTGCGGATGTGCCGCTCAGCGCATATAAAAAGCGATCCCCCTTTGCCGTTTAAAAAAATATCGGCGCGGAAAAGACCGCTTTAATTGTTCCAAATGATAAATAAGCTGCTTTTTTACGGCTCCTTATGCTTTTTGCCGGTTATGGGTTTTCAATTTCAGCCGCTTTGACGGGGCGCAAGGGTCTCACTGCGCGCCCTCCGCTTCGGCCTCCAGCCTTGCCGTCTGATCGGCGATGCGCAACGCCTCCACTACGGGCATGATGTCCCCGTTCATAAAAGTATCGAGGCTGTAAAGAGTCAGGTTTATGCGGTGATCGGTTACGCGCCCTTGAGGAAAATTGTACGTCCGTATGCGCTCGCTTCTGTCGCCCGTGCCCACCTGGCTCCTGCGGTTTGCCGAATACTCCTTTTCGGCCTGCGACTGCATGAGATCGTAAAGCTTGGTTTTCAACACCTTCATCGCTTTTTCCCTGTTCTTTATCTGCGAACGCTCGTCCTGGCACTGGACGACTATGCCGGTAGGCAGATGCGTCATTCTGACGGCGCTGTCCGTCTTGTTAACGTGCTGACCGCCCGCGCCGCCCGAGCGGTAGGTGTCGATTTTAAGATCCTTTTCGTTGATTTCCACCACAACGTCCTCCGCTTCGGGCAGCACCGCCACCGTGACAGTCGAAGTGTGGACGCGCCCCTGAGTTTCCGTTTCGGGAACGCGCTGTACTCGGTGAACGCCGCTCTCGAACTTCAGATACGAGTACACGTTGGCGCCCGAAATACCGAATACGGCTTCCTTTACTCCGCCCAGCTCGGTCTCGTTTATGTCTATGTCCTCGACCTTCCAGCGGTTCTTTTCGGCGAACATCTTATACATACGCATCAGCTCGCCGGCAAAAAGCGCCGCTTCGTCTCCGCCGGCGCCGCCGCGGATTTCCATGATAACGTTCTTCGAGTCGTTCGGATCTACGGGCAAAAGCAGAATTTTAAGCTCGTTTTCGTTCTTTTCGCGTTCGGCCGAAAGCTCCTCCAGCTCGGCGCGCGCCAGCTCCTGCATTTCGGGATCGGTTTCGGTCTCGAGCATTTCTTCGGCGCCGGCTATATCCGCGTCTATCTTCATCAGTCTGTCGTAAGCGTTCACAACCGGCTCGAGATCGGAGTGTTCCTTGCACAGCTTTGTCCACTCTTTGGTGTCGGCGATAACTTCCGGCCGCGAAATGTCGCGCGTAAGCTCGTCGAACTTGGCTTTTATGTTTTTGAGTTTTTCGAGATTCATTGACGAACTCCGTTCATTGTTTTCTTACTATTACTATACGGTCGTGTCCGGCGTAATCCTTAAGCACTTCGCCGCCGCCGAACAGCGCGGGCACGCTCTCTCCCTGATCGAAGCCTATTTCCATAAACAGCGCGCCGCCGTCCTTGAGCATATCGGGAGCCTGAGCGGCAAGACGGCGGTAAAAATCCAGTCCGTCTGCGCCGCCGTCGAGAGCGATACGCGGTTCGCGCCTGACCTCTTCCGACAGAGAGGAAAGCGCCGACTCGGCGATATACGGCGGATTGCATACGATAATATCGAATTTACCCTCTACCGACGCGAACATATCCGATCTGACGACCGTTGCTTTCTGCCCGAGATTTTTACGCGCGTAAGCCAGCGCTTCGTCCGAAACGTCCGAGGCCGTTACCGAAGCCGCGGTATTCTGAGCGATTGCGAGCGCTATGCAGCCCGAGCCTGTGCAAAGGTCGAGCACGCTGACGCCGCTGCCTTCTTCGGCGCGTTTTTTACATTCCTCTATCACGCGTTCCGCCAGCAGTTCGGTCTCGGGGCGCGGAATGAGCACGCCTCTGCCCACTTCCAGCTTAAGTCCGTAGAAATACGAGTGTCCGGTAATATAGTCCAGCGGCTCGCCTTCGCACCGCCGCCGCGCGATTTCGTAAGCGCGATCGCGCACCTTGACCGATACCGATCTCATACCCGATAACGCCGCGCGGTTGAGTCCGGTCACCTCGCAGATTATCCAGTCGGTTTCGCAGTCCTCCGCGTAATCGGGCAGACGTTTTTTTATGCCCTCGCGTAACGCCGCGTAAGGTATTCTGTCGAAAGTAACCGTCTGAACCGCCTCGTTCTGATCCATTTCGAGCACGGCGAGAAAGCTTTTCAGCGCCACTTCGGCCATCTCGTCTTCGGGCGGATAGGTCGTAAGCCGCTGAAGCGCCAGCCCGGGCGCGCGCAGAATAAAGGTGATTGCGTTATCGGGAAGCAGCGCCAGCCCACGCAGTAGCTCGTAGCTCAGACCTGCCACAAACGGCAGAAGCGCCAGCCGCAAGCCGATACGGACGAAAACGTTGGAGCTCCAGCCGCCCAGATACGAAAACGCCCAGTTGGTCAGCGCGAATACGACTATCGAAACGACCATAACGAAAAACAGAAACGTCGTTCCGCAGCGGTTGTGCCTTGTGGAGCATTTCTGCACGTTCTCCACCGTCATGTCCAGTCCCTTTTCGTAACAGTTGATAGTGCGGTGCTCGGCGCCGTGATACATGAACGTGCGGCGTATATCGCGCATACGCGAAACGAGCAGAAGATAAGTTATGAAGATAGCCAGTCTTACCAACCCTTCGATGAGGCTTACAGCCAGAATATTTTCCAGTCCGCAGAATCTCTCGAAAATCCATGTGACTCCGCTCGGCAGTAAAATGAAAAGCCCCACGGCAAGCAGAACGCCCAGTATTACGGCGAAGGTCATTGCGCCCTTGCCGGGCATTTCCTCATCGGGAGTGGAAACTTCGGCCGACTTCATAAGCGTGTCCACGCCGGTGACCAGCGAGGCGACAAACGCGACCACGCCGCGCAAAAGAGGCACTTTGTTGTACCAGCGCGCGCCTTTAAGTCTTACGGTCTCCAGCCTTATATCGCCGCTGTCGTCCCGTACCGCCATCGCCATGGCTGTGCGTCCACGCATCATAACCCCTTCCATAAGAGCCTGTCCGCCGATCAGCGTGCGTCTGTTCTTGTGTTTTTCAGCCAATTTACGACCCCTTAAATTAAAGAAAAGCCACCCCGATATGTTTGGGGTAGCTTTTCAGACTGCCCCTGACAGGGCGACTTGTAAAGTTACGGTAAAATGAACGCTAGTTGTTCTTGTTGTAGCGCTTGTTGAACTTGTCTATTCTGCCGCCGCTCTCCACGTTACGCTGTTTGCCGGTATAGAAAGGATGGCAGGCGCTGCATACGTCGAGCTTGATAACGTCGCCTTTCTTGGTTGTGCCGGTTTTGAAAGTGGCGCCGCAGGCGCATACGGCGGTCGCCTCATGATAATCGGGATGTATATCTTTTTTCATTATTCGTTTCTCCTTGTGAATCGGTATGCTGAAACAGTATAACACAAAGGGCGGCGGCTTGTCAATCGTTTTCCGCGTTATTTTCTGTATACCAGATCCTTTATGTCCTGAACTGCCAGTTTGGTACGGGCGTTGCTCTGCATCTTTTCGGCGACAAGATCGCGCGCGTGTATCACCGTGGCATGATCGCGTCCGCCGAACAGGTTGCCTATCGCTTTGAGCGGAAGAGTTAAAAGCTCCGTCATAAGATACATGGCGATATGCCGCGCCTCCACGATCTCCTTGTTCTTCTTCTTTCCTATCAGATCGTCGCGGTCGACATGGAGATATTCGCAGGTCTTGGCTATGATGTCGTCGCTGGTGACGCTTCCGTCCGAAACCTCGCCGTAGTCCTTAAGCGCTTCCTTCACCAGTTCTACCGTAGGCGGCTTTTCCGAAAGCTTTGAAAGGAACACTACCTTTTTGAGCAACCCCTCCATTTCCCTGATGTTGGTGTCTATGCGCTCCGCCATATAGTTGAGCACATCCATTGAAAGATTCTGCTTTTCGAGCTGAGCTTTTTTCTGCAGAATGGCGATACGCGTCTCCAGATCGGGCGGCTGAATATCCGCTATAAGCCCCCATTCGAACCTTGAACGCAGTCTGTCCTCAAGATCGGGTATTTCACGCGGCGGCCTGTCCGAGGTAAATACCAGCTGCTTGTTCATCTGGTACAGGTCGTTGAACGTGTGGAACATCTCTTCCTGCGTGCCCGGCTTGTTTGCGATAAACTGAATATCGTCTATCATGAGCACGTCCACGTTGCGGTATTTTTCTCTGAACCCCGACGAATTGCCCTTGGTTGTGCGTATGGAGCCTATAAACTCGTTGACGAATTTTTCGCTGGTCACATACAGCGTCTTCAGCTGCGGATGATTGATGCGGACGGCGTTGCCTATAGCGTGCATTATGTGCGTTTTACCCAAGCCCACGCCGCCGTATATGAATAGAGGATTGAATCCGCGGCCCGGCTCCTCGGAAACATTTACCGCGGCGGCGTATACGAACTGATTCGACTTGCCAACCACAAAATTTTCAAAGTTGTACTTGGGATCTATGACGTTCGGCTCTATACGCGCGGGCGGTTCGGGCGCGGGAGGAGTCTGATCCGGCTCGTTCCTTATGTATTTTTCCTTCTCCGACGGTTCGATAAGCACGACGTCCGAAAGCAACGGATTGAGCGTCTTCATCACCTTATTTATCAGGCTGAGAAATCTCGTTGCGACAAAACTACGGCTATCTTCGTTCTGCGCCATAACGACGAGTTTGCCGTCGATAATATCGACGACCTCTAGCGTTTTAATCCACACATCGTAGCTGATCGTACTGGTTTCGGTCTCCAGCACTGACAGCATATTGAGCCACAGCTCTTTTGCTTCGCCGCTCATTGCGCACTCCCTCGGACATACTTTTCTTTCTGACGAAAGGAATATTATTATATCATATACGACCCAAAAAAACAACCGTTTTCGGCCGGCTTTTCGACTATATTTTTCCCGTTGCGCCAAAATACGCCGCCGCGCGCGGATACGTCTTTCGGCGCGCCCGGCGCTCGCGCTTTCAGATACGGTTTTCTATCCCGTCGAAATAAAATATGAGCAGCCGCCTGACCATTACAGTAGTCTGCTCTCGCGGCAATCCCTTTCTCAGCACGTCGAGAACCGAATTGAGAAAAGCCTGCGATATAAACTCGCAGAACATTCTGTCGTCGTCAGTCGGTTCGGCATATATCTTGCGCAGCACCACCTTATTGACGCACGCGGCAAGCTTATCGAAAAAATCGGCGTAACGCGTTGACGCGCATTTGTCGCAAAGTATAAGTATTTCCCGTCCGTAATTGTCAAACGCCTTCAACAGTTCATCCGCAATTCTGGGCAGAAGCACGTCAAGAGGCATCGGCTCGCGTTGATCGAGCGCGGCCAGCTGTTCTGTAAACCGCGGAATTTCATCGTAGGCCGGCTCCACTATCGCGTCAAGCAGCCCGAGCTTGCCGTCGAAATAGCGGTAAAGATTGCCTACCGGAACGCCGCAGTCGGCCGCGATCTTGCTTATGTTGCCGGCGCGGAAGCCTTTCTCTCCGTACTCCCTGCGCGCGGCTTCGAGAATCTTCTCGGTTATGTCTTTTTTCTTGTACTGCATATCTGTGCCTCAACCGAACGGATTTGACGGGATTCTCTGTTTCGCCCCACAGTTGTTATTATAGCACCGTATCGCGCTTTTGTCAATACTGTCTGCCGCCAACCCCTTGACTTACGCCGACAAACTTGTTATACTGTTGTTATGAAAAACACCCGAAACCGTCTCCGTAACGGCGCCGAACTGAACGGATATAGAATAAAACGCTATCTGGACAGAGGTGGATTTTCACTTATCTATCTTGGATCCGGGCGCGACGGCGACGTGCTTATAAAGGAATATTTTCCGCTCGACATCGCCGTCCGTTCATACGACAAAATATATCCTGTCAGCGGCTGCGAGAGAGAATTCGGGCAGTGGCTGACTTCGTTCGTGCGCGAAGCGCAGACCCTCGTCAAGCTGTCGGGCATAGACGGCATCGTTCCGATGTGCGACTTTTTCGAGGCTAACGGCACGGCATATATCGTCACGGCATATAAGGAAAGCGCCACTTTTTCCGATTATATTGACGACTCGGGCGGCAAGCTTTCGGCAGAGGAAGCGCTGCTTGTGGTTAAACCCCTGTTTGACACGCTTTCCGAAGTCCATGAGCGTGGAGTGCTTCACCTGGACGTAAGCCCCGACAATATTCTCATTGATTCCGAGCTTCGGCCGTACCTCATAGACTTCGGCACCGCCGGTATGTCAGATTCGGTCAGGTCGGAATCGCTTAACGACGGATATTCCGCGCCCGAAATGTATTCCTCGCACTTTCCGCCCACGGTACGGTCGGACGTATACTCGCTCGCCGCGGTAATTTACCGCGCGGTAACCGGTTTCCGTCCTCCTTCCGCGCCAGAACGCGCACGCGGTCACGCGCTCGCCGTAATCCCCGAGTCGCTCGAGATACCGCTTTGCTCCGCTCTCAGTCTTTCGCCCGCACGACGGCCTTCCGACATAAGAGCTTTCAGAAAATCGCTGTACGGAGAGTGACTTTACTCGCGGTTACTCTCTGCCGCAAGAAAACGTTCTTTCGGGCGCGCAAAGAATTTCCTCTTTTCGGTCAGCCGTCGGACGCTATTTCCGCAATAAAAAATCCTGCGCTTAAAAAGCGGAGGATTTTTTTACAATGTTTCGTATATAAAATGTACGGTTTAAGGAAAATCCGGGCGGTCAGTAGTTTTCAGCTCGCACCTCAAAAAACGACTGCGGATGCTTGCATACCGGACAAACTTCGGGCGCGGCGGCTCCGAGAACCAGGTGCCCGCAGTTTCGGCATTCCCAGAGCGTGACGCCGCTCTTTTCGAACACCTTCTTCGCTTCGACATTAGAAAGAAGCTTGCGGTAGCGCTCCTCATGAGCTTTTTCGATGGCTGCTACGCCGCGGAACTGCTTCGCAAGCTCGGCAAACCCCTCCTCTTCCGCCTCCTTAGCCATACGGTCATACATATCCGTCCATTCGTAATTCTCTCCCTCGGCCGCATGAAGAAGATTTTGCGCGGTGTCGCCTATGCCGCCCAGCGCCTTGAGCCACAGCTTGGCGTGCTCCTTTTCGTTTTCGGCGGTTTTGAGAAACAGCGCGGCTATCTGCTCGAATCCGGAAGCTTTGGCTACCGAAGCGAAATATGTGTATTTGTTTCTTGCCTGCGATTCCCCGGCAAAGGCCTCAAGCAGGTTCTTTTCGGTTTTAGTTCCGGCTAAAGGTCGCTCGGCAGCGTCGATTCTGACGAATTTATCGGCGGACGCGCCGCACACCGGACACTTGAAATCAGGCGGCATACTGCCTTCGTGAATATATCCGCATACAGTGCATTTATACTTTTCCACTTGTGTTTTCTCCTTTTCTTCGTTAAATTTTATAGTCTGCAATAGTCCGTTTACAGTGTCCTGCGGCACGTCGGGATAACCGAGTATGCTTTCCAAAAACTCCTTGGCGTTGGCGCTCTGCGGAAGCATAAATCCTGCTTCGCGGCAGAGGTCTTCGGCCATAAGCCTGCACGATTTTGCCGCGGCGACGCCCAGCTCTCCCGGCAGCTGCGCCGCCAGCCGCTCGGCCTCGGTCTTGCCGGCGATCAGTTCTCTGAGCGCGGCGGTAACGGAATCCGATTTAGGCTGCTGAGGCGGCATCTGAACGGGTACCATGGAAATCGCCGACGAAGGACAAGCCCTGGAGCAAGCGCCGCATCCGATACACTTGCTCACGTCTATTATGCTGTTTTCCGTATCCGTCGCTCCCGTAGGACATACATAAAGACAAAGACAGTCTTTCGTACAAAGACGAATATTTCTTACCGCGTATGTATCTGCCATTTTTATGCTCTCCTCGCGATTTTTTCGAATTTCCAGCCGGGCACCTTGCACACCGGACAGATTTCGGGCGGCGCGTCGCCTACATATACGAATCCGCATATCGTGCAGACATAAACGCCTGTGTCCGCAAGCATCTTTTCGCCCTCTTTACGGTAACGCGCCAGTAACGACTGAAGCATTCTGGTAACTTTTTCGCTCCAGACAAGGGCGCGGAGCGCGCCTCTGTCCCCTTGGCGCGAAGCCGCGGCATGCGCTTCTGGATAACAGGACGACAGTTCGCGCTCGATAAGGCTCGCCAGCTTTCCGACGTCCGGTTTTGCCTTATCAGTCCTGCTCGCGAAAAACTCGGCTAGCCTGCCGAACTCCTCCGCCTGCTTAGCAAGGTACTGTTTTTCGCAGCCTTTTGCAAGGTTAGAGCATACAACGCTCATTTCTGCGGCCGTAAGCCGCCTTTCGTCTGCCGCCTTTGCCTCAGCCGTTTCTGCCGCGCGCCTTACGCGTTTGCCTTCTGCCGAGCCGCCGCCTGTTTCCGTCGCGCCGGCGGTCGGCGCGCTCTCCTTAAACGCGTCCTTGCCTGCGCCGCAGACGGGGCATTTCCAGTCTTCCGGAAGGTTCTCCCACGCCGTATCCGGCGCGATACCGGCTTCGGGAATTCCTTTCGCTTCGTCATAGGTATACGAACATACCGAACACACCGTTTTCTTCACGTTTTGCCATGACCTCCCTTATTTTTGTAACCGACCGCCGAAACAGCCGCCGGAAGTTCTTCCGAACATTCATCTCGCTCCGCAGTCGGTGGAACATTTTTCATCGAATCGCTCCCGTCTGACGATGTCGTAAAGACGGTAACCTCCGGCAAAATTAAAGCATCTGAAGCCTTCCTGAGCCAGAATTCTGCAAGCGATATAACTGCGCAAGCCGGACTGGCACATTACATACACCGGTTTGGCTCTGTCCAGCTCGCCCAGCCTCTCGCGCAGACAGTCTACCGGAATATTGACCGAGAATCCGTCGGCATGACCGCGTGCGTACTCCTCCTCGGTACGCGTGTCCAGAAGGATTACGCTGCCGTCCCGGGGAAGCGAGTCGAGATCGTCGAAAAAAAACTGGGAAACCTTGCCTTCCAGCACATTCTGCGCGACAAAACCGACCATATTTACAGGATCCTTTGCCGACGCATACGGCGGAGCGTATGCCAGATCGAGCTCCGCAAGCTGCGATACTTTCATTCCGGACTGCATAGCCGTCGAGATTACATCGAGGCGTTTGTCCACTCCGTCGAACCCGACTATCTGAGCGCCAAGTATGCGCTCGGATTGAGGCTCGAAAAGAGCTTTTATAGTCATCGCCCTTCCGCCCGGATAGTATGACGCGTGCGACGCCGGCGAAACGATAACCTTTTCGTATTTTATTCCGGCCGCGTTTGCCGCCGCCTCGTTAAGGCCGCAGAACGCAGCCGTCATATCGAAAATCTTCAGCACGGAGGACGCCGGCGAACCTGCATAGCTGCGGCTGACTCCTGAAATATTGTCCGCTGCGATACGGCCTTGCTTGTTTGCCGGCCCGGCCAAAGCTATAACGGATTTGTCTCCGGTCACCGTATTTATGACAGAAACGGCGTCGCCTACCGCATATATATCGGGGTCGGAGGTCTGCATAGCGCCGTTTACTGCGATACTGCCCTTTACGCCCGTTTCGAGCCCTGCCGTCCGCGCAAGCGTTGACTCGGGAGCGACGCCAACGGCCATAACGGCAAAGTCGGCGGCGACGGAGTTACCGTTTTCCAGCATCACCCTTATTCCTCCGTCGTTCTCCTCGAAGCCCGTAACGACGGCGTTAAGCAGCAGCGTAACGCCCTTTCTGCGCAGATGATTATGTAAAAACGCTGCCATATCTCCGTCTATCGGCGCAAGTATATGCGGATCGCGTTGTATAATAGAAACTTTAAGTCCGGCTTTTTTAAGATTTTCGGCAGTTTCGACGCCTATAAATCCTCCGCCTATCACAACGGCCGACTCAACGTTTCCGGCCGTCGCCGCTTCCCGTATTCTCAGCGTGTCCTCAACGGTGCGCAACGTATAGACGCGCTTTCCGTCAACGCCGGGCAGATCGGGTACTATCGGCCGCGCGCCGGGCGACAGTATCAGCTTGTCGTAGCTTTCGTCGTACTCGGCGCCGGTATCGAGATTGCGCACGCTCACTTTTTTGCGCGCACGGTCTATACCGAGCACCTCATGCCTGACGCGCACGTCTATATTGAATCGGGAACGAAAGCTCTCAGGGGTTTGCAAAGTCAGATCTTCCTTTTCCTCGATGATTCCGCCGATAAAATACGGTAAGCCGCAGTTTGCGTAAGATACATAGCCCGTGCGCTCAAAAATAATTATTTCAGCTTTTTCGTCAAGCCTGCGCAGTCTGGCGGCGGCGCTCGCACCCCCTGCGACGCCTCCCACAATAACTACTTTCATCACCGCACCACCTTGCCGCGGTAAGAAAAAATGCCGCCTATATTCTTAACTTTACTGTATCCCAGCCTTTTCAGATAAGCCGCCGCCCGGCCGCTCCTCGCTCCGCTGAGGCAATATGTATATACCGGAGTCTGTTTGTCCGGAATACGCGCAGCCGCGCCGGCGATATCGTCCAACGGGATATTCAGGCTGTATTCTATATGCCCGGCGGCATATTCCTCGGGAGTGCGTACGTCAAGAAGCACGGCGCCCTCCGTATCGGCAAACTCTTTTACGCCTTCGTTGATATTCGCGCCGGCGGAAAATCCGAACAATCCCATGCTTATACCTCCAGCATGGCGGCTATCTGCGGCTTGGATTTGTAACCTACCGAAGCGTTTACGACCTTGCCGTTTTTCATTACGACAACGGTGGGAATACTCGCCACGCGGAACGCCGCCGCAAGCTCTTCCTCCTCGTCAACGTTGACCTTGCCCACTTTGGCCTTGCCCTCGAATTCGTCCGCAACCTGTTCGATCACAGGCCCGAGCATACGGCACGGACCGCACCACGGCGCCCAGAAATCGAGGAGTACGGGAATATCGGAATCAAGCACTTCGGTTTCAAAATTTTCTTTGGTTATTTTAAGTTCAGACATTTTTTTAAGCTCCTTTTTCCTTTATTTACCTGCATTATAGCAAAAAAAAGCGACTGAGTATGTAACTTAGTCACTTAACGGAAAAATTTTTTAGATTTTTTTCAGATATTTTTCAATGCGGCAACGTCGGTAAGTATCACCGAACCGCGTTTAAGCTCGACAAGCCCGTCCGTCTCGAACCGCTTTAACATTCTCGCCACGACTTCGCGCGCCGAGCTTATCTGCACCGCTATTTCCTCATGCGTCATGCGGACGGTTTTCCTGCCCGTCTTTTCGTATTCGCTCAGGAGGAAGGCGGCGAGCCTCTTATCCATCTTTAAAAACAGTATCTGCTGCATGGTCCACATCACCGACGAAAACCTTTCCGTCGCGACCTGGTACACGAAGCATTTAACATAAATATTTTCTTCGACGAGTTTATCGAACGCCGCCGACCCTGTCACCAGAAGCTCGCAGTCGGTCTCGGCAATCATATTGGTGTCAAACGTGATCTGCCGTATGACGCACGACGCCGACAGCACGCACGTTTCGCCGGCTCCCAGTCTGAACAGCGTTATCTCTCTGCCGTCCTCCGAAAGAATAAACACGCGCAGACTGCCGGCGAGTATCAGCGCCGTGCCGAGGCACGCGTTTCCGTATCCGTGAACGATGTCTCCCTTAGAAAACCTGCGCAACGACATATGACCGGCGATAAACCGCTTCTCGTCGTCTCCGAGCTTATCCCAATACGGCAGTTTTGTTCCCGCCTCCGCTATATCCACAACACACCCCTTTTTGCCGCCGATCCGGCCGATTGTTTACGCGCGCGGTTAAAACGCGCGGGGGCCGCAAAAGCCGAAGCACCGACCTGCTGCCGACTCGGATATTATAACATATACTTCCGCCGTTGTAAACACGCCGATATAAAAAAACGGAAATTTAAACGCTCGCGTCCAAAAAACGGCGCAGCGGGCCGCGCATGACCGACTGTGACCTCCTCAGTCATTGTCGGTACTGTCATAATAAAAGTCGTACCGCTTAAGATATTCGGCGCTTTCAGACGGCTTTACCGCCGAAAGCTGTCCCGTGCCGTATGTATGCTGATTCAGACCGCTGTATCTGACGTCGCCCAGTCTGTCGAAAAGTCTGTCTAATTCGCCGCGCATATCGTTTATTATATCCGAATACCGCGCCAGTCCGTAAAGATTTTCCGTTTCGTCGGGATCGTTATCCAAGTCGAACAGCATATTATCTCCGCAAATAAAATCCAGTATGAGCTTGTATCCGTTTTTCCTGAGCATTCGCACGCGCCCGTATTCGGCCACAATGAACACGCTCTTTCCGCTTGCCGCCGCGCCGTCGTTCAAAGGCAGCGCTCTCCCCTCGCGCCGCGCGTAATTTCCGGCTTCCGAGCCGGTCATATCGGCAAAAGTCGGAAATATGTCGACGTGACTGTAACATTCGCTTATAACCCGCGGCTTCTGTCCTTTGATGTAAGTTACGAATGGAACTCTTACCGACGTCTCGTAAAGGTTCTGAGGATATGTGCCGTTACCCTTGCCCCATATTCCGTGGTGTCCCATATTCATTCCGTTGTCCGACGTAAAGACTACGAGCGTTTTTTCCGCTATTTTGCGCTTGTTTAACGCCTCGAGAATACGCCCTATGCCTGCGTCCATTGCAGATACCGCCGCAAAATATCCCATAAGAAGCGATCTCCGCTTTGCTTCGCAATCGCCTATCGGCGCCGTCTTTATCTGGCGCGGATTGACCGGCAGGTCGGGCAGCGTCGAAAACTCGCAGTCTCTGAACAGTTTTATATATTCCCGAGGATGCTCGTTCTCATCCCACGGCGAATGGGGCGCGGTATAATTAACGTTCATATAAAACGGCTCGTCCGCATCCGCGGCGTTTATGTAGTTTACGGCGTCGCGAGTGATTATGTCAGTTATGTACTCATTTTCGAAGGTTATCCTGCCATTTCTCAGTACGTCGGCATTATAATACGAACAGCCGCCTTTGGTTATATTGACATGAGTGTCGAAACCTCCGCATTTTACGCTGTCGCCCAGATGCCACTTTCCGAACAGCGCCGTCCGGTAGCCGCAGGAACGGAAAAAATCCAGATATGTGCGCTGCCCGCACAGATAATCGATCGCCTCTTTCTCTTCCGCAAAACAGTCGGACGCCGCGACGTCCTCCGA
>CASFJH010000038.1 GCA_949294845.1 uncultured Bacillota bacterium | reverse complement strand
TGGGCTGAGGTCGTTTGTCAAAACGAGCGGAGGCAAGGGATATCATATCGTTTGCCCTGTGGAGCCGTTCCCCGACTGGAAGTCTTTCCGCGATTTTGCGCGCGGCGTCGCCGAGCTGATGAGCCTTAAGTGGCCCGACAGATACACCGCCAATATGCGCAAAAAGGAGCGCGCCGGCAAGATTTATATCGACTGGGCGCGCAACACGCGCGGAGCTACTTCCGTCGCGCCGTACTCTTTGCGGGCGCGTAAAGGCGCGACGGTTTCCATGCCGATAAGCTGGAAAGAAATCGACGCCGTCACTCCCGACGGCGTCGATATCCGTAATGCCGCGGACAGGCTTAAAAAACCCGATCCGTGGAAAGGTTATTTTTCTGTTAGGCAGAAGCCGACTCTGTCAAATGCCGAAGCCGCGCTTAAGCGTCACGCGTTCCATTGAACTATGTTTTCGGCCGTTCCGTTTCTGGACCAGTCGCTTGCCCAGCCGTCCGGCTTGGAGGCGGCTTCGCACTTTATGACAAGCGCCTCGGCGCCTTTATTGAAGTTAAACGCGTAGCCTCCGACGTATAGGACGTTTCGGGGAATGAGCACTTCGGTAAGCGCGCACAATCTGAACGCCTGCTCTCCTATGGAGACGAGTCCTGCGGGAAGCGTAACGGAAGCAAAGCCCGCGCCGCTGAAGCAGCTGTCGCCTATATAAAGCAGCGATGAAGGCAAAGTCACTGAAGTCACTTTAGACGAGTATGAAAAGAGCTGGCCGTTTGCTATTCCCACCGTTCCTTCCCTGATTGCAAACGACGTAACGGCAGAGTCGTCGAAGTCGATGAGCCAGTTGCCGACATAAAGTCCGTGGTCGTACCAATTCGACAGGGCGGTTGCCGAAAACGCCGCGCTGCCTATCTGTCTTACTCCGTCGGGCAGTGCGACCGAAGCCAGCTTGGAGCATCCGTAAAACGCTCTTTCGCCTATGCGGACAACGCTGTCGGGGAAAGTAACGGAAGTGAGGTTGCCCGTTTTATTCACGGACTGCCCGTCAACGTTAACTATTCCGCCGCCGCCGCTCGAACTTAGCGCATAATCTGCAATGACCAGAGTGCCGGCTTTTACACTGAACGATACGGTGCCGGCAAAATCGGCGTTTACGCACATCAGATACTTGCCCACATACAGCGCGCCGTTTTCCCAGTTGTCCGGATTTTCGGAATACGCCGTGCCGCTGAACGCGCTGTAAGGCAGCGCGAACGCCGAGTCCGGCATATTTATTTCGGCAAGCTGAGAGCAGTTGCTGAAAATATTATGGTCGGTCTCCCTGACGGTATCGGGAACAGTTACCGACGTAAGCGCCGTGCAGCCGTAAAAGCAGCTTCTCGAAAGACTTTCGACCGATCTGAGATTGACGGAAGCAAGCCGCTCGCATTTGTAAAACGGCTGCCAGATTTCCGTAACGCGGTTTATATCGACGCTTTCCAGTCCGCTTTCGCTGAACGCGTCAGAACGCAGCTCTCTTACCGAATCTGGAATGTCGATCTCCTTAAGCGCTTTGCAGCCCTCAAAAGCGCCGGGCGCTATGCTGGTCAAAGACGTGGACAGCTTTACCTCGCTTAACGCCGTACAGTCTCTGAAGCACTCTATGCCCAGAAGAGTTACCGTATCGGGTATCTCCACGCTCTGCAGAACGGTATTGCCTTTAAACAGATAATTGGCTATCGAGGTCACTTTTGTACCGTTAACATACTCGGGAATAATGAGCTCTGCCCCTATATCGGTCACGCCTATAAGCTTGCCGGTCGAGTCAACGGTAAATTCAGCCGAAACCGGCTCTTTTTCCGTATACTGCGCGTACACGCTGACGTTACCATCGAGCGCTTTGTCGGCGTAGTAGTCCGCGGTGAGCTGCTCGCCGCTCCCGAAATACCAGCCGGTAAAGTCGTAACCGCCTTTTTCGGGCGCACTCGGCAGCGTTATGCTCTCGTTGCCGGCAGTCTTTACCGAATCAACCGCCGCTCCTTCGGCATAGAAGGTTATGGTATATTTCTCGGGAACCGGTTTACACGACGCTAACGCCGTGCACACAAGCAATATCCAGCAAACCGTTACCGTAATTGCGCGTAAAGAAAAACCTTCATGCAATATCTCCTCTGTTGTCGGAAGCGGCAGTGTTCAAATCAGAAATTGACTTCCTCGTCGTAGTAAACCGCTTTAAGCAATCTTTCCATTTCGGCAGGCGAAGGCTGACGGGGATTAGATCCCGTGCACGCGTCGCCAACGGCCAGTTCCGCTACTTTGGAAAGCTTATTGTTGAATTCCTTCTCGTCTATTATCGAAGTTTCGGCCTTGACTCCGCCGGCGCCGTAATTCTTTATGCTCTGCGGAATATCAAGGGAATCATTCATGCGGCGCAGTTCGGCGACAAGTGCTTTTACCAGCTCGTCCGTCGTATTGCCGGCAAGTCCGATAAACCGCGCTATTTCGGCGTAACGCTCCGCCGCTTCGGGAACCTTGGCGTTATATTGAATAACCTTAGGCAGATACATTGCGTTCGCGCAGCCGTGAATAATATGTCCGCCCGTGTAAGCGGCGCCCGTCTTATGCGCCATTGAATGAACTATTCCCAGCAGCGCGTTGGAGAACGCCATACCCGCAAGGCACTGCGCGTCGTGCATTATCTCGCGCGCCTGCATATCGCCGTCGTAGGACTTCTTGAGATTGTTATGTATAAGCTTTATCGCCCACAGCGCGAGCGGATCGGTGTAATTGCAGTGCAGCGTGGAAACATACGCTTCGACGGCGTGCGTCATCGCGTCCATGCCGGTATGCGCGGTAAGCTTAGGCGGCATGGTCTCGGCAAGCTCTGGATCGACTATCGCCACGTCGGGAGTAATGTTAAAGTCGGCGAGAGGATATTTGATCCCCTTTTCGTAATCGGTTATGACAGAGAACGCCGTAACCTCCGTCGCCGTGCCGGATGTGGAAGGAATGGCGCAGAACTTAGCCTTGGTTCTCAGCTCGGGGAACGAAAAAGGCTGTATGATCGATTCGAAAGTTGTTTCGGGATATTCGTAGAACACCCACATGGCTTTGGCCGCGTCTATGGGCGATCCGCCGCCCATGGCTACTATCCAGTCGGGGCCGAATTCGCGCATCACCGCAGCTCCGGCCATAACCGTCTCAACTGACGGATCGGACTCGACCTTTTCTATAAGCCGGACTTCCATGCCCGCTTCCTTTAAATATCCGAGCGCCTTGTCGACAAAGCCGAAGCGCTTCATGCTGCCGCCGCCCAGTACGAGCACGGCCTTTTTCCCTTTAAGGTTTTTCAACTGCTCCAATGAACCCTTTCCGTGATACAGATCGCGGGGTAATGTAAAACGTCCCATAAATACAAACCCTCCGTATTGTGATTTTTATTTTGCGGAAACGGTCTCCCCCGTTTCCGTATTACATTGTAGCATCGCCGGCCGCTTACGTCAAGCAAATCGAGGGTATCGATAAAAATTTATCAATATTTTTTTATCAATAAAAAAATAGCGGATTAGCTTGCTACCGTATTTTCTGCGGCGGAAAACGGGTTAAACCTTCAAAATCCGGCCGAAAAGCGGCGTAATCCTTGATTTTAAAGCGGATTATGCTGTATACTATACGGGTAAACGCGGAGGTTTAACGCAAAATGAAATTCGACGAGCTTTATAAAAAACTTGCTCTTGCTGTGGTAAACGGCGACAGAGAAAAGGCTGTAGCCGCCGCCAAAATGGACGGCGCGGACGCCGGACAGCTTGACTGCCTACTTAATCCCGACGCCCATGCGCCCGTGTGGAGGCTGGAAAACTGCACCTGCCGCCCCGAAGAAGCCGGCTGCACCGACGCGTGTTTCTTCGGCGCCATCGAACGCGACGAAAAGGGCAACGTAACTATAAATGCCGCCAAATGCGTCGGCTGCGAGGAATGTATAAGGCGCTGCAAGGAGAAAAAGCTTACCGAAAGCCGCGATATTCTTCCGGCAATGGCCGCGGTACGCGCGTCTGACGCCCCCGTCTACGCCCTGATAGCGCCGGCGTTCGTCAGCCAGTTCTCGCCCGACGTCACGCCGGGAAAGCTGCGCGGCGCATTCAAGAAGCTTGGCTTTGCCGGCATGGTGGAAGTCGCGGTTTTCGCCGATATCCTGACACTTAAAGAGGCGCTGGAATTCGATAAGAACGTTGTGGACAACAAGGATTTTCATCTTACAAGCTGCTGCTGTCCTATATGGATAGCTATGATACGCAAGCTTTACGGCACGCTCGTTCCACATGTGCCGGGAGCGGTCTCGCCCATGATCGCCTGCGCGCGCACCGTCAAAAAGCTGCACCCCGACGCCAAGACGGTTTTCGTAGGCCCCTGCATAGCTAAAAAATCCGAAGCCAAGGAGCCCGATCTTAAAGGCGACGTCGATTTCGTGCTCACCTTTGCCGAAATGCGCGACATATTCGATTTTGCAAACGTCGATCCGGCGGTCATGCCCGACGACGAGAAAGAGCACTCGTCAAGAGCCGGCAGAATTTACGCGCGGGCGGGCGGCGTCAGCGAGGCGGTGTGTTCGACGGTGAAGAAGCTTTCTCCGTCGCGCGAAATAGACGTGCGCCCCAGATGCGCCGCCGGCGTAGCGCAGTGCAAAGCCATGATAGACGATCTGCTGTCGGGCAAATGCTCCGAGAACTTTTTCGAGGGAATGGGCTGTATAGGCGGCTGTGTAGGCGGTCCCAAAGCGCTCGTCGACAGAGAGACCGGACGCGCCAACGTCGACGCTTACGGAGACAGCTCGCCCTATCCTACCCCTGCGGATAATCCGTATGTTATAGAGCTGCTTTCAAGGCTCGGGCTTAACACCGTGGAATCGCTGCTCGAAGACAACGAGCTGTTTACGCGTAAATTCTGACAAACTTTTTTTTCGTCTTTTTAATAAATATATTTCTTAGAATATATTCTCAAACTTTCCGGCATCCGGCCGAGCCGGCAGAGTCGGAGAGTCGGTTATTTACCATTACTGCTCCGCTGCCGGCGTTCGGTACGAAAGCTTTAACATGAGAAAAACCGCCCGTAACTGAGTTACGGACGGTTTTTCGCGTTACACGCTTATTCCCGCTTTATTCCGGTAACCTCATACCCTGCGTCTTCGACCGCCGCTCTTAACGCCTCGTCGCCGACGCCGGCGTCGCACTCGACTACGGCGCGCTTATTGTCCAGTTCAACCGAAGCAGTAACTCCGTCCAGCGAATTGAGCGCTTTTTCCACCCGCGCCGAACAATGTCCGCACGACATTCCTTCCACGCCAATTATAACTTTTCTTTTCATATTATTTTCTCCTTTTTGCTCCGAAGAGACATTTGATTCCTTGTTACTCCCGCCTTTTTCCGAAGAGTTTTCCGATTGATTTTTATTCTCGCCTTTTTCTTCCGAAGAGATTCCCGATTCCTTTAAGACGCAGCAGTCGCCGCAATCCGCATTGGTTGTCTTTCTCCTGCCTGAAGGCTTGAAAAACCGCAGTCTCAGGGCGTTGAGCACAACGCATACGGAGCTGAGACTCATTGCGGCGGCCGCTATCATGGGATTAAGTCTGAAGCCGAGTTCTGCAAACGCGCCTGCCGCGACCGGAATACATAACGCGTTGTAGAAAAACGCCCAGAACAGATTTTCCCGTATGTTGCGTATGGTAGCGCGGCTAAGCTCGAGCGCCGCGGCTACGTCCCCCACGTCGCGGCGCATAAGCACCACGTCTGCGGCTTCTATGGCGACATCGGTACCAGAGCCTACGGCTATACCGGTATCGGCGCGGGCAAGCGCCGGCGCGTCGTTTATTCCGTCGCCCACCATGGCTACGCGGTAACCGGCGCTCTGCAGCCTGCGTATTTCGCTCTCCTTATCTGCAGGCAAAACCTCGGCAACGTATTCGATTCCCAGTTTGCCGGCGATAGCCGCCGCGGTAACGGCGTTGTCGCCGGTAAGCATCAGCACTTTGCATCCCATGCTTTTTATGCGCGCAACTGCCGCCGCCGCTTCCGGTCTGACGGTGTCGGCAACGGCGATAAGTCCGGTAAACTCGCCGTCGGCGGCAAAGTACAGCGGCGTTTTCCCCTCGGCGGCAAGCGCTTGCGCTCGCGCGGAGCAAGCCGAAACGTCCACGTTCATGTCCGCCATCAGACGGGCGTTGCCGGCGACGACCTTTCTGCCGCACACGTCGGCGGAGATGCCGCCCCCTTCGATCATGGCGAAATTGTCCGAATCGGGGACGGCTATGCCGCAGCCGACCGCATAATCGTATACCGCGCGAGCCAGCGGATGATCGGAATTGCGCTCCGCACCGGCGGCAAGCGTGACGAAAAGCCGCTCGTCGGCAACTGCGACGACGTCGGTGACTTGCGGCTTACCGAAGGTGAGCGTCCCCGTCTTGTCGAACACCACCGCCGTGGCCTTGTGCGCGTTTTCCAGCGCCTCCGCAGATTTGAACAGCACGCCGTAACGCGCGCTTTGTCCCGTTCCCACCATAATGGCTGTAGGCGTCGCCAGTCCGAGCGCGCACGGACAGGATATGACCAGCACGGCTATGCCGGTGGACAGCCCTGTTCTGAAATCGGCGCACACCGTCCATATAACCGCCGCCAATACGGCAATTGTCATAACGGTCGGCACAAAATATCTGCTGACGCGGTCGGCCAGCTTGGCTATGGGCGCTTTACTGCCGCCGGCTTCCTCGACCAGCCTGACTATCTGCGAAAGCGTGGTGTCCTCGCCGGTACGGGTTACGCGCACCTTGATAAAGCCGCTCTTGAGCGCCGTCGCGCCCGTCACGCTGTCGCCGACCTTTTTGTCGACGGGAACGCTCTCGCCGGTTATGGCCGACTCGTCCAACGCGCCGCTGCCCCATTCGATAACTCCGTCGGCGGCTACCGCGCTGCCGGCGCGCACCAGTATCAGGTCTCCCGGCCGAAGCTCGGATACCGGCACCGTCCGCTCGTTTTCGCCGTCGGCCACTACCGCCGTCTTGGGGCTTAAGTCCATCAGACGGGTTACCGCCTCTGACGTCTTGCCCTTGCTTCTCGATTCGAGATACTTGCCTACGTCTATAAGGGTCAGTATCGTTGCCGCGCTCTCAAAGTACAGATCGGACGAGAAGGCGGAAACCAACTGCGCGTCGCCGTGTCCCGTCCCGTACCCTATCGCGTACAGGGCTACTGTTCCGTAAACCAAAGCGGCGCCCGAGCCTACCGCTATAAGCGTGTCCATATTGGGCGCGCCGCGCAAAAGCGATTTGAAACCGCCCGTGAAATACCTGCCGTTCAGAACTATTATCGGAATACAGAGCAGAAACTGAGTCAAAGCGAATATCATCGCGTTTTGCGTCCCGACAAAAAAACCCGGGAGCGGAAGCCCCAGCATATGCCCCATCGAAACGTACATTAAAGGCACGAGAAATCCGACGCTGGCCCACAGGCGCCGCCACATTTTCTTTCCCTCGTCCTCAGGCGCTTTACGCGCGGTCCGTTTTCCGCCGTCCGCCTCCCGCGCCCCGTATCCGGCACGTTCCACTTCATTTATTATGTCGTCGGCGGTTATACCGTCGTATTCAGCTTCCATGGTGCCGAGCAAAAGATTTACGTCCGCTCGTCTGACGCCCGTCAGCTTGCGCACGGCCTTCTCTATATGCGCCGCGCACGCCGAACAAGTCATACCCGTTACCGTGAATTTAGTCTTCATTCCGTCCGTCCTCGCCGCTATTATAGCACCGCGAACCGGCAGCCGTCAACTGTTTTAAAATGTTAATCAAGACAAACTTTTTTTCTTGCAGATTAATTTTTGTCTCTATCATGATAAATAGTTTCTTGATTGCCGGCGGCGTTTTTGCTATGATTAAAGCGTACGGAGCCGGCCGCCTGTCTGTACGCGGTAGGAGTCAGTCCGGAAATAGGCGCGGCGCTGCCTGCCATGACCGGCTGCGGAAAATATCCCGATATTTTTACGGCGGTAAAATCCACCGTTAAAACTTGCGGCAGAATAATGCCCGACGCACGTGCGGCGGCCGCATACGACAAACGCTACGTCGTTTACCGTAAATTATATCCCGCGCTGAAACCGATATACGCCGATTTCGACGGACTGAGAAACTCTTGACCATAGCCGAAAAAATTTACGTTAGCCGCAGCGTAAAAAGAGCGGCTGAAGATATTGTCGCTCTTAACTGTGCAGTAGCGATAGCCGCAGCGTAAAAAGAAGCGGCTGAAGGTATTGCCGCTCTTTTTTACTAAGCACAGCGGTTTTACGTTTACTGCATGAGTTTTTCGAGCATTTCCATCACGCTGTCGGAAATAACGGCGTAGCTCATGCCGTAAGCGAGGTTGCCGTCGCCCTGCTTTGCAACGAACGTCATAATACCTATAATATTTCCGTCCAGATTGAACAGCGCGCCGCCGGAATTGCCGGGGTTGACGGACATATCGGTACGGATAACGGCCTTATGCCCGTAAGCGTTACGCTCGATGTCGCGGCTGATTACGCCGCGGCTGACGCCGAGGCCGCGTCCCAGTCCGTTGCCCACCGTAAAGATCTCCTTGCCGGGCCCGACGTCCAGTGCAGACACCAGCTTCGGCCCGTCCTGAGGCATAGAAGGTTTGGAGGAAACGAATCCGCACAAGGCGATATCCTCCTTTATGTCTGCGGCAATCACCTTGACCTCATAGTTGCGGCTGTCGTATTTCTTGTCGAAATTGACGTATATGGTGTCGTACATTCCGGCGGTTCCCTTTGACAGATCGAATACGACGTGCGAGTTGGTCAGCACGAGATCCTCGAAAATCACGCAACCGCTGCCCTGCGAGACCGGCACGCCGCCAGAGAAGCAGGTAAATTCGACGCAAAACGGGCGCACGCGACCTACGACGCCCTCGAATCCGCTTGCCGCCTGCTTTTCGGGCACGAGCTCCAGCTCGTAATCGGAGAATTCCTTCAGCTTAACCCGTGCGCCCGGATGTCCCATACGCGCCGCTTCGACATAAAGCGCCTTGGCTTTGTCTTCGTCGCACTCCACTCCGGCACCGTTAGCGAGAGCCTCGGCATATCGGAACATTCCTTCGCGGCTGCCGCCGTCAGCCGCTTTGCGGAACAGCTCGGCAGCAAGGGCTTCGCTTTTCTCCACGCCCACGCCGTTTAGATACATCAGACCGAGCTTAAGCTGTCCGTCGGCGTCCAGAAAATCCGCCTTGTCGTACAGATAATCGGGCCTTTTTGTCGCCGTAGCTATACGCTGCTCTTCAGGCGCGGCTGCCGCCGCATTATCCGTCGCCTTATAACCGCAGAAATCACAGCTTTTACCGCTCATAGGCGCGCCGCACTGCGGACAAAATTTGTCTTCCATCTGTTTTTACCCTCCGTCAGGTTTGTTTTTGTTATTTTTTATGCTTTTTCAAACATTTTCCGCCGTCAGCCGCGTCTTTTCAGCCGCGGTCCTTTTCCCATTCCGTCCGCACCGCCGAACGGTTCCATTTCGCCGCCCAGCCTTTGGGGTGCAGTACCGGCTTTTTGCCCCGCACAGTCACCTGCACGCGACCGTTAAAGGCTTCTTTGCCCACCTTCCCCGCTCCGACGGGAACGGACGCTCTTTCAAGCTTCGTGCAATCGGCAAACGCCTGTTCGCCTATCGTCTGCACTCCGTCCGGAATATATATGTCCTTCAGCGCCTCGCAGCCGGCAAACGCTTTTTTCCCTATCTCCTCGACGCTTGCGGGAATATCTGCCGCCTCAAGACTTATACAGTTTTCGAAAGCGTAATCCTTTATGCTCTTTATCCCCTCGGGCAGCCGCAGCTTCTTAAGCGCCTCGCAGGAGTAAAACGCCGCGCTGTCTATTGTCTTAACGCTTTCGGGAACAGCGACCGAGGCGAGCCGTCCGCACCGGCAAAACGCGTGACTGCCTATTGCCGTTATGCCCTCGCGCAGCCGCGCTTCAGCAAGCGCTTTGCAATCGGAAAAGGCATGATCGCCCATCTGAGCCACGCTTGAGGGAACGTCAATCGCGGTAACGGCTATGCAATCGGAAAACGCGTAGCTTCCTATGCTCTTTATCCCGTCGGGCAGGCGTATGCTTTTAAGCGCCGCGCAGCCGTAAAACGCCCAATCGCCTATCTCCGATACGCTTGAGGGAATATTGACCGTCTCAAGAGAGGAGCAGTCTTGGAAGGTGCCGAAGCCTATAGCCGTTATCCCCTCGGGCAGCCGCAGACTTTTAAGCGCCGCGCAGCCGCAAAACGCCCTGTCGCCTATCTCCGATACGCTTGAGGGAATGTCTATTGCCTCAAGATTTTTACAGTTTTCGAAAGCGTAATCCTTTATGCTCTTTATCCCCTCGGGCAGCCGCAGCTTCTTAAGCCCGTTGGCGGAAAACGCGCGGTCGCCTATCCCTTTTACAGCGGCCGGCACCGTCACCGTTTCGTCCGTGCCGGAGTATTTTACCAGCACGCCGTTGCTGATACTGAATCTGCTTTTATCGTAGCCGTCCTCTTTCCCTGCCTGCGCCTGCGGCGACGCCGTCTTATCCGTCTGCCTTACAGTCGGCCCGACCGCCGGGCCGTTCATCGCCGACAGGCTTGCGCCCTTACCTCGCACGGTCACCCTGACGCGCCTGTCAAAGACCTCTTTACCCTCGTGCACCGCTCCGACGGGAACGGACGCTCTTTCAAGCTTCGTGCAGCCGGCAAACGCCTGTTCGCCCAACCTTTTCACTCCGTCCGGAATATATATCTCCTTCAGCGCCTCGCAGCCGGCAAACGCATTATCCTCTATGGCCTCAACGCTTGAGGGAATATTGACCGTCTCAAGAGAGGAGCAGCCGTAAAACGCCTTGCTCTCTATGCTTTTTATCCCTTCGGGTAGCAGTACGCTTTTAAGCGCCTTACAGCCGCTGAACATAATATAGCCTACCTTTGCGGCGCTTGCGGGAAAGTTGACCGTCTCAAGAGAGGAGCAGTTCTGGAAAGCGCCGAAGCCTACAGACGTTATGCCCTCGGGCAACCGCAAGCCTTTAAGCGCCGCGCAGGAGTAAAACGCACCTATACCTATCTCCGATACGCTTGAGGGAATATTGACCGCCTCAAGACCGGCGCAATCATAAAAAGCGTTGTTTTTTATGCTCTTTAACCCCTCCGGCAGCCGCAACCTCTTAAGTCCGTTGTCGAAAAACGCCCAATCTCCTATTGCCTTTACCCCCGCAGGCACCGTCACCGTTTCGTCCGTGCCGGAGTATTTTACCAGCACGCCGTTGCTGATACTGAATCTGCTTGTGTCGTAGCCGTCCTCCTTCCCTGCTTCCGCCTGAGGCGACGCCGCTTTGTTATGACTGTCTGCCGGCTTAACGGCGTTCCGGCGGTCGGCAAGCTCGGCCTGCAGCCGCGCCATCTCCGCGCGCATTTCGGCAAGCTTTTCGGCCTGTTTCTTTTCTTTAAGGCGCGCCTCGTTTGCCTCTGCCTCTCTCCGCTCGGCGCGCTCGCGCTCGGCCTTTTCGCGGGCGTAAAGCTCCGCCCTAGCGCGCTCTTCAAGCTCTGCCTCTGCCGCACGCTTTCTGATCTCGTCATGACTGTCTATAAACTGTTTGATGCGCTCAATAGCGTC
>CASFJH010000037.1 GCA_949294845.1 uncultured Bacillota bacterium | reverse complement strand
ATAGTATCCGTAACAGTATACCATTAATATCCGATAAGGTCAACAATACTTACTTTATTTTCCTAAATTACGCGGGGAAACGGCGTTTTTCAGTCCTCTGCGAGTTCGTAAACCGCCGTTACGTTCACCGTATTTTCGACGTATTCGGGCTGGACGGAGAACGTTGCGCCGACGTGCGCGGCTTCCGGCGCCGAGCGCAGCAATTCGGTGCGCGAATACTCGTTTACGGCAGGCGCGCCGTACTCTAAAGAGATCGTTTTTCCCAACCGGCACCCTGCCGCCGAAGCGATTGCGCGGGCGCTCGTTTCGGCGTCCGCAACGGCGTCGGCCAGTGCGCGCAGCCGCGCTTTCGCGGCGTTCTTTGCCGTGAATCTTACCGTAAAATCGGCCGCCTCGCAGCCGCTCAGTTCGTTAATCACTCTTTCCAGCCGGTCTTTCGACAGCCTGAACCTTACGGTCATGCGCTGCACACACTCATATCCGCTGAGCTCGCGCATATGTCCGCCCTTTCCGTCCGGAACGGCCGAATACACGGCGTTTATGCCGTAAGACGATGTTTTTACCGCAGCGGCGCCCAGTCCTGCCAGCTTTACCGCCTCCGTCAGGCTCTCGGCCGCAGCAGCGGCCGCCCTCGCGCTTTCGCCGTAATCCGCGCTCGTCCGCGACAGCGTTATTCCGATTTCAGCGGTATCCGGCTTTGCCGACGCGGTTGCCGTTCCCTTTACGGTTATACTGTTCATACGTTATTCCTCCTTGTTCCGTTACAGTATACCACAACCGCTGAATTTTTGCAATATTTCGGCGTCGCAATCGCGCCCGAACAGTTGCCTGACTGTGCGGCGGTAAAAAAGCGGCTGTTTTGTTTACAAACCCGCGCACAAGCTGTATAATAAAGGTATGTATATAGCCGATCTGCACATACATTCCGCATACTCCCGCGCGACCAGCCGTTCGGGCGACGTGCCAAACATCGATATGTGGGCGCGGCGAAAAGGCATAGGACTGGTCGGAACGGGCGATTTCACCCACCCTGCCTGGCGCGCGGAGCTTTTCGAATGTCTCGAGCCTGCCGAAGACGGTCTTTACACGATAAAGCCGTGCCGCCGCCTGAACGATTTCCGCGATTTCGGAATAACCCCGCGGTTTGTCGTTTCGGGCGAAATAAGCTGTATTTACAAGCAGGACGGCAAAGTTCGCAAGGTGCATAATCTTATACTTCTTCCTTCGCTCGACGCGGCGGACAGGCTTTCTCTCAAGCTGGAGGAGATAGGAAACATCCGCTCGGACGGGCGCCCCATTATAGGCATTTCCAGCCGCGATCTGCTGGCTGTCACGCTCGGCGTATGCCCCGAAGCCGTCTTTATCCCCGCGCATATATGGACGCCGCATTTTTCGGTTTTCGGCGCTTTCTCCGCTTTTAACTCGGTGGAAGAATGTTTCGGCGATCTCGCCGGACAAATTCGCGCCCTCGAAACGGGGCTTTCGTCCGATCCGCCCATGAACCGCCGCGTCCCCATGCTGGACGGGTACGTTATGGTATCGAATTCGGACGCACATTCGCCGAAGAAACTCGGCCGCGAATGTAACCTCATTGACGCGCCCATGTCCTTTAATTCGCTTAAGACGGCGCTCGAAACGGGCTGCGGCTTCGGCGGAACGGTGGAATTTTTCCCCGAAGAGGGCAAGTATCATCTGGACGGACACCGCAACTGCGCCCTCAGACTGACTCCCGACCAGACCGAAAAATACGGCGGTATCTGCCCCGTATGCGGCAAAAAATTAACGGTGGGCGTTTGCAACCGGCTGGAAAAACTTGCCTCGCGGCCGATCGGTTACAAGCCGCCCCGACCGGTACATTTCGAATATCTGATGCCCCTTACCGAAGTTATTGCCGCTTCGACGGGGTTTTCCGAAGCAAGCGAAAAAAATGCTCGCCTTTACGAAAAGCTGCTCGCCGAGCTGGGCGCGGAATTCGATATACTTCGCTCGTGCAGCCGCGGCGATCTGCGCCGCGCCGGCGGCGAACGCATTGCGGAAGGCATTTCGCGGCTGAGGGCAGGTCGTGTAATCAAATCGGCCGGCTACGACGGCGAATACGGAAAAATCGGGCTTTTTACCGGCGACGAGATAAATTCGTTCGACGGGCAGCTGTCCTTTCTTGCCCCCGCGGCACAGCCTTCCTCCGTTTACGGCCCGACAGAATTCCCTGCTGTCGGACGCGGTATCAACGCCGCCCGGTCGGGCGCGGCGGCTCTATGCTCGGGCGTAAACCGGGCGGACGCTTCCGTCTCAGCGCGCGGCCGCGGTATTACCGCCGCCCAGCTGAGCGCCGTAGAAAGTGACGCGCGGGTGACCGCCGTCATAGCCGGACCGGGGACGGGTAAAACGTTCACTCTTACCGAAAGAATAGCCGCGCTGGTTAAAAGCGGAGTCGCGCCCGAAGAAATAACGGCGGTCACCTTTACGGTCAAGGCAGCCGACGAATTGCGCGAAAGGCTGTTTGCGCGCATAGGACCCGCGGCGGAAGCTATCAATACCGGCACTTTCCATTCGGTGTGCCTCAACGCGCTCGCAAACCGCGTGAAGCTTGCCGACCGCGGCTTTCTGCTCAAAACGGCGGCCTCTGTTATCGCGGAATACGGGATTGATGCGTCTCCGGACAAATTTCTCAATAACGTTTCGGCGGTAAAAAACGGCGCCGCTCCCGACCGCGGCGGCATAGCGCAAGCTTATTCGGCAAGACTCAGGCAAGCGGGAGTAGCAGATTTTGACGATCTGCTGACCGAGGCCGTAGCTGAAAACGTCGGCGGCAAGCGCTTTACTCATGTTCTGGTAGACGAGTTTCAGGACGTCAACGCCGTTCAGTACGCGCTCGTGCTTAAATGGCTGGAGCAAGGCAAGAGCCTTTTCGTTATAGGCGATCCCGATCAGGCGATTTACGGATTCCGCGGCGCTTCGGAGAAATGTTTCGACAGACTTGTCTCCGACTGCCCCGACGCCCGCACGGTAACGCTCGGACTGAATTACCGCTCCACGCCCGAAATTGTGCGTTGCGCGGCGGCCGTCATTGCGCCATCGGGCGGCTCGCGCTCCGTTGTCGCCGCAGTCCGCCCGTCGGGAGAGAAAGTCTGCCTTTTCGAGTGTCCGTCCGATCTGGCCGAAGGCGTCATGGTGGCGAAAGAGATAGCCCGACTGGCTGGCGGTCTGGACATGAACGACCGGTCGTCCGGCACGCGCGTCCACCGCGGTTTCAACGATATTGCCGTGCTGTCGCGCACCCACCGCGGCCTCAAGACGATTGCCGCGTGCCTTGGTCGGGACGGAATCCCTTTCGTAACCGCGGGACGCTCGGCTTTTCTCGATTCGCCGGCGGTTTGCGGCACTCTGGCCTTTTTCCGCGCCGTCACGGAGGACGACGCGCAGTCGGCCGCTCAAGCCGCCGAATTCTTGGGCGGAACGGCGCGGGATAACGGGAATTTCCTCCGCGCGAAAGCGCTTTTCAAGCCGCTGTGCGGCGGCCGTCCGAGAGATATTCTGGCGCGTTGGCGCGATTACGTCGGCATTTCGTCACCCGATTACGACGCCTTAACCGAAGCCGCCCATTACGCCGATTTGCGCTCTTTCCTATCCGCCATGCTGCTGGGAACGGAGACAGATATCCGGCGCGAGCCCGATACGGTAAAAGGCGCCGCCGTGCTGCTCTCCACGTTGCACGGAGCTAAAGGACTCGAGTTCCCCGTCGTTTTCCTCTGCGGTCTTAACGATTGCTTTCCGCCGGAACGCTCCGACGCCGACGAGGAACGCAGACTTTTTTATGTGGGAATTACTCGCGCGGCGGAAAAGCTTACTCTCTCGTATGTCGCGCGGCCGTCGGCGTTCCTGTCCGATCTGCCCGCGGACGTGACAAGGCTTAAATCCTGCCGCCCTGCAGTAAAACAACTGTCTTTTTTGTAAAACGCCTTTTTCCGCCGCTTTGTCCGCATTAAAAAACCGCCGTTGCAGCAACGCCTTTAAGTTAATAAAAGCGATCCTTGCGGCGGTCTTCTCTCTTATCTTGCCGTACTCGGTAAGCTTTCTCAGTAATGTTCTTTGCGCCGCTGTTTTCTTAGCGCGCTGCGCTTTTCGGCGTTCTGCCACTCCAGCTTATCCTCTTCGCTGATGAGGGTAAGGCGCGGAACCTCCGTAGGGTTTTCGTCGTCGTCTAACGCCACCAGCACGAAATAGGCGCGGTTTATTCTGCGGCGCATACCCTCTCTGTTCTCGGTATAGGTTTCCACGCGCACTTCCATTGAGGTGCGGCCGACGTATGTTATTCTGCCGCGGATGATAACGGTATCGTTGACGTGAGCGGGGGCGTTGAATTCAAGCGTATCCACGCATACGGTGGTTACGTCGCGGCCGCTGTGACGGCGGCCGACCACCGCTGCCACTACGTCCATCCACTCCATCAGTCTGCCGCCGAACAGTCTGCTCGAGCCGTTGATATGCGAGGGCATAAGTATCTGAGTCTGCTCGGTATACGAATATTCGACAGGTCTTTCCACGTTGGTTTCTCCTTTTATTGGACAGGCGTTTAAGCGCCGATAAGCATTGACGCGTTTTAGAAAGCGTTTTCCCCGATTGCTCGGTCATTTGCGGACAAAAAAACAAAACGCCCGACTTATACAAGCCGACCGCCCTGTCCATTGTCTGTAGTATATTACAATTTGCGGTTTTTGTCAACGATTTTTCACCGGATTTTCACAAAAATGGCGATTTACGCCTTTTTTAGTCGTAAGTATCGTTATTATGCACCATTTTTCGCACTCGCAGCGTTGCGCCGGGGATCTCCTCGCGGACAATGCGGCGACATTCTTCGACGGCTTTCTCGCCGATAACGTCGACTACGCTGAGCACCGTACTTATGCCGGCGGCGGCACATTCGGCGGCGAAACGCTTCACCTCGGCGAAAGCGTCCTTGTACGCGGGGCGGCATATCTCATCGTACTTTTCTTCGGTCGATTCGTTGAGCGACACGCTTACCACGTCGATACGGCCGGCAAGCAGCGGCACGATGTCTCTGCCGTTTATCAGATTGCCCAAGCCGTTGGTGTTGAGCCGCGTCTTTTTGCCCACGGAATGGGCGTAATCGGCGATCTCGAGCATTTTTTCTACTGCGTAAGTCGGCTCGCCGTAACCACAGAATACAATGTCGCGGTAGCTGTCCTTGCCGTATGCGGCTATTAACGCGATCACCTCGTGCACCTGCGGCTCGCGCGAGAGCCAAAGATTATTGCCGCCCACGCCGTCGCCGTTGTTGCGCAGGCAGAAAGTACAGTCGTTGCAGCAGCGATTGGTGAGATTGACGTATAAATTTTCTCCGAACAAATAAACGTAAGTATCCATATCGGTCAAGCGCGCCTTTTCATTTTAAAATAGAAAGAGTAGGCGTTTTGCGTAGTGTACCGGGCCAGCTCCTCGAAATCCTCGCCTCTCAGCGCCGCGGCTTTCTGCGCGGTGTATTTTACATACGCCGGATAATTGGTCTTGCCTCTGAACGGTTCGGGCGTGAGATACGGGCAGTCGGTTTCGACAAGCAGACGGTCGCGCGGCACGGCCGGCACGGTCTGAGCGGCTTTTACTGCGTTCTTGAAGGTTATCGCGCCCGAAAAAGAGATGTAAAATCCGTTGTCGGCATAAGTCTCGGCAAATTCCTTCGAGCCGGAAAAGCAGTGCAGTACCGCTCCGCCGCGCAGCTTTGACAAATTGCGGCGTATTATGCCGTCGAAATCGCCGTAAGCGTCGCGCACATGAAAAATAGCCGGCAGTCCCGTCTGGCTGACGATATCGAGCTGTTCTTCCAGCCGGCGGAGCTGCGTTTCCCTGTCGGTGTCGGGATAATAGTAGTCCAGCCCTATCTCGCCTATCGCTACGCACTTTTCGTGCGAAGCGAGCGCGACGATCTCGTCGTAATCGCCCGGCGCGATCCTGCCCGTTTCGCTCGGGTGGAATCCGCAGGAAAAATACACCGTTTCGTGCTTTTCGGCAAGCTCCGCCGCGGCGCGGCTGGACTGCAGATCGTAGCCTACCGTGACTATGCGCTCCAGTCCGTCGGCTTCCATTCCTTTTATTATGTCTTCGGCGCCGCCGTACCTCTCGTCGGTAAGGTGCGCGTGCGTGTCTATCAGCAATTTCAGCAAACCTCGCTGCCCGGATCTACAGTCTTGTCGGGCGAAACCAGCGATACGCCCTCGCCGTCGGTCGCGCAAAGTATCATGCCCTGACTCTCTATGCCGCGCAGCTTGGCCGGCTTTAGGTTGGCGACCAGCACGACCTGTCTGCCCACCATTTGCTCGGGCGTGTACGATTTGGCTATGCCGCTCACCACCGTGCGCGTTTCTCCGCCCGCGTCGAGCGTCAGCTTGAGCAGTTTGTCGGCTTTTTCCACCTTTTCGCACGCGATTACACGGGCGACTTTAAGCTGCGTCTTGAAAAATTCGTCTATAGTGATTATTCCCGTTTGTTCGTCCGCCATGGGTTTTTCCTCTTTTTTGTCTTTCTTTTCCTTTTCGGTTTTTTTGCCGTCCTTTTGCTTCGTCTCTTCTCCGCGCAGCGCGGCAAGCTCCGCCGTCTCCTTGGCCACGTCAAGCCGCTTTATGAGCGGCGGCTGTTCCTCCGTCGCGTAGTTTTTGACTGCGCCGTATACCGCCGAATCGAACCTGTCGGGCAGCGTAAGCCCCAGTCCCTTGTATATTCTGACGGGGAACTCGGTGAGAAAAGGAGCTAACAGCAAGCCGGTTATTCTCAGCGCCTCGAGAAGGTTATAAATGACCGCCTCCAGCCGCGCCTTTTTGCCCTCGCGGAAGAGTACCCACGGCGCGGTCGTGTCAATATACTTGTTGGCCGCGGCAATGACGCCGAATATCTCTTCCAGCGCGCGGTTGGGCATATATCTGTCGATATGCGCGTCCACTTTCGCCTTGAGTCCGTCAAGCATAGCGACGAGCGGCTCGTCGGCCGCGTCCTTCTGCCCTTTTGAAGTGACTTTGCCGTCAAAATACTGCTTGGACATGGCCAGAGTGCGCTTTACCAGATTGCCCAGATCGTTTACGAGATCGGCGTTGACTCTGTTTAAAAACGTCTCGTCGCTGTAGTTTCCGTCGGCGCCGAAAGGCATCGCGCGCAGCAGATAATATCTGAGCGGATCGACGCCGTATCTCTCGGCAAGCACGAACGGATCCGCGACATTGCCTTTGGATTTGCTCATTTTATCGCCGTCGAACACAAGCCAGCCGTGGCCGATGACCTTTTTGGGAACGGGCATACCGAGCGCCATCAGTATAGCCGGCCATATGACCGAATGGAACCGCACGATCTCCTTTGCCATAAGGTGCAGGTCCGCCGGCCAGTAGCGCTTAAGAAGCGACGTGTCGTCCGAGCCGTACCCGAGCGCGGTGATGTAGTTGGAAAGCGCGTCCACCCAGACGTAAACTATGTGTCCGGGATCGAACTCGACGGGAACGCCCCACTTGAACGACGTGCGCGACACGGCAAGATCGGTCAGCTCGTTGTCGATAAAATTGTTTACCATCTCGTTGACGCGCGATTTGGGCTCGAGAAAGTCGGTCTCGGTCAGCAGCCTGCGGACGCGGTCGGCGTATTTGGTCAGCCGGAAGAAATAGCTTTCCTCCTCCGCGTCGACAACCTCGCGGCCGCAGTCGGGGCATTTGCCGTCGACAAGCTGCGTTTCCGTCCAGAACGCTTCGCACGGGGTGCAGTATTTGCCCTTGTAGGTCGATTTGTAAATATCTCCGTTGTCGTACAGCTGTTTGAATATCTTCTGAACCGCTTTGACGTGATACTCGTCGGTCGTGCGGATAAACTTATCGTAGGAAATATCCATCAGCTTCCACAGCCGCTTAATGTCGTCCACGAGTCCGTCAACAAACTCCTTGGGCGTAACGTTTGCCGCCGCCGCGCGCTGTTCTATCTTCTGCCCGTGCTCGTCTGTGCCGGTAAGATAGAAAACGTCGTAGCCGGACATCCGTTTATAACGCGCTATCGCGTCGCCGTATACGGTGGTGTAGCAGTGGCCGAGATGCCATTTGCCGCTGGGATAATAGATTGGTGTGGTAAGGTAAAATTTTTCACTCATTTTTCGTAAGCTCCTTCTGGAGAATTGCCGCCGCCGACGCGCAATAGCTTTTGCACGGGCGCTTCCTGTAATATTCGGCAGTGCGCTCTTCGGGCGCGCCGCCCTCAGTCACTTTGACGCCCTCGAGAAGTTCGCGGCAGATTATCGATCCGTTCTGACTGCGGAACCGGCCGGCAAGCTCGCGCACCTTTTCGTAATGCGCCTTTTTGTCGCCCTCGTCTAAAGTGTAGCCGCGCCTTAACCCGAGCGCCATGAGCATACCGGTGACCGCGCCGCATACTTCGCGCATACGCCCCATGCCGGCGCCGAACGACGAGCCCAGCCGCATGAGCGTCTGCTCGTCCATGCCCAGCTCGTCGGAAAATGCCAGCAGTACGGCCTGACAGCAGTTGCAGCCGCGCATAAAATTACTTTCCGCACGCTCGGCGCGCTCGGTCGCCGCGTCTTTACTTTCCGCACACTCGGCGCGTTTTGCCGCTGCGTCATTACTTTCCGGCATCGCGCACCTCCCTTTCGGCCTGTCGCTTTATGTCGCGTTCGCGCAGCGACTGCCGCTTGTCATGCTGTTTTTTGCCTTCCGCCAGCCCGATCTCTATCTTGACGTAGTTGCCCTTAAGGTAAGCGGAAAGCGGCACCAGAGTATACCCTTTTATCTTGACCTTGCCGATAAGCTTGTTTATTTCGGCGCGGTGCAGCAGCAGCTTTCTGTCGCGCCTCGGCTCTGGATTGAAAGCCGCGCCCTTCTCGTAAGGCGCTATATAACAGTTTTTGAGAACGACCTCGCCCTCTCCGGTGATAAGACAAAAGGAGTCGCGCAGATTCATATGCCCGAGCTTGACGCTTTTGACCTCCGAGCCGGCAAGCTCTATGCCGCACTCGTACCTGTCGGTTATAAAGAAGTCGAACCTCGCCTTCCTGTTGTCCGCAACTATCTTGACTCCCATGCGAAATATATTATATTACGGGCGCGGAAAAAAAGCAAGCGGAAAAGCGCGCTTATAAGCTTAACGGCCTCCGCGGCGGCATTTGTCGCATTAAGCGCTTTACTTTTGCCCCGTCGGGTGCTATACTTGCGGTATGAAAGATTTCGCAGACAAAATTTCGGCGTATATAGACGTCGGCTATTCCCGCGACTTTGCCGTGGCGCTGGAACGTTTCGGTTCGCACCCGACGCTCGGTTTCAAGACCGCCGGCAGCCGCGCCGAGCTGGAAGCCGGCGACTTTATCCTTAACGAGATGCGGCGGATAGGTCTGGAAGCTTTCAAGGACGGCATAACGGTAGACGGCTGGGAATTCAGCGCCGCAAGCCTTCAGTATTCCGACGGCGGCCGCGAGGTGACCGTAGAGCTGGGCGCTTACGCCACCGATATGCAGTGCGAAAACAAAACGTTTACGCTTATAAACGCTGGACGCTGCACCTCGGAAGAGCTCGATCAGCTCGACCTTAAGGGCAAAATCGCGCTGGTATTCGTCAATCAGCGCGACGAATGGTGGATAAATTATCCGGCATACGCCGCTCATCTGCGCGGCGCCGCGGCGGTTATTGCAGTTCAGAACAGCGGCTTCGGCGAAGTCAACGCCGGTTCGCTCAACGCTCAGGACATTTGCGGTCCGGAGTACGCCCCCGCCCTGTCCATGTCTAAGACAGACGCCCGCGCGCTGGTCGAAACCGGACTTTCCTTCGGCTGCGAAACGCAGGTGCGGCTTACCGTAAAATCAAAGATAACGAAGAATGTCGAAACTTTCAATATCATCGGCACGATACGCGGCGAGAGCGACTCGATGCTCATGCTGAGCGCGCATTACGACGCCTACTTCAAGGGGTTTCAGGACGACAATACCGGCGTGGCAATGCTGCTGTCCATTGCCCGCGCGGTCGTCAAAAGCGGCGTCAAACCCAAAAAAACGCTTGTTTTCTGCGCGTTTGCCGCCGAAGAGTGGGGGCTTTGCGACTCGCGCTACGACTGGTCCGCCGGCGCTTTCCGCCAATTCGCCGAGCGCCGCCCCGACTGGCCGCAAAAGACCGTCGCCGACATCAATATCGAGCTGCCGGCGTTTTCGCACGGCGTAAGACATTATATGCGCTGCGTTTACGAATATAAGATTTTCCTGCGCAATCTTAAAAAAGAGCTGCCCGGCGAAGTCACTTCGCTGTATCCGCGCGGCGTGGATATCGTCTGCCCCGTGCAGACGTGGTCGGACGACTTCGCCGTCAGTCTTGCCGGTATCCCGTCAATGGTCAACGAGTTCAAGGTCGGCAGCTTCATGGAAACGCACTACCACTCCCAGTACGACACCGACTCGAGCTACGACGAAGCGATATACCGCTTCCACCATATGCTGTACGCGCGCGTCATGTGCGCTCTGGACGAAACGGAGCTGCCTCCCATGAATTTCGCGTCGCGCTTTAACGCAATGGACGACGCGCTCGAGCCGCTCGACGATCCGTATGCCGACGGCGGTTTCCGCCGCGCGCTGTATCTGGCGGCGGAGGCCGGCCGCCGTCTTTACTGCCTTATCGAGGACGTTAATTCCGGAACGGTCTCTCTCCCGTGCGAGCGCCGCCGGGAGGCGGAACAGCTGCTGCTCGCCGCCTTCCGCTTCTGCCAGGACAGGTTCGTGTCGCTCGACTGGTACGAAAAAGCCGTTTTCCCCTTTGAAAACGCGCAGAGCAACGTGCTGCTGCTGACCAAAGCGGCTTCGCGGCTGGCTGCCGGCAATATTAAAGGCGCGCTGGAAATGCTGTACGAAGTGGACGACAACAGCTATTGCGACGCTTTCGACCGCGAAGTGGTGGAATATTTCGCCGACACCGACGAACGCCGCCCTTCGGCATGGGGCAAAGGCAGGCGCGACGCGCGCATCGACCTTTACGATATCATTCGCGCCCTCAAGCGCGGCGAAACGGCGGGCATTGCCGACAGCCTCACCGGCCTCAGAGACCGCGAGTACGAACGCCTCACGCGGACGGTACGAAATCTCACGCCGCAGGTTTCGGAAGCCGCCGAACTTTTTGACAAAATTGCCGATTTAATCTCGCTTACGGAGTAATTATGGATACGGGCGGTTATTATATACCCGACGAAAAAGACTTTCCGCACCTTGCGCAAACGCTGACTTCCTGCTTTAAGGATGATCCGCTTTACAGATATCTCATTCCCGACCCCGCGATGAGGGCAAAGCTTCTGCCGCAACTTTTCATGTGCGATCTGGAAGAAATGCTCAATTACTGCGATATTCTGGCCGATTCGCCCGATATGCGCGGTCTGATCGTGCTTACCGACGACGCGGAACACCGTTCGCGCCTTAAAAAACGCTGGGCGGAAAAGCTTTACGAGCTCAAAACCGATCTGGTTCTTATCAAGGCGGACCCCACCATGCAGACGCTCGAACGTTTCACGCGCGGCCATGTGTTCCTCGAATCCGACTGGTGCGAAAAGCTCGACGGCAGCCAGCTCCATATAATCTATCTGGCCGTAAATCCGGAGTTTCACGGCAAGGGCGTGGCCCACCGCCTCATAGCTCCCGTTCTCTCATACGCCGACCGGAACAGACTTACCGTCACGCTTGAAACCCAGAACCCCGACAATCTCCCCATGTACGGCCACTACGGCTTCGGCGTTTACGAAACGTTGGGCGAAAACGTCGCCTCCGCCGGCAACGAAACGGGAAAACCCACCGAATACTGCCTCGTCCGCCTCCCCTTCGGCCGCGCGCCGGATCGGCCGTAAACAATTGATAAGGCTCCGCGCGCAACAACTTTTTGCTGCCGTAACTGCCTTGCTGTTGGCTTTAAACGCTTTGCTGTTGACTTTTATTGCTTTTCCGTGCAGTATTCCGACTAAATAGCGCGCTCTAATACGGCCGCTTACGGTTTTTAAACGTTGAGCGGCGGCAATCCGAAACGGTCTGCGCGCTGCTGCCGACGTCTTGCCTAAAGCTGTACGCTTTCCATCCGCTGTAATGTAACCGCTTTACGTCGTCCGGCGCAAAAAAATACGGCTTTAATCCTTTTCCCGTTTTATCCGTTCCGGGAGAAACTTCCCGGTCTTTCCGTCAAAACTGATTTCCGGTCCGAACGGAGAAACAATTGGCTCGGCAAATTTTCTCCTTCTCGCGCTCTCTTTTTCAAAACAGTTTTTCACGAATTCTTTCAACGGGAACCAGATCGAGCGAGCACTTGTTTTTTACGGCGAACGCCGCAGCCACCCCCGCGGCTTCTCCCGTCGCAAGGCAAATGGGCATCGCGCGGAAATTGGAATGCGCCATATGCGTTCCCGAAATACACCTTCCGGCCAACAGCAGCCCCTTCAACTTTATCGGTATCAGGCAGCCGTAAGGAATGGTATATCCGTTTCTTTGTTCAAAAGCCGCCTGCTTCCCTGTTTTATCTAATCCCGAACCGCTCAGACAATGCACGTCGAAATTAAAATAGGCGTCCTTGACTACCCAATCGGGAAATTGCCTTGCAGTGTAAATATCTTCTTCGGTAAGCGTCTGCTTCCCTATAAAATGCCGCGTTTCGCGGATCCCTATGAGCGAGGCGGAAGTTATGACGTAACAATTTCGATAACCCGGAACGTATTCCCGCAAAAATGCCTCTATGGCGTACATTTGCCTGCGACACGTCGCCTCGGCTTTCGTCAGATCTTCGGCTTTCGTTCCGTCTATATCGATGCAGTTTGTCATGTTGATCGTCACGATTCCGGGGAGCGGATTGCGATAAAGCAATACATGCCCTGCGGGAGGAGGCAATATCTTTTGCGCCAGTTCTTGCAGTTCCCCCTTTTCCGTCTGATATTTGCTTTCGAACGAGCCAAGATATACGGCGTCTTTATCGACCCCCGCCACCTTAAACATCAACGTTGCGGGTTGCATTTTTCCGTCCGTTTCGCGTCCCAAAATAAATTCCGCACCCGCCTTATAAGCGACGTCCCCGTCCCCCGTGGCATCCACAATGACATCCGCTTCGATGGCATACCTTCCGCTTTTATTCTGTACGATGATTCCGACCGTTTTTCCGTCTTCGACCAATACGTCCGAAACAAACGTATAAAGCAAGCAGTCCACCCCTGCCTCTTCCAGCATTTCCAAATAGACGCATTTTAACCGTTCGCTGTCGATTTCCGTCCTCGGCTCTCCCCTCGCGCCTTCCTCTTTCCGACGAAAATCGCAGCGTTCCAATATTTCCCGATACAGTCTGCTGTCTACGTATCCGGTCCAATGGCTCATGAGTCCCGCCGTCGAAATACCGCCGATACATCCGCATTGATCAACAATCAATGTTTTCGCCCCGTTTCTGCCGGACATTACTGCGGAAGCCAGTCCCGCGGGTCCTCCGCCTGCCACCAAAACGTCATAATGCCCTTTTATTTCGATTTCCGTTTCTTTTTCCGTCCAAAATTTTTTCATCCGTCTTCTCCTTTTTTTTCATCGTTATTATATCACATCCATATATTGTAATTCTATATAGTTTTTGACTGAAAAACTATAAAAAATGACACTGCTGTTGACGAATATGCGATAATCTGATATAATTTCAATATGAAACTGCTTATCGATAAAATCATTGATTATCTCGATTATTTAAGAAATTTTCTTCATCTCAAAGTGTCTTTTTGCAATATCGGCGGATATTTCAAAGAATATATTCATTTGTTGCAGCCTTACAACAGACATCTCAACGCATATTGTTTCCACATCAAAAACAATCCGAAATTTTTCCAAACCTGTATAGAAAAACAGCATCTCGTTCTCCAAAAATGCGGCGGAGAGGCGTTTTACGGTTCCTGTTGGGCAGGGGAAGAAGAATATGTTTTTCCCATAAAAGGAGAAAACACGGCAATCGGCTTTATCAGCGTATACGGGTATCGGGGACAGCTTGCACATTCGGAAGAAAAAATGAAAAACGTGTGCAAAAAATACGGGATCGATTCTGCCGTTTTGGAAAAGAATTACTTTTCCGGCCTTACGGAGCAAGTGCCGTCCCTGAACGCTTTGTCTCCCGTCATTTACCCGTTATGCGCCATGTTTGAATTGTTGTATCTCCAAATGCCCAAAAATATCGCACAATATTCGGAAAGTTCTTCTTTATACGCGGAACTCGTCAATTATCTCTGTTATAACTACAATAAAAATATCTCCCTCGACAAAATCGCCGCGCACATGAATTACTCAAAGTCTTATATCCGTCAGCTTTTTTATAAACAGGCGGGGAAAACGATTTTTCAATATATTAATCTTCTGAGGATTAACAACGCAAAAGAAATGCTTTCTTCTACTTCAATGCCGATAGGAGAAATCTCGGAAAAGCTCGGTTTTTGCAACTCGAATTATTTTTCCAACGTATTTAAAAAATCGACGGGATTAAAACCGCTCGAATATCGGAAACAAAACACTTCCTTATTTGAACGTCAGATTTTGAATAGTTTCAATAGACCGTAAAGTCAATTCAAACGTAAAAATATTGTTTCTATCCGTATTACCACCCCCCCATTTTCCAACACATAAAGTCGCGCGTTTCGTGCCGTTTTTATTTCCGTCAAGTTTTCTATATTTACGGAAGCGCCCAAAAGTCAAATCCTATGGAAAACAGTGGTATCCGACTTTTTACATCGTCTGTCTGTTGATTTTTTATTTTTGGAAGATCGACCGAAACAGACATATTTTGCAAAGATATGCGCCCGCCGGTCGGGAACTGAATCTAGAATTCGGCGGGCGCAAAAACATATTAAAAAATAAGAGTTTCAACACCTTATACAATTGTCAGCAGTATGCATGCGTGCGCATACAGCCCCAGTATTTACTTGATTTGTTGGATATGTATTGCTGTCAAAATATAAGAAACGGCGTGGCATAACGCCGCGCCTCACTCGGACACCGCACCTTACCATAAATTCCCTA
>CASFJH010000036.1 GCA_949294845.1 uncultured Bacillota bacterium | reverse complement strand
ACGTCGGACATAAATTCGGCGCTGAATAATGTTTCGCTCGCCGGAATCGCCGCGATCGTCGTACTGTGCTTCTGTTTCACTTATTTTACTCCGCAATGCTTCCTTTTCAGAGATCCTGTTTCGGGCGGCTACGGTATCGCGCAGTGACTGCCGCGCGGCGCCCGGGTTTACGGCGTTAACGACGCATTTTACGCCTGCATCAGGGGATCCGCGGTTAAAAACCGCGGATTTTTTGTTAAAAAGGCTTGCACTCAAGATCCAGGCTAATAAAGCCGCTTTGCTTGCAAAAAATTTTCAGGCGTGCTATAATGTTTAAAAAGAAAAAAGTGTTAACGGGGGAGCAAACAATGCTCCGGAGATTATTTACCAAGTATGCGCGCGCCGTAAGCGACGACGCCGAGCGCAACAGACTCTACAAGCTCTTTTGCGCGCGTTTTACGGCCGAGGCGGTATTCGTTGTCGTAAGCTTTGTCTTTCTCATATTACTTCTTGCGGGCGAGGACGCGATCGAGGCGCAGAGCTCTGCGTTCATGGCCGTTACCGCAGTATTGCTGCTGTTGTGGTTCGTTGCCATTCTGACGGCCGCCGCGCTGTGGATTTCGTTCAATGCGGCTTACCGTAAAATTCTGCAAAGAAAGTCGCACGGCGCAGAATCGCCCGAAGTCGCCAAATACAGGAGCTCGGCGGCGAGAGAGAAACAGAATTTTGCAAAAAGTATGCGGTGGGCAATAGCGCTGCTCGTTATCGGCGCAGTTGTAATGATAGCTCTCGTTGCGGCGGATTTTATAAAGCACCCTGATTCGGAAGATTTAACCGCTTTAGGTTATGCCGGAATAGGCGTTTTCGCGGTATGCTTTATGGCGTTTTTCCTTGCGCTCGTCATGTTCAACGTTAAAAAGGAACGAGAGTCCGTAATGACTGTCGACGAGCTTAAAGCGATAGATGAGTCTCAGGGCGAAAAATACAGGTATTCCGTTACGGAAGACAAAAACGCGCTCACCTTAAAATATCTTTTCCCCGACGAAGAACTGCTTAAAAAGGCGGAGGATTTATCGCAGCGCCGCTCAAAAACGGCGTTTATCGTCTGTATTGTACTGCTTATAGTCGGAATTGCGGCTTCGGCTGCGCTCTTTTCGGGCAGGGTTTTCGACCGCGTTCTGACAGGATACGCCGTGCCGGCGTCCCTTACTTTCGCAGTTGCCGGCACGGCGCTTGCCACGCTCGGATATACCAAGAAATTGAACGCGCTTGAAAAGGAACAGAAAATCAGACTTGAAAGCGTGCCCGAGTATTCGGTCAACCTTGAAATTTTTCGCAAATACGAGACCTTCGGCAAGCGTAAAGGCAAAGTGCTGCCGGTATTTCTGGCGCTTACGGTCATCGTCGGCTTTCTGCTTGCAGCCGCTTTTCCTGCCGCGCTATGGTCGGCCTTTTCCGTGATAGTGCTTATCGCGGGATTAGCGCTTAATACCGCCTTCGTCGGCGGACTCAGACAGTCGGTCATGCCTCTGGAGCGGCAGGTCGATTCAATGTCTGCCGCCGCGAATACTTCGTCCGGTACGGATCCGGTCGCGCCGTCCGACGTACAGACCGCTGCGGATTCGGATATGCTGTCCGGTACGGATTCCGACCGGCGTTAACGCCTTATAAATCGGAGTTTTAGTATGAAAAAATGCAGAATAACGGTCATTAGAAAAGCGAATTATTCCGATCTGATTAAGCGCTACGAGGCGCCCCAGAAAGACCCTTGCCCGATGCTGGAGGGGCAGGTATTCGTTTCGGTAGGCGCGGAAAAGCCCGACGGGCTGTGCGACAGCGCGTGGGGAAGTATGTCGGCGTTCGTAATGGCGCTGGCATACGGAGCCGAGGGACTTTTTGACGGCTGGATGAAGGATAAGCGATCGGTCATGATTTCGTGCAACGACGGCTTAAGACCGGTAAGCTTTCTTATAGAGGCGTTTGACTGAGCAAAGTGCGCGTCGTTAAGAAGCTGCGGCAAGATTTTCAGGATGGTCCGTCATACGATTTTCGGCATGAAATCAAATTTGAGGCATAAATCGCTTGACAAAAACGTATAAATGAAATATACTTAAACGGTTGAAAGCAGATTTTATCTCACCATACCGGTTCGACCGCGTACGGTAACGCCATATCGTAATACGTTTTGTACGAGTATCGAAGTGAGCGGAGTCTGTTTTCCGTTCACTTTTTATATTATCGGAGGATACGGTTATTATTAAAGAGGTAGAGATTAATGAGAGGATACGCGATCCGAAGCTGCGTGTTATCGATGAAAACGGCGTTCAGCTGGGGATTATGAGCTCTTACGAGGCCAACAGACTGGCCGACGAAAAGAATCTGGATCTTGTAAAAATCAGCCCTAATTCCGACCCGCCGGTATGTAAGATCATGGATTACGGCAAATTCAAATTCGACGCGGCAAAGAAGGAGAAGGACGCCAGAAAGAACCAGAAAGTCAGTGAAATGAAAGAGATCTGGCTTTCGATGACGATAGATACGCACGACCTTGAGACCAAAGCCAAACAGGCGATGAAGTTTCTCAGCGGCGGCGACAAAGTGAAAGTTTCCATCAGGATGCGCGGCAGACAGCAGGCGCACGCCGACCTCGGAGTCAAAGTAATGTACGACTTTTTTGAGATCGTTAAAGACGTGAGCGCAATAGACAAGAAGCCGCTTACCGAAGGCCGCAATATTCTGATGATACTCGTACCGAAAAAATAATTTTTATCCTTGGGAGGACACAACTATGCCTAAAATGAAAAGTCACAGCGGCGCGAAAAAGCGTTTTCGCGTTACGGCAACCGGCCGCGTAAAACGCGCGCAGCAGGGAAAGAACCATATTCTTACAAAGAAGAGCAGAAAGCGCAAAGCCGATCTCAGGCAGGGCGCTTATATGGGTTCCGATAAGGAAGCTGCAACGATCAGAACGATGATTCAGAAGTAGGAGGTATTTTTATTATGAGAATTAAAAGAGCTGTCAACGCAGTAAAAAAACGCAGAAAAATAATGCGGCTCGCTAAGGGCTACTTCGGATCGAAATCCCGTTCTTACAGAATCGCGCGCGAAGCCGTCATGAAATCGCAGATGTATGCCTTCATCGGCCGCCGCCGCAAGAAGAGAGATTTCCGCAAACTCTGGATCGCCAGAATAAACGCGGCTGCGCGCATCAACGGTATGTCGTACAGCAAGTTTATGTACGGGCTTAAAAAGTCGGGCGTAACGCTCAACAGAAAAGTGCTCGCGGATATTGCCGTACACGATGCCGTCGCATTCAAGTCGCTTGCCGAGACCGCGGCGAAAGCTATAGCGAAGTAAACGTAACGGGCGTCAGATACGGCGCCCGTTTTTCGTATGCAAGAAATAACGTCCAAAGATAACGCCGTTTTTAAATACGCGGCAAAGCTCAAGGACAAGCGTTTCCGAGCGGATGAGGGGCAATACCTTGCCGAGGGAGAAAGGCTTGTTCTGGATCTTATCGCCTACGGATTTTCCGGCGATATAGCGTTTATTTTGGTTGAAAAGCCTATTTATGACAGACATAGTACCGAGTTTGCAGCCGTAAAAACATACATCATAACGGAAAAGCTTGCCGGAATTCTGGCCGATACGGAAAACGGACAGGGCATATTCGCCGCAGTGAAAAAGCCCGCTTCCAAACCGCCTTCGGGTAAAAACGCGTTGCTGCTCGACCGTATAAGAGATCCTGGCAATCTCGGCACCATTATACGTTCGGCCGCCGCATTCGGGTTCAGGGACATTGCGACGGACAACTGCGCGGATCCGTTTTCGCCTAAAACGGTGCGCGCCGCGATGGGGTGCATACCTAAGGTGAATCTGTTCGAGGCCGACGTCGGTTTTATGAAGAGCGCCGGTTACTCGGTGGTTTGCGCCGACATGGGCGGACTGCCTGCGGAAACGTTCAGCAGGCCTGAAAAGATGTGCCTCGTGATAGGCAACGAGGCTAACGGTATTTCGGACGCGATCAGGAGCAAAGCGGACGCGATTGTGAGCATATCTATGGAAGGGGTGGAATCGCTGAACGCTTCGGTAAGCGCGGCGATACTTATGTATGAATTAAAAAAACAGGAGAAATGATAATATGTCGGGACACAGCAAATGGTCAACAATAAAACGCAAAAAGGGCGCCATAGACGCGGCGCGCGGCAAAATCTTTACCAAAATCGGGCGCGAAATTGCGGTTGCGGTAAAAGCGGGAGGCGCCGATCCGGCTTCAAACGCGAGACTGCGCGACGTAATAGCCAAGGCAAAAGCTCAGAATATGCCCAACGACAATATTACGCGCAGTATAAAGAAAGCGAGCGGCGAGCTCGGCTCGATAAACTACGAAAGCATTACCTACGAGGGCTACGGCGTGGGCGGAGTTGCCGTTATAGTCGAATGTCTTACCGACAACAAGAACCGTACCGCTTCCGACGTCCGCCACATTTTCGACAAACACGGCGGATCTATGGGAACAAGCGGCTGCGTTTCTTATATGTTTGAAACGAAGGGCGTTCTCGTGGTGGAAAAGAAGGCCGGAGACGACGATGACGAAATGATGATGACGGCTATAGATTGCGGCGCAGACGATTTCAATGTGGGAGACGGCGTTTACGAGATAATGACCTCTCCCTCCGATTTTTCCGCCGTGCGCGAAGCGCTCGAATCCAAAGGCGTGGTTTTTGTCAGCAGCGAAGTGGACAGGATACCTACCAATACGGTGGGAGTCGATGAGGACAATCTGCCTAAACTGCTCCGTATGCTTGACGCGTTTGAAGATAACGACGACGTGCAGAACGTTTACCATAACGCCGATCTGCCCGACGACGAGGAGGAAGAAGAATGACTGTAAGCGAGCGCTGCCGTCTTGCGCACGAAACGTGCGGCTATATAGGGAGCATGGCTTCGGAAGAGAAAGACGCCATGCTCGGCATAATAGCCGACTGTATGTTTACCGGCGCGGAAGAGATACTCGCCGCAAACGCTGCCGATCTCAGGGCGAATTCGGATAAGCCGCAACACCTGCTCGACAGGCTCATGCTTGACGAGAAGCGGCTCGCCGGTATTGCTGAGGGGATACGCAAGCTTATAGACCTGCCCGATCCGGTAGGCGAAATTTCTGCCGAATGGACGGTTCCGAGCGGACTGCGCATACAGCGCGTGAGAGTTCCGCTTGGCGTTATAGGCATCATTTACGAGGCGCGCCCCAACGTGACTGCCGACGCCGTTTCGCTGTGCCTTAAAACGGGTAACGCAGTTGTTTTGCGCGGCGGCAGCGACGCCATAGAGTCAAACCGCGCTATGGTCAGGGTAATCAAAAACGCCTTGACAAATGCCGGTTACAACGCGGAGTTTATTCAGTTTATAGACGATACGACCCATGCAGGCGCGGAAGAGCTGATGCGCTGCCGCGAGTATGTGGACGTGCTGATTCCGCGCGGATCGGCGCGGCTGATCCAGACCGTTGTGGAAAAGTCGTCGGTGCCGGTTATAGAGACCGGCGCGGGCAACTGCCACGCGTATATTGAGTCGAGCGCGGACATAAATATGGCTGTCAGAATAATAGTAAACGGCAAAACGCAGCGTCCCAGCGTCTGCAACGCGCTTGAGTCGGTGCTGGTCGACAGAGCCGTCGCGGCTGAAGCTTTGCCGCCCGTGCTTGACGCGCTTGCCGCACGCGGCGTCGAGGTGCGCGGCTGTGACGAAACGCGCGCGATCTGGCCGGCGGCGCTGCCTGCGACAGAGGACGATTTTTACCGCGAGTATCACGGTCTCGTCATTTCGGTAAAGGTAGTCGGCGGCGTCGAAGAGGCGATAGCGCATATAAACAAGTACGGAACGCATCACAGCGAAGTAATCATAACTTCGGACGACCTTAAAGCCGAAAAATTTCTCAACGAAGTAGACAGCGCCGCCGTATATGTCAATGCTTCCACCAGATTTACGGACGGTTTCGAATTCGGATTCGGCGCCGAAATGGGCATTTCCACGCAGAAACTGCACGCGAGAGGACCGCTGGGACTTGTCCAGCTTACAGGCGAGAAGTATAAGGTTTACGGAAGCGGACAAGTACGAGGCTGAAATTTGATTTAAAAGGGCTGGATATCAGCTTAAAAGAGGAGACCTGATGGGGACGGTAAGCGAAGCTGACGCGGCTAAAAAGCGCAGACAGCAGGGACATCGGGAACGTGTGCGCCAATCTGTCGAAAACAATCCCGAGCTTGATTTTCTGAGCGACGTAGGCGTATTGGAATATTTGCTGATGTACGGTATACCGCGCAAGGATACCAAACAGATAGCTTACGAACTGACCGAAAATTACGGCTCGCTGTACGGAATCTGCGCGCAGACTTCGGCGGCTCTGCGGTCGGTAAAGGGTATGACGGAAGGAGCGGCGGTTTTTCTGCGCGCTCTGCCGGCGATTACGCGGCGGCTCGAGGCGGCGCGTCTGAGGTCTGACACATACATAAACAATTTCGACCAGACGCTTTCGGCGCTGCTGCCGTTGTTTTCGGTCCGCGGCGACGAAATTTGCGCGGTAGCGTGCCTTGACGCGCGCAACCGTCTTATAAACGTAGGAATAGTAACGCGCGGAGCTTCCGCGTCGGTGGAAATGGACGTAAAGGCGATAGTGCGCAGAGCCGATATCGAAGGAGTCGACGGGATAATTCTCGCGCATAACCATCCTTCCGACACGCTGCTGCCTTCGGGCGAGGACATAAGCGCAACAGTGCAGTTGGTTCAGACTCTGTTCAGCATGGGAATACTCGTCAAGGATCACCTTATAATAGGCAGCAACAAGTTCTTCAGTATGCGCAACGCCGGCTATATCGAAAAGATTTACGAGCGCTGCGGTTATATCAACAGAGCTTTCGAGCAGTCGCCGTTACGGGAAAATTTTGCCGAGTGTATTCCTTATTCGGACAGAGCGACTCAGTATTACGCGTGCGCCGACGAGAACGGCAATATCGTCGCAAGGCCTGAAGAGGTCGCCCGCGGCAAAAGCGCCGAAGGCGCGCGGCTGCGTTCCGCCGACGTCGAAGAATATCTGTATCGAACGATAGTCCGCGACGTAAAGCGAGACAGCGAACTTGATCGCATCAGCGAGCAGATACGCGATTTCGGTAAAAAAATAAAGTAACGTATAACCGTTTCTGCGACGAAAACAGGCAGCGTACAGCTGTTCCGGCAGCAGAAACAAAGCGGGCATACGCCGCTTGAAGGATGCATACATATGGACGTACTTGCGGCAAAAGTAAAACGCCGCCGGAAATGAAGTGAACCCCAAAGTTTGTCCAACTTTTGGGGTTCATTTCATATTTCTCCGGCTTTTTTATCGCCTTTTTCACGGCAGAGCGGCAGCGAATATAATATAATGCCGAATACTCCGCGCAAAACGCGATCGGGCAATAAACCGCTTTATAAGCCGCTCGCAACTTTTAAGCAAGCGGCTTATAGTAACAAATCAGATTTTTGCGAGGAATCTCTCGGCGCGCCTTACTTCCTGCGCTACGGCGCGATGGGCGGGACCGCCGGTAAGTTTTCTGCAATTCACCACGTTGTGTATTTTGACCGTATCCATAATATCGTCGCCAAACAAAGGAGAGAACAGTCTGAATTCGTCCGCGGTCAGCCTGTGCAGCGGCTTTTTGGCGTCGGAGGCATAAAGCACGAGCTTGCCTACGACGGCGTGGGCCTCGCGGAAAGGCAAACCTTTGCGCACCAGATAATCGGCGCAATCGGTTGCAGCTGTGTAACCGCCGGCCGCGCCTTTGTTCATAACGTCGGTTTTGAAGTGCAAAGTGGGAATCATGGCGGTAAAGACAGTAAGGCACGATTTAACGGTGTCCTCGGCGTCGAAAACCGCTTCTTTATCCTCCTGCATATCCTTGTTGTAAGCGAGCGGCAGACCTTTAAGCACGGTGAGAATTGCGGTAAGATCGCCGTACACGCGTCCCGTTTTGCCGCGTATCAGCTCCGAAATATCGGGGTTTTTCTTTTGCGGCATTATGCTCGAGCCGGTGCTGAAAGCGTCGTCCGGTTCGACGAATCCGAATTCCTCCGTCGACCAGTAGACGAGCTCCTCGTTAAAGCGCGAGAGGTGCGTCATTATGAGCGCGGCGCAATTAAGGAATTCGACGATAAAGTCTCGGTCGGATACGCTGTCGAGCGAGTTGGCTGTTACTGTCGGGAAATCGAGCAGTTGCGCGACGCGTTCGCGGTCGATGGGGAACGATGTGCCGGTGCAGGCGCCGCTTCCGAGCGGCATGACGTTTATGCGCTTACGGCAGTCGGAAAGCCGGTCTATATCGCGCATGAACATTTCCGCATAAGCCATGACGTAGTGCGCGAGCGTTGTGGGCTGCGCCTTCTGCATATGCGTATAGGCAGGCATATAGGTGCGGTAATTCTCTTTCGCTACGGCGATGAGCTGCAGGCAAAGCGCTTTCAGCAGATTTTTGATTTCCGTAACGCTGTCTCTCAAGTAAAGCCTGATGTCGAGAGCTACCTGATCGTTTCTCGAACGCGCGGTGTGCAGCTTTTTGCCCGCGTTGCCGATACGTTCGGTAAGCTTTTCCTCGACGAACATATGAATATCCTCGGCACCTTCGAGAGGGAGCGCGCCGCTTTTGATATCGTAAAAGATTTCGGACAGCGCGGTGCAAATGGCGTCGGCTTCGGCTTTTTCGATTATTCCCGTTTCGCCGAGCATGGTCGCGTGGGCGATACTGCCGAGTATATCGTGCTTATACAGGCGGCTGTCGAACGGCAACGAGCTGTTGAACGCGTCTGCAGTTTCGTCGAGGGAGCCGCGGAAACGGCCAGACCACATTTTCATAAGTGAACTCCGGAATTATTTATTTTTTTTCGCGTTGCGCTCGAGCATTTTTGCGCGCACTTTGATGGGCAGACCGAATAGGTTTATAAATCCTGCCGAATCCTTCTGATCGTAAACTTCGTCGGCGGAGAAGGTGGCGATATCCTCGTCGTAAAGCGAGTAAGGCGATTTGACGCCGGCGGAAGAGATGCGGCCTTTGTAGAGCTTGAGTCTTACGGTGCCGGTAACGGTCTCCTGAGTCTTGTCGACGAAAGCCGAGAGCGCTTCGCGTAAGGGCGTAAACCAGTTGCCGTCGTAAACCAGCTCGGCAAACCTCACCGCCACGGTTTCTTTATAGTGGGAAGTCGCGCGGTCAAGCGTTATCTCTTCCAGATTGCGATGCGCCGCATACAGTATGGCTCCGGCCGGATTCTCGTAAACGCCGCGCGACTTCATGCCTACGAGACGGTTTTCTACTATATCGTCTACGCCTACGCCGTGGCGCGCGCCGATTTCGTTGAGCGTCTCGAGCAGTGCGACCGGCGCAAGTTTTTTGCCGTTTACCGATACGGGAACGCCTTTCTCGAAGTCTATCTCAACATATTCGGGCGCGTCGGGAGTCTTGTCTATCGGGTTGCATATGAGCAGCATTTCGTCGTGAGGCTCGTTCCAGGGATCTTCGAGATCGCTGCCTTCATGGCTGAGGTGCCAGATATTCCTGTCCATCGAGTAGGGGTGCTTTTTGGTTACGGGAACGTCCAGCCCGTGCTTTTCGGCGTATTCGATCTCCTCCTCGCGCGATTTGATGTCCCAGATACGCCAGGGCGCGATAATTTTCATGTCGGGGCAGAACGCTTTGAGCGTCAGCTCGAATCTTACCTGATCGTTGCCTTTGCCGGTGCAGCCGTGGCATATTGCCTGAGCGCCCTCGCGTATGGCGATCTCGGCGAGACGTTTGGCTATTATGGGGCGGGCGAAAGACGTGCCCAAAAGATATTTGTGCTCGTAAACCGCGCCGGCTTTGAGCGTGGGGTAAATATAATCGGTTATGAACTCCTCCTTGAGATCCTCGATATAGATTTTCGAGGCGCCGCTCTTAATCGCTTTTTCCTTGAGCGGAGCGAGCTCTTCGCCCTGGCCGACGTCTGCGGCGACGGCGATAACTTCGCAGTCGTAATGCTCTTTAAGCCACGGAATGATAATGGTCGTGTCCAATCCGCCCGAATAAGCCAGAACAATCTTCATTTTACTCATAAAACTCTCCTTGGCGGTCAATCGCTTGACAACGCGCAAAATAAAATATATAGTAATACAGTAGCTATATAATAATACATTTCCGCCGATAAATCAAGTTATTTTCAGCGGTACGGAGCAAATTTTGATTATTTTAGGCATAGATCCAGGATACGCGACTACCGGCTACGGAGTGATCAGAAAGGAGAAATCCGATCTGTCCGCGGTGGATTACGGCGTTATAACCACGCCGCCCACCGAAAGCCTTCCCGTGCGGCTGGCTATGCTGGACGAAGCGCTTACCGCGCTCATAAAGCGCTTCGAACCCGATTCGATAGCCATTGAGGAGCTTTTTTTCAACACCAACATAACTACCGGAATCAAAGTCGCCGAAGCGCGCGGGGTTATACTTCTAGCGGCGATAAGGGAATGCGGTAAGCTTTACGAATATACGCCGCTTCAGGTCAAGCAGGCGCTGACGGGGCAGGGGCGCGCGGAAAAGAAGCAGGTTCAGTATATGGTGCGCGCGCTGCTTGGTTTAAAGTCCGAGCCGAAGCCCGACGACGTGGCCGACGCGTTGGCGATTGCGGTATGTCATGCCAATATGCTCGCTTACAGGCAAAGGACGCTTAACTGACGCGCCGCGCAGAATGACGCCCGAATGATGTACGGAGAAGAGTGACGCTCGAACGGCGACCGGTGCAGAAGTTTTCCTGGCCGGCGTAGATCGGAGATGAAATATAAGACAAGGCTTTCAAAAGGAGACTGAAATGCTCAGCTATATCAAAGGAAAAATCGCCGACGCCGGCGAAAATACGCTTGTGGTGGAGTGCGGCGGACTGGGTTATGAGATGACGGTAAGTCGCGCCGCGGCTGCCGGCGCGTCGATAGGCGACGACGTAAAGCTGCCCGTGTATCTGAGCGTGACGGAAAACGGCGTGGCGCTTTACGGATTCAAGGACGCGTCGGAAAAGGATATGTTTTTAAAACTCATAAACGTCAGCGGCATAGGTGCGAAAATGGCGATAGGTATCCTCGGCGGCGTTGGCGTAAACGAGCTTATAGCGGCGATAGCACAGGGCGACATCGCCGCGCTGTCGTCCGTAAAGGGCGTGGGCAAGAAAACGGCGGAGCGTATTGTGCTCGAATTAAAGGATAAAATCGGCGCTGAAATTGCCGATATAGGCGAAAAATGCGGTATTATGCCAGGCGTAGTACCGGATGAGGACGCCGTTTTAGCGCTTATCGCGTTGGGATTCAATAAGAATGAGGCTGTCGCCGCGGTGTCCAGAGTCAACGGCAAAGGACTTACTACCGAGCAGATAGTTTTCATGGCGCTTAAATCATAAACGAGAGGAGAAATATGGACGAAGAGAGGTTCATAACCAGCACCCGCACTTGCGACGACGCCGAACTCGACGTATCGCTCAGACCGAAAAGCATAAGCGATTATGTGGGGCAGGAAAAGGTAAAAGCCAATCTTAAGGTATTTATCGAGGCGTCCAAAAAACGCGGAGAAGCGCTCGATCATGTGCTTTTGTACGGACCTCCGGGACTGGGCAAAACGACGCTTTCGCATATTATAGCAAACGAGCTGGGCGTGCAGCTGCGTATAACCAGCGGCCCTGCGATAGAGCGCGCCGGCGATCTTGCCGCAATACTTACCAATCTCAACGAAAACGACGTGCTTTTTGTAGACGAGATACACCGCCTCAACCGTTCGGTGGAAGAAGTGCTTTATCCCGCTATGGAGGATTTTGCGCTGGACATAATTATAGGAAAAGGACCGAGCGCGCGCAGTATGCGGCTTAATCTCCCGCATTTTACGCTTATAGGCGCAACGACGCGCGCCGGTATGCTTACCGGACCGCTGCGCGACAGATTCGGAGTAATTTGCAGACTTGAAATGTATACGCCCGAAGAGCTGTCGGTAATATTGAGACGGTCTGCCGCCATTCTCGGGATAGATGTTGCTCCCGACGCTTTTCTCGAAATAGCGCGCCGTTCGCGCGGTACTCCGCGTATCGCAAACAGACTTTTAAAAAGACTGCGCGATTTCGCCGAAGTATTGGGGCAGGGCGTCATAACGCGCGGGATTGCGGACAAGGCGCTCACCCTTCTCGATGTGGACGAGCTGGGGCTGGATGACATAGACCGTAAGGTGCTTCAGGCGATAATAGTCAAATTCGGCGGCGGTCCCGTCGGACTGGAAACTCTGTCCGCTTCCATCAACGAGGAGCCCGTTACTATAGAGGACGTCGTGGAGCCTTTCCTTATGCAGCTCGGCTTTGTCGGACGTACTCCGCGCGGAAGAATCGCGCTGCCTGCGGCTTATAAGCATCTGGGGCTGGACGCGCCGAAGAATGACGCGCAGATGTCGATTTTCGACAAATAGTCGTGCAAATAATGCAAAAATTTACTACTATGCGTGACATAAGAGGTTAATTTGGAACTTAAAAAAAGTGATTTTTATTACGATCTGCCCGAAAGACTGATTGCGCAGACGCCTATAGAGCCGCGCGACTGTTCGCGTATGCTGGTTTTCCACCGCGGCGACGGCACTATTGAGCACAGACATTTTTACGATCTGCCCGAATATCTCAGGGCGGGTGACGTGCTTGTAATCAACAATACGCGCGTGCTTCCTGCAAGAATTTACGGCAATAAAAAATCGGGCGCTCGGATAGAGCTGCTTCTGCACAAGCGGCTGAGCCTTACCGATTGGGAAGTGCTTGCCCGACCTTCGCGCAAAGCCGAGCCGGATACCGAGATAGTGTTTTCCGACAGGCTTAAAGCGGTCGTTATCGGACGCGGAGAGGAAGGACTTAGAACGGTGCGTTTCTCCTTTGACGGAGTGTTCGAGGACCTACTTTCCCAAGTGGGCGAAATGCCACTGCCGCATTATATTCATGAGAAACTCGAGGATCGGGAACGGTACCAGACCGTTTACGCAAAGGAGAACGGTTCGTCTGCGGCGCCCACTGCCGGACTGCATTTTACGCCGGCGCTCATGGACAAGCTGAGCGCTTCCGGCGTCGAGATAGTAAAGGTACTTCTTCACGTCGGATTGGGAACTTTCAGACCGGTTAAGGCGGAAAATATTACCGATCACAAAATGCACAGCGAGTATTACTCCGTCTCGGAACAGGCTGCCGAAAGGCTCAATCTTGCCAAAAAAGAAGGCAGAAGGATCATTGCGGTCGGTACTACGTCTGTCAGAGTATTGGAAAGCTCGACCGGAAACGACGGCATGATACACGCCGGCAGCGGTGAAACGTCCGTCTTTATATATCCGCCTTACGAGTTCAAATCGGTGGACGGACTTATAACGAATTTCCATCTGCCCGAATCCACGCTCATCATGCTGGTGTCGGCGTTTATAGGCAGAGAGCGTGCGCTTAATATGTACAGAACTGCGGTTGAAAAGGAGTACAGATTCTTCAGTTTCGGCGACGCAACGCTGCTTATTTAACTTCACGGTTTTTCACCGCATTCTGCGTGCGGCGCACGACGTATCCGTCAGCGGCAGCTTGGCACATACAACGCCGGCAAGCCGCAAGACCGGCGGCGATTTTACCGGCAGCTTGACGGCAATGATGACAGAACCATGTCGGACAGTAACGAATAAAGCAGTCGTCAGCAGAGTCGGCAAGCCGCAAGACCGGCGGCAGGGCAATGCGCCGGTTGCGCTGAATCAATGCTGCACAGAAAGCGGAAAAGGATATTATGAGCGCATTTTCATATAAGATAATACACGAATGTAAACAGTCGGGCGCCCGTTTGGGAGAGCTTACCACTCCTCACGGGAAGATTGTCACGCCTGTGTTTATGCCTGTAGGCACGCGGGCTACGGTAAAGTCTCTTGCGCCCTACGAGCTTGAGGAAGCCGGAGCAGAGATAATACTTGCCAACACCTATCATCTGTATATGCGGCCGGGACACGAGCTTGTCGGCCGCGCCGGAGGACTGCACCGTTTCATGGGGTGGAACAGGCCTATCCTTACGGACAGCGGCGGTTTTCAGGTATTTTCCCTTTCGGGGCTTAACGACATAACCGACGAAGGCGTGCGGTTCCGCTCCCACATAGACGGCAGTCTGCACACCATTACGCCCGAAACGTCAATGGAAATACAGCACTCGCTCGGCGCCGATATCATTATGGCGTTTGACGAATGTTCGGGTTACGGCGCGACGCATGAGCAGGCTGAGGCTGCCCTGGACAGGACCTTGCGCTGGCTGGACAGGTGCGTTAACGTTCACTCAAACGGCTCGCAGATGCTGTTTCCCATAATCCAGGGCAATATGTACAAGGATCTGCGGGTGCGCTCCGCCAGACAAACCGCGGATTATGCAGAATGCGGAATAGCCGTGGGCGGACTGTCTGTCGGCGAGCCAAAAAATATAATGTACGAAATTCTGGACGAGCTGCGGCCGTACTATCCGCGCGAAATGCCGAGGTATCTCATGGGAGTAGGCTCGGCCGACTGTCTGGTAGAGGGCGTTCTGCGCGGAATCGATATGTTTGACTGCGTGCTTCCCACGCGCATTGCCAGAAACGGTACGGCAATGACGTCGCTCGGCAAGCTGGTCATAAGAAACAACTCTTTCCGCGAAGATTTTTCTCCGCTCGATCCGGCGTGCGACTGTTATTGCTGCCGCACGTTTACAAGGGCGTATCTGCGTCATCTGATAAACGTTGACGAGATACTCGGCGGCCGTATGCTGAGCCTGCACAACATCACCTATCTTGAGGGGCTGATGCGGCGGATAAGGACGGCGATAGCGGAGGACAGGTTCCTCGATTTTGCGGAAGAATTCAGAAGCGGCGCGGAGTATAACTGATGGTACGCGAGCCGATGTACGTCAAAATGGCGCGGCTGAGGGCGGAAACCGAGCCGGAAGTAACGCTTATTGAAGAGACCGACGGGCGTAATTTCAGGCTGTACTCAGAAAAGCATCACGGTGCTTGCGTTACGGCCGGCAGCGAGGAGGCGGCGCTGGCGCGGATAGACGGAGAAATCAATTCCCTGTGGAGCTGGGCAAAAGGCAAGCCTTATACTTATAAGTATAAGCACAGGATAATCGAGTCTTTTACTGCCGACTATCCTTTAGACGGCACCGAGTCGCATATAATTTTTTCGATAGAGCGCGGACCTTTTCATGCGATCGCGTACCGCGTGATGAAGGACATGGCCGTGCGCTCGGCGCTATGCTTAGGGCAGATGATAGAATCGCTGCCCGACGCCGACGCGCCGCTTTACGGACTGCCGGACGGGCTGACTACCGCCGCGGACGTAAGACGGGCGGCGTTTTTCGGCACCGGCGAGCTTTTCAACAAGCTCGGCATAGGCTACGAGAACAAAGGCGATCTTTACGCGAATCGTATGTTCGCCGTATCCTCGGCGGAGACCGAAGGGTTTATGCGCAACGCCGAGCACATATGCGACGGCGAGGTGTGGACGCTGAGGAAAGTGCTACGTCGCATAATATGGCGCGACCGCATACTCGCCAAAGCGCTCTACCGCGCGGCAGAGACCGAATGGGGCAAGGGTGTCTGCGCCGATCCGTTCGCGTTTTTTAAAATACGGCGCGCAAGGGAAGGGCGGCGGTCCGAATAAAAATTAGACAAACCTTGCGCAAAACGCTTGCAAAATTCCGCCGCATATGGTAAAATCTATCAGTGACTTGTGCGTTCCGCTTGGATTGAAGATGTCAATTGCCAATGAACGTATTGAAAAACGGAGGTGAAAGTCAATGAACAGAAGTATTATTGAAGCGATCGAAAAAGAGTACATGAAGAGCGAAGTGCCCGAATTCAACGTAGGTGACGTCGTCAAAGTGTATGTCAAAGTCGTCGAGGGCAACCGCGAGCGTCTTCAGGCGTTTGAAGGAACTGTTATCGCAAAGAAGAACGGCGGCGTGAGAGAAACGTTCACTGTGCGCCGGGTATCGTTCGGCGTCGGAATCGAGAGAGTGTTCCCGATACACTCGCCGCGTATCGACAAGATTGAAATCGTGCGCCGCGGCAAAGTAAGACGCGCTAAACTGTATTACCTGCGTAACCTGTCCGGCAAAGCCGCGAAGATCAAAGAAGACAGATAAGAAAAAAGCTGAGAGTTTGGAATTTTCCGAACTCTTTTCTTTTATTGTTCGCGCGGCATACTGCGCCGCTTGTCGGGATATTGCGGCGCCGCTATAGACATTGAGGCATACTGCGCAGCTTTACGTCGCTGTAGGAGGCGCTTAAAAAACATTAATATTTCGCCGCGTACCGTTCTGTAAGAGGACGGGAGCGGACAGGCAAATTGCATTTAAGGGGTGGCATATGAATTTATTTGCATTCAGCGGAGTAACTTCAGCGGCGGCCGACGTGACTTTCGCAGTCATATTCACGCTGTTTACGGCGGTTACGATAGTTGCGGCCGTATGGCTTCTGATACGTTTTATCGGGCGCGAGGAAAAGCGGTCGCTTGCCGCGCTTACCGGTATGATTATAGGACTGGGCGCGATCGTGCGGCTTATCGTCGCTTTTACCGTGCGCGGTTACCGCGAAGATATAGCCGAAATATTCTCCGTTATGGAAAACGGCTTTGAAGATTACTATGCGGACGGCGGAGTTCTCTTTCCGCTGACGGCGCTCGTGTACCGCCTTATGGGGCTGATAACGGGCGGTTTCGGATTGGATTCGCAGTCGGTGTGGATGCAGTTTTTCGCTAAGCTGCCGTTGATAGCGGCGGACGCGTTTACCGCCATGATAATGTATCTGCTGGCGAAAAAATACCTTAACGGGTTTACCGGCGCGATACTGGCGGGGCTGTACTCGCTCTGTCCGGCTTTCATGATTGCGTCTGCCGTATGGGGCTCGGCGTATCCGATAATGATACTCGGCTTCACGCTTTCGCTGTACTTTATGCTGGGGCGTAATTATCCCGGGCTTACGTTGACGTTCGCTCTTACGCTTATGACCGGCCGCGAAGCGCTGTTTCTCATACCCGTTTTCGCCACGTTCGTCATATACTCGTTCATAAAGGCGTGCGTCGCTCTTAAATCGGACGGCGAAAACGCGGACAGAAAGCTGCCCGTGAAGCTGGTTGTTTACGTCGTCGTATCTGTGCTGGTCGCGTATCTTATCAGTCTGCCCGCCATAACGGCGTATTACGGCGCCGGATTTTTCGGCTGGATTTACCGTTTCTGTATTCTTCCGCTCGTCGAGTTTGAATATTTCGGATATAACTCGACCGGCATTTTCGTCATATTCGGCAAGAACGGAGTCATGCTTGGCGGCAGCTTCCCCTCGGCGATATTCGCCGCGATATTCGCGCTGCTCATCGTCGGAATAGTTCTGCTGGTGTATCTGAGCAAGAAAAACCGCGCCAACCTGGCGTTTACCGCGGCGTATGTGCTGATGACTCTTTCGACGTATTTCGTTGGATTCGGCGCTATGGCGCTTTCGCCCGTTCTCGCGCTTTTGATATGTTCGTTCGCAGTGATACGGGACAAGCGTATTTTCAGAATCCTGCTGGCGGCGGCCGTCGCGTTTACCGTCAACGCCTGCGCGGTCATGGTTTCGGCAGGGTATCTGTCCAACGCCGCCGATTCGTTGCTGTCCTCGTCAAACGCGGCTTATTCGGGACAGACGCTGCTCTCGGGCGGAGTGAATTCGGTAATTTCGGTGGTCTGCGCGGTTATAACCGTGCTTACTCATATATATTTCACGCTCACGCTTCTGGATGTATCCGTTTCCGACAGACGTAAGCTTTTAGACGGCGATACCGGCGCGAATCTCAGGCTTGCGCTGCGCCAGTTTTACAGGTAAACGCAAATGCTTTCCAAAGTCAGCAGTTTCGGGTTGCGCGGCATAGACGCGTATCCCGTCGAGGTCGAAACGGATATTCATTCGGGGCTTCCGGGCACAGAAATAGTGGGATTGCCCGACGCGGCGACCAAAGAATCGAAGGAGCGCGTCAAAAGCGCGTTAAAGAACAGCGGATTCGTATTTCCGCCTAAAAACATTACGGTCAACCTCGCGCCGGCCGATACCAGAAAGGAAGGCTCGCTGTACGACCTTCCCATAGCTTTGGGAATTCTTGCGGCTACCGGACAGATAGCCGCCGCGCCGGAGGATTTTCCGGTCGTGGGCGAGCTGGCTCTGGACGGCACTTTGCGTAAAGTCAGGGGAGTGCTGCCCGTTCTGATATCCGCGGCGGCCGCCGGCTGTAAAAGAATAATGATACCGGCGGCCAACGCCGGAGAAGCCGCGTACATAACCGGACCGGAGATTTACGCACCGGCCACTCTTAAGGAGGCTGCGGCTTTATTCTGCGGAGAGGGCGCGGCGCCCGTCGCTCACCGCACTCTGGAGACGGAGAGGAGCGATTACGCCGAAGATCTTAAGTATGTCAAAGGTCAGTACGCCGCAAAACGCGCGCTAGAGATAGCCGCAGCGGGCGGTCACAACGTGCTTATGGTCGGACCGCCCGGCGGCGGGAAAACCATGCTTGCCAGATGTCTGCCGTCGATAATGCCCGAGCTGACGCTTGAAGAGGCGCTCGAAACCTCGGAAATTTATTCGGTCGCCGGACTTCTCGACAGCGACATAATACGGGAAAGGCCCTTCCGCAGTCCGCATCACACCGCGTCGAGAATCTCTATGACGGGCGGCGGAACGTCGGCCAGGCCGGGAGAGATATCGCTCGCGCATAACGGCGTGCTGTTTCTGGACGAACTGCCCGAGTATCCGCGGTCGTCGCTGGAAATACTGCGGCAGCCTCTCGAAGACGGAGTGATAACCGTTTCGCGCGCGGCGCGCAGCGTGACGTATCCGGCGGATTTCATGCTGGTGGCAAGTATGAACCCGTGTCCCTGCGGACATTACGGCACGGACAAGGAGTGCGTTTGCACGCCGGCGCAGATACAGAAGTACCGCGCGCGCGTTTCCGGTCCGCTGCTTGACAGGATAGATCTGAGGATAGAGGCCGATAACGTAACTTACGACGAGATATCGTCAGACGAGACCGCCGAACCCAGCTCGGCCGTGAGGGAGAGGGTAAACCGCGCGAGAAAGATTCAGCAGAAGAGACTGGAAGGCTCCGGAGTTTACTGCAACGCCAAGATGAACAGCGCTATGACGCGCGAGTATTGCCGGCCGGACGCCGAAGGCGACAGGCTGCTCAAATCGGCGTTCGATAAGCTGGGGCTTTCGGCAAGAGCGTATACTCGCATATTAAAGGTGGCGCGCACCATAGCCGATCTCGCGGAAAGCGCCGACATAAGGGCGGAGCATCTTTCCGAAGCGATACAGTACCGCGCGTTCGAGCAGGGAACATGATGGAAATTTCCGAGTCGCTGATATATTTCTGGCTAAGCCGGACTTACGTCGGCGCGCATAAGATAAACGCGATCGCCCGATCGGCGCCGATAAAAGCGATATGGGAGGAGCCCGAACGCTTCAGACAGGCGCTGGGAGACAAATACGGCGAGCTGGTCAGAACGCGTAGCCGCGATTTTCTGTGCGGACAGCTTGAAAAGCTCCGCGGCGAAGGAATAGGCGTAATGACGCGCGCCAATCCGTCGTTTCCCGAGCGGCTCAGACAGAAAGAGGTTTCGCCGCCGCTCGCGCTGTATTATATGGGAGACAGCGGTCTGCTGAGCACCGATTCGGTGGCAATCGTCGGCACGAGGGCGTGCTCGTCATACGGACAGAACGTCGCTCAGCGGCTGGCGTCGGGCATCGCTTCGGAAGGGCTTACCGTAGTAAGCGGACTGGCGACGGGGATAGACGGTTACGCGTTGAGAGCTGCTCTCGATTCGGGCGGAAAGGTCATTACCGTGGTCGCTTCGGGACTGGATAAGATCACGCCGGTATCGAATACGGCGCTGTTTGAGGAGATTTCGGAAAAAGGGCTGGCGGTAAGCGAGCTGCCGCCCGGCACCGAAGCGATGAAATTCACCTTTCCCGAGCGCAACAGGCTTATTGCCGGACTTACTCTCGGAACCGTCGTTGTGGAGGCTCCCGAAAAAAGCGGCGCGCTGCTTACGGCGGAATTCGCGCTTGAACAGGGGCGCGAGCTGTTTGCCGTGCCGGGCAACGTTACGTCGCCCAGAAGCGCCGGTACAAACGCGCTTATCGCGGACGGCGCCAAACTCGTCCGCGGCGTGGGCGATATTCTGTCGGAGCTGGGAATCAAACCCCGCGTGCGCGAGCCGGACGGCATGAATTTCACCGACGCCGAATGCGCAATAATAAGAATATTGCAACGCGACGGCAGCGCGCATTTCGACTCGCTGTGCGACTGCCTCGGACTGAAGCCTTACGAGCTGACGCCGCTGCTCGTCGGGCTGGAGCTTAAGGACGTCATAATAAGACTTCCCGCCAATAATTACGCGATCAAGGATCTCATAAAATGAAACTGGTTGTTATCGAAGGTATAGGCAAAAAGGAAACGGTCGAGAAATATCTCGGCCCCGGCTACAAGGTTTTCGCCACCAAAGGACACGTCGTCGACCTGCCCGAGCGGTCGCTCGCCGTAAATGTCAAGCATAATTTCGAGCCTCATTACGTCATAATGGAGGACAAGAAGGATATAGTAAAGGCGCTTATCGCGGCGGCCGGCAAGGCCGAAACGGTGCTGTTGGCCACCGACCCCGACCGCGAGGGCGAGGCGATATCGTGGCACGTCGCGCATCTTCTCAACATTCCCGAAGACGCGCCCGTCAGAATAGAATTCAACGAGATAAGCAGGAAAGCCGTACAGAACGCGCTGCAGCATCCGCGCGCCGTAAACGAGGCGCTTGTGGACGCGCAGCAGGCGCGGCGCGTGCTCGACAGGCTTGTGGGCTACAAGCTGTCGCCCGTGCTATGCCGCAAGATACAGAGCAAGCTGTCGGCCGGACGCGTTCAGTCGGTCACTTTGCGGCTGGTGGTGGAGAGAGAACGCGAGATACTCAACTTTAAGCCGGAAGAGTACTGGAACTTCTTTTCCGTTTTGCAGAACGAAGATAAGGCGAAGATAAAAGCGGCGCTCGCCACGCGCGATAAAGCGAAATTCCGTCCGGTAAGCGCCGAGGAAGTCGAAAAGGTAAAAGCCGAGCTTGACGGGCAGACTTACGTCGTGACCGGCGTGAAAAAGGCCGTTACTAAATCACACGCGCCGGCGCCGTTTATAACGAGCACGATGCAGCAGGACGCGCTCAACAAGCTGGGAATGTCGCTCAAGCAGACTACTTCGGCGGCGCAGGCGCTTTACGAGGGCGTCGACGTGCCGGGCGAGGGCAAGGTGGCGTTGATAACGTACATCCGTACCGATTCGACGCGCGTTTCGGTCGACGCGCAGAACGAGGCGCGGGCGTATATCGCGCAGCGTTTCGGCAAGGACTACGTTCCTGCAAAGCCCAACGTTTACACTACCAAAAAGACCGCGCAGGACGCGCATGAGGCGATCCGTCCCATTTCGCTCGACCGCACTCCCGACAGTCTCAAAGACGTCATAAACAAATATCACTACAAGCTGTACAAACTTATATACGAGCGTTTTCTCGCCAGTCAGATGGCGGAGGCGAAGTACAATTCCGTATCTGTCGACATAACAGCCGGCAGATACGGGTTCAAGGTAAACGGAAAAACTCCGCTGTTCGCCGGATATACGGCGGTATACAACGCTTATGTGGAGGAAAAGGACGAGGACGAAAGCCAGCCGAGAATACCAGAGCTCAGCGAGGGACAGACGCTGGATTTCTGCGAGTACAAGTACGAGCAGAAGTTCACCAAGCCGCCCGCGCGCTTTACCGAAGCGAGTCTTGTAAAAACGATGGAAGAGAAGGGCATAGGCCGTCCTGCGACATACACGCCTACCGTTACTCTGCTGTTTTCGCGCAAGTACGTCGATCACGAAGGGAAATATATCGTTCCTACCGAGCTGGGAATGAAAGTCACTGATATGCTCATCAGGTATTTCCCCGAGATCATGGACGTTAAGTTTACCGCGCGTATGGAGACTGAGCTTGACGAGATAGAGGAGGGCGGCAAGGTCTGGCAGCAGGTGGTTGCGGGCTTTTACGACGGCTTCGAGGCGCGGATCGCCGAGGCGCTGGACGACAGCTTCAGTCTTAAGGCGCCTGACCAGCCTACGGACGTGATTTGCGACAAATGCGGCGCTAAAATGGTCATAAAGGAAGGGCGTTACGGCAAGTTTCTGGCGTGCCCCAATTATCCGCGCTGCAAAAACACCATGCGTCTTGACGAAAACGGCAATCCGGTAAAGACCGAAAAGAAAGAAGAGCAGCTTTCGGACGTAAAATGCAGTAAGTGCGGCCGCACCATGGTCGTTAAAGAGGGGCGTTACGGCAAGTTTCTGGCGTGCCCCGGATATCCCAAATGCAAAAACATAATAAATCTGGACGAATCGGGCAACCGAAAGGACGAAGCACCCGAAGAGCTGCCGCCTTGTCCCGAGTGCGGCAAGCCGCTTAAGAAGGTTATACTGCGCGGCTCGTCCTTTTACGGCTGTACCGGGTATCCGGAATGTAAGTTTACTTCGCGCTATAAACCGGCGGTCGAAAGGTGTCCGCAGTGCGGAAGCTATATGACCGAAAGAACGACCAAGGACGGAAAGGTGCTGCGCTGTTCAAACGGCGAATGCGGATATACCGCGAAAACAGACAGCAAAGATGCTTAAAGCTACCGTTATAGGAGGAGGCCTTGCCGGATGCGAGGCGGCGCTGAGGCTGTCGGCGCTTGGCGCGCAGGTCGATCTGATAGAGGCGCGGCCGCTGCGCGGTTCCGCCGCGCATAAAACCGATATGCTGGGCGAGCTCGTATGCTCGAATTCCCTTAAGAGCGAGGAAACTACTACGGCGAGCGGACTGCTCAAGGCCGAGCTGGATATACTGGGGTGCAGACTGCTGGAAATAGCGCGCGGCGTGAGAGTGCCTGCCGGCAGCGCGCTTGCGGTGGACAGGGAGCTGTTTGCCCGGGCGGTGACCGACGAGGTGGAGCGTAATAAGGGAATAACGCGTATAACGGACGTCGCCGACGACTGGGATCCTGCGCGGCCTACCGTGATCGCCACCGGGCCGCTTACGGTGGGCGGCATTGCCGACGCGATTTCGTCACGGCTGGGCGGCAACCTGCATTTTTACGACGCGGCGGCGCCAATAGTGTCGGCGGAAAGCGTCGATATGTCGCGCGCTTTTACCGCCGACAGGTACGGAAGGGGCGAGAGCGACTATGTCAACTGCCCCATGGACAGAGACGAGTATTACGCTTTTACCGACGCGCTCGCCGCCGCCGAAACGGTTGAGCTGCACGGGTTTGACAGACGCGAGGTTTTCGAAGGGTGTATGCCCGTGGAGATCATGGCTGCGCGCGGCAGGGATACGTTGAGGTTCGGACCGCTTCGGCCGGTCGGGTTTACCGATCCGGTTACGGGCAAACGGCCTTTCGCCGTCGTACAGCTGAGAAAGGAGAACGTTTCGGGCGGTATGTACAACCTGGTGGGGTTTCAGACAAACCTCCGGTTCGGCGAGCAGAAACGGGTGTTTTCCATGATTCCGGCGCTTAAAAACTGCGAGATTCTGCGTTACGGGGTAATGCATCGCAACTCGATCGTGAACGCGCCGCAAACGCTCAATCCGGATTTCAGCGCTAAAGGATATCCGCTGACGTATATTGCCGGACAGCTTTCCGGCGTGGAAGGCTACGTCGAGAGCATCGCGGCCGGGCTTGTCGCCGCGATCAACCTTTTCCGCCGCTGCTCGGGGCAAGAACCGCTCGTTTTTCCTCCCGAAACGGTAATCGGCGCGCTTCAGCGTTACCTGACCGCGCCCAACGCGGATTTTCAGCCTATGAACGCCAATTTCGGCATACTGCCGCCCCTCGACGCAGCGCCGCGCCGTAAGAGCGAAAGAAAAGCGGCGTATTACGAGCGCGGAGTGCGCGCGATGCGCGAGTTCGTTTCGGCCGCGGACAGCGGAATATGCGCCGCGGAAAATTAACGGGTTTAAAGGCGTATTCGCCCGACGTTGAAAATTTAAAAAGGCGCGGTTTATATTTGCTTTTTATCGGGGGTTGTAGTATAATATAACCCGTACAGGCCAATTAGGCCGAGGAGAATCGGATGGAACTTAAAGGAACTACGATCGTAGCCGTCAAAAAAGGCGGAAAGACGGTCATCGCCGGAGACGGGCAGGTGACCGGCGGTCAGAATATAGTAATGAAAAGCAACGCGGTAAAAGTGCGCCGCGTATACAACGGCAAGGTCATACTGGGCTTTGCCGGCAGCGTGGCGGACGCTTTCACGCTCAGCCAGAAGTTTGAGGAGATGCTCAACAAATTCAGCGGCAACCTTATGCGCAGCGCGGTCGAGCTTGCGCAAACGTGGCGCGGCAACACCGCTTTCAGACAGCTTGAGGCGATGATGATAGTCGCCGACGAGAAGGAAATGTTCGTGCTCGACGGCGTAGGCGACGTTATCGAGCCGGAAAACGGTATCGCGGCGATAGGCAGCGGCGGCAATTTCGCGCTGGCTGCGGCGCGCGCTCTCGATAAGAACACCGATATGTCGGCGCGCGAGATAGCGGTTGAAGCGATGCGCATCGCCAGCGAGATTTGCGTTTTCACGAACGGCAATCTGACGGTGGAGGAGGTGTGACCTTATGGAATTGACGCCCAGACAGATAGTAGCCGAGCTGGACAAATATATCATCGGTCAGGACGCGGCAAAGCGCGCGGTCGCAGTGGCGCTGCGCAACCGTTACCGCCGCAGCCGTCTGCCCGAGGAGCTGCGCGACGAGATAACGCCCAAGAATATCATAATGAAAGGGCCTACCGGCGTAGGCAAGACCGAAATAGCCAGAAGGCTTGCAAAGCTGGTGAAAGCGCCTTTTATAAAAGTGGAGGCGACCAAGTTTACAGAAGTGGGTTACGTCGGCCGCGACGTGGAGTCGATGATACGCGATCTTGCCGAAACGGCGGTGCATCTCGTAAAAGCGGAAAAGATGGCCGAAGTGGAGGCCGCCGCCCGCGCCGAAGCCGAAAAGAAGATAGCGGACGCGCTGTATAACGGCAGAAAGAAGGAGCAGACCGAAAAGCCGGAAGCGATATTAAGGGAGGAGATACTCTCCGAGATACGTTCGGGCAAACTGGACAACCATATGATCGAGATGGAGATTACCGACAACCCCAAGCCGATGGAAGTTATTCCCGGTTCGGGAACGGAAATAAACATCGGAGATATGTTCGGAGGGCTTTTCCCCAAAAAGAAAAAGAAGCGCAAGCTGACCGTAAAAGAGGGGCTCAAGCTGCTCATAATCGAGGAAAGCGAAAAGCGTATCGACTCTGACGGCATAAACGCCGAAGGGCTGCGTCGGGCTGAGCAGGAAGGCATCATTTTTATCGACGAGATAGACAAGATCGCCTCGCGCGGCGCTTCGTCCGGTCCCGACGTTTCGCGCGAGGGCGTGCAGAGGGATATTCTGCCCATAGTCGAGGGCTGCACCGTAATGACAAAATACGGCGCAATCAAGACTGATTATATCCTTTTCATAGCGTCGGGAGCGTTCCATGTAAGCAATATTTCCGACCTCATTCCCGAGCTTCAGGGGCGGTTTCCCATCACGGTGGAGCTTGACAGCCTCAAGTTTGAAGATTTCGTCAGGATATTCACGCTGCCCGAAAACGCGATAACCAAGCAGTATGCGGCGCTGCTTGCCGTCGACAACATCAATCTGACATTTACCGATGACGCCGTCGAGGAGATGTCGCGTCTCGCCGTCAGGGAAAACGAAACGGGCGAGGACATAGGAGCGCGCCGCCTCCATACCATAATGGAGAGTCTGCTGGAGGACGTCAGCTTCAACGCCGGCGGCGACCATCCGACCGTAGACGTAAAGATAGACGCAAAGTACGTTCTGGATCACCTGTCGACGCAGGCCGGACGGCACGACCTTAAAAAATATATTCTGTAAAACGCTTATGATCAACATACCTAAAGGAACAAAAGACGTTCTTCCCGGCGACAGCTACCGCTGGCAGTACGTCGAAAAAACGGCGCGCGACGTGTGCGCTCTGTACAACGCGCGCGAGATACGCACGCCGGTATTCGAGCATACCGAGCTTTTTCTGCGTTCTATAGGCGACACTACCGACATCGTCAATAAGGAGATGTACACTTTTGAGGACAAGGGCGGCCGCAGCATAACGCTGAAGCCCGAAGGTACGGCCGGCGTCGCGCGGTCGTATGTGGAAAACAATCTCGAAAGCTGTTCGCTCCCTCTTAAGATGTTTTACATCACGCCGGTATTCAGATACGAGCGGCCGCAGGCCGGCAGACTGAGAGAGCACCATCAGTTCGGCGTGGAAGCTTACGGCAGCCCTTCGCCGGCAATGGACTGCGAAATCATAGGTCTCGCTTACGACTTTCTCACAAAGCTGGGTATCGGACGGCTTTCTCTGCATTTAAACAGCATCGGCTGTCCCGAATGTCGCGCCAAGTACAACGCGGCGCTCACCGCTTTTCTGGGCGACAGGATAGGCGATATGTGCGAGAACTGCCGCGACAGATTTTCGCGCAATCCGCTGCGCATACTCGACTGCAAGGTCGAGGGGTGCCGCGCGATAGTGGCCGGAGCGCCTAAGATCACAGATTATCTTTGCGACGACTGCCGCGCGCATATGAGCGAGCTGGAGAGCCGCTTAAAAGACGCCGGCATACCTTACGTCGTAGATCCCGACATAGTGCGCGGACTGGATTATTATACGCGCACCGTGTTCGAGTTCGTTACCGACGCGCTCGGAGCGCAGGGTACGGTTTGCGCCGGAGGCAGGTACGACAATCTCGTCGAATCGGTGGGGGGCAAGCACACGCCGTGCGTCGGGTTCGGTCTGGGACTGGAAAGACTGCTGCTGCTCATGGAGCAGACGGGAGTCGGCATAGCGCGTCCGCATATCGATATTTTTGTGGCGCGGCAGTCCGCCGCGGCGGACAAAGCGTGCCGCGCGCTTGTCCGTTCGCTGAGAGCAGCAGGCGTTTCGGCGGAGACCGACTTTCTTGACAGGTCGGTCAAATCCCAGCTGAAATACGCAGATAAGCTGGGCGCGACATACGTCGCGGTTATCGGCGAGAGCGAGCTGGAAAGCGGTTCGGTCCGCCTGAAGAAAATGTCCGACGGTAGCGAGACTGACGTTGAGACGGATAAAATCACGCAATTCATATTAAAGAGGATAAACTGATGTCGGAGTTTTTGGGCGATTACGTCCGCAGCAATTACTGCGGAGAAACAAATGAAAAACAGATAGGCAACGAGCTGACCGTAATGGGCTGGGCGGCAAAGCGCCGCGATTTCGGCGGCCTGATATTCGTAGACCTGCGCGACCGCACGGGACTGCTGCAGATAGTTTTCGACGCGTCGGAAATCTCGCAGGAAGATTTCAGAAAGGCCGAGGCCATCAGAAGCGAGTATGTGCTTGCTGTAAAGGGTAAGCTGCGCGCAAGAAGCGCGGATACCGTCAATCCCAAGCTGACGACAGGCACGGTCGAGCTGCTTGCGCACGAGCTGAAAATTCTTTCGGACGCGGATACGCCGCCGTTTGCCATCGACGAGTCCAGTGCGGCGGTAAACGAGAGCGTGCGGCTCAAATATCGCTATCTCGACCTGAGAACGGCGCCTCTGCAGGAGAAGCTGCGTATGCGCAGCAAGATATGCTCAGCGGCGCGCGCTTACCTCGAGAGCAAGGATTTTATGGAGATAGAAACGCCGTATCTCGGCCGTTCCACGCCGGAAGGCGCGCGCGATTATCTCGTTCCCAGCCGTGTGCATCCGGGCGAGTTTTACGCGCTGCCGCAGTCGCCGCAGCTGTATAAACAGCTGCTCATGATAAGCGGTTTCGACAGGTATTACCAGATAGCGCGCTGTTTCCGCGACGAGGATCTTCGCGCCAACCGTCAGCCCGAATTCACGCAGATCGACCTTGAAAGGTCGTTTGCCGACAGCGAAGAGCGCGTGATGGAGATAGCGGAAGGCATGATCAAGCATATCTTCAAGCAGTGCATCGGACTGGAAATAAACGAAAAGCTCCGCCGAATTCCTTATTCGGAGGCAATGTCGCGTTTCGGTTCGGACAAGCCCGACACGCGTTTCGGACTGGAGATAACCGACATTTCAGATCTGGCGGCAACGTGCGGATTTCAGGTGTTCGAGGGCGCCGTCAAAAAGGGCGGCAGCGTGAGAATGATAAACGCGAAAGGCTTTGTCGGCGGAGCCGATCCCGTGCTTTCGCGCCGCGACATAGATCATCTGACCGATTTCGTAAAGACGTATAAGGCGAAAGGTCTGGCGTGGATAGCCGTCCGCGAGAACGAAATACAGTCCGTCATCACTAAATTCATGTCCGAAGAAACCGTGTCGGCCATTCTACGCCGTGCAGACGCGACGCCCGGCGATATACTGTTCTTCTGCGCCGATACCGACGAAGTGGTGTTCGCCGCGCTGGGCGCTCTCAGGCTTCATCTGGCGGAAAAGGGCAATCTGATAGACAAATCCAAATTCGACCTGCTGTGGGTTACCGATTTCCCGCAGTTCGAATACAGCGCCGAGGAGAAGCGCTACGTTGCGATGCATCATCCTTTCACGATGCCTAAAGTGGAGGATCTCGAATATCTCGAGACCGATCCGGCACGGGTGCGCGCCATGGCTTACGACCTCGTTATCAACGGTCAGGAAGCCGGCGGCGGCAGCATAAGAATCCATTCGCGCGAGATACAGAAGCGTATGTTCAACGCGCTCGGCTTCTCGGACGAACAGATAGAAAAGCGCTTCGGGTTCTTCGTGGGCGCGTTCAATTACGGCACGCCTCCTCACGGCGGTCTCGCGTTCGGCCTCGACCGTCTGGTAATGCTTCTCACCGGTACCGATAACATAAAGGACGTTATCGCGTTCCCCAAGGTGCAGAACGCTTCCGATCTTATGACCGACGCCCCCAATATTGTCGAGCCCAAGCAGCTCAGAGAGCTTTCGATCCGTGTCAACGACGCAAAGTCCTGACGGCAACGCCATACCGGCGGACGGGCGGCATGCGCGTACGGCGGCGCTGATAGGCGACGGCGCGGCGAAGCTGCGCGCCGCACGAGTTCTTGTCGTCGGACTGGGCGGAGTAGGCGGCTACTGCTTCGAAACGCTTGTCAGAGCGGGCGTGGGCAGTATCGTCGCGGTAGACGGCGATAGGGTGGACATAACCAACCTCAACCGCCAGATACTTGCCGATATTACGACGGTCGGCAGGCTTAAGACCGAAGCGGCGGCCGAACGCGCCGCCCGTATCGATCCGGAGCTGAAATTAACTACGTTTTCCTGCAGGTTCGACGCCACGACCGCCGACCGTATTCTCGAAGGGGGATACGACTGCGCGGCAGACGCTATAGACAGCGTAGCGGACAAGGTGCTGCTCATAACAGAGTGCCACAGACGCGGTATACCGATAATCTCCGCAATGGGCGCCGGAAACCGTCTTGACGACGATTTCGTCGTTACGGACATATACGACACCAAGTACGACGGGCTTGCTCGCGCGGTGCGGACGCGGCTGAAGCGCGAGGGTATAAAGTCGCTTACCGTAATAGCGTCGCCCAAGCCGCCTTTATGCGGCAGCGTGGCGCCGGCAAGCATAAGCTATCCGCCGGCAGTCGCCGGCTGCAAGCTGGGCGGAGAGGTAATAAGGAGACTGCTCAGATGACCGAGGTTGTCACCGTAATCAAGGATAAAGGCAGATCGGCGGTCATTGAGATAAATCGAACCGAAAAATGCGCGGGCTGTAACCGCTGTTCGTTCAACCGCCGCTCGTCGGTGAGAGTGAACGCGATAAAGGAAGCCGATTGCACGGCAGGCGACAAGGTTGTGGTCAGGCTGCCCGAAAAGGACATACTGCTCGCGCCGCTGTTTCTGTTCGTTATACCGCTGGCGTTCGTGGCCGCAGCCGTGGCGGCGACAAGAGCGCTTACGGCGGCCGTTCAGATAGCGGTCATAGCCGCGGCGCTTGCCGCAGGCATTGCGGTGACGTATGCCGCGGACAGGTTTTACCGCAGGAAACGCGGCTATATGCCTGTTATAATATCGAAATACATTTCCCAAGGAGAAGATACAAATGATTGACCTCAGACTGATCAGGCAGACCGACCCCGAAACAGCCGACGCGATGGAGCGCGAACTCGGCCGTCAGCGCGGCAATATCGAGCTTATCGCGAGCGAGAACTTTGTCAGCCCGGCGGTTATGGCGGCTATGGGATCGCATCTTACCAACAAGTATGCCGAAGGTTATCCCGGCAAAAGGTACTACGGCGGATGCGAATATGTGGACGAAGTGGAAACGCTTGCCATCGAGCGCGCCAAAAAGCTTTTCGGGTGCGAGCACGTCAACGTTCAGCCGCACAGCGGAGCGAACGCCAATCTGGCGTCGTATTTCGCGCTGCTCGACATAGGCGACACCATTCTCGGAATGAGCCTCGCGCACGGCGGCCATCTCACGCACGGCAGTCCGGTCAATTTTTCGGGCAAGAACTACAAAATCGTACCTTACGGACTCGATCCCGTGACCGAAACCATCGATTACGACGAGGTTGAAAGGCTTGCTCTCGAGCATAAACCCAAACTGATACTGGCAGGCGCCAGCGCGTATTCGCGCACGCTCGATTTCAAGCGCTTCCGCGAGATAGCCGATAAAGTGGGCGCATATTTCATGGTCGATATAGCGCATATCGCCGGACTCGTAATTGCCGGAGAACATCCCAGCCCCGTGCCTTACGCCGACGTCGTAACGACGACCACGCACAAAACGTTGCGCGGCCCGCGCGGCGGCATGATAATGTGCAGGGAAGCGCTTGCAAAACAGATAGACAAAGCGGTTTTCCCCGGCACGCAGGGCGGTCCGCTCATGCACGTCATCGCGGCTAAGGCCGTTGCGTTCAAAGAAGCCATGTCGCCCGAATTCAAGGCGTATCAGCACCAGGTGGTGCTCAACGCGCGCGCTCTCGCTCAAACATTGACCGAGGAAGATATAGACCTCGTTTCAGGCGGAACGGACAACCACCTCATGCTGGTGAAGCTCATGAAGAATAACGTTACCGGCAAGGAGATAGAGCATCTGCTCGACGAGTGCCGCATTACGGTAAACAAGAACGCCGTTCCCAACGATCCGCAGTCCCCGTTCGTCACGAGCGGAATACGCGTAGGCACCCCCTCGGTTACCACGCGCGGCATGAAGGAACCCGAAATGCGCGTCATAGGCAAGTGCATTGCCGACGTCATAAAGAGGAAAGAGGCGGCGCTCGGCGAGGTCAGGGCCAAAGTCGACGGGCTGTGCGAAAAATTTCCCCTTTATAAGGATCTGTGAGCGGTTTAAAACCGCTCGCGGTACTTTAACCGCCCGATACCGGAAAAAGCTTACTTTGTGACACCGAAAAACGCCTATATTATGCTCCGCGCTTCATCGCGGAGCTTTTTTTGCCGCGTCCGGAATTTTACGTTCCGGTTTCCTCCGGCCGCATTTGCCGACATACGAGCTTTTAAGCCGCAACCGCGGTTTGCTTGCAGGCACACGGCCTTTTATGGGTTTGCTTGCCGCTCGGGCTTAATGCGCCGGACGGTATATTTTTTTCATTTTAAGCTGCGAACGGTCGGCAGCGTCGGCCGGATAAAAAAGCGGATTTTTTATGCTGAAAACGCTTGACAGCAAAGTGCGGCGATAGTATAATCTTAATAGCCTATTAAAAAAGTAGGGATTTAAGGGAATGAAGCTTACGACGAGGACAAAATACGGACTTAAGATGTGTTTCCTGATAGCGGTAGCCGACGGGACGGTTCCTCTCAGCGCGCTTAAGAAGCAGACGGGACACAGCGAGAAGTATCTCGAGCAGCTGCTCATTATGCTGAAAAAGGGAGGGGTGCTGGAGGCCGACCGCGGCGTCAAGGGCGGTTACAGACTCAGCCGACCTGCCGAGCAGATAAGCGTAAAGGATATACTCGACGCGCTGGACGACGGTTTCGACATGTCCGATTGCGCCGAGGGAGTATGCAAGGACGCGTATTGCCCGAATAAGCGGATATTCGCAAGATTGTCGGATAATATTAATAACACTTTGTCGTCGGTAAGTCTGCGCGACATGGTAAACGAGTATAAATGCGTATAGAAGGATAGAGATTATGAGAAGAGTTTACTTGGATTATTCGGCGACAACGCCGGTCGATCCCGAAGTTCTGCAGGAGATGCTGCCGTATTTTACCGAAAAATTCGGCAACGCCAACAGTATGCATTCTTTCGGGCAGGAGGGCGGAGCCGCGGTAGACGCGGCGCGTCGCAAGATAGCGGAATTGCTCGGGGTGAAGCCTACCGAGATTTACTTCATTTCGGGCGGCACAGAGGGCGATAACTGGGCGCTTAAGGGTTGCGCTTCGGCTTACTCGGGGCGCGGCAGACACGTTATAGTAAGCTCTATCGAGCACGCGGCGCTGATAGGCTCCGCGCATCAGCTTGAGCGCGAAGGATATCGGGTGACTTTTCTGCCGGTAACCGACAAGGGTATCGTCACACCCGAGATACTGGAAAAATATATAACGGACGATACGTCGATAGTGTCGGTAATGCTGGCAAATAACGAGATAGGCACGGTGCAGCCGGTAAAAGAACTGGCGGCTGTTGCGCACGCGCACCATGCGCTGTTTCATACCGACGCGGTGCAGGCGATGGGCTCCATTCCCGTAGACGTTAACGATCTGGGTGTCGATCTTATGACGTTTTCAGGACATAAGTTTTACGGGCCTAAGGGAATAGGCGTGCTCTATATCCGGAGCGGAGTCAAGCCCGACAAGCTTATCGCCGGCGGTCATCAGGAGCGCACGATGCGCGGCGGTACTACCAACGTGCCTGCGGTAGTGGGTATAGCCAAGGCGCTCGAAATAGCGCTGCGCGACCTGGACGCCAACGCCGCGCGCATAGCGGCTTTGAGAGACAGGTTTGTCGCAGGAGTGAAGCAACGTATACCGTATATCGTATACAACGGCGACGAAAAAAAGCGCCTGCCGCAGAACGCCAATTTCTCTTTTGAATTTCTAGAAGGCGAATCGATACTGATGCGTCTGGATCTTGCCGGAGTTGCGTGCTCGTCCGGTTCGGCGTGCTCGTCCGGCTCGCTCGATCCGTCCCATGTGCTGCTGGCGACCGGACTTCCGGTGGAAAAAGCGCACGGCTCGATAAGATTTACTTTCGGAAAATATACGACCGTCGAGGACGTGGATTACACGCTTGACAAACTGACCGAAATAATAACTACGCTGCGCGAAATGTCGCCGCTGTTCGCCGAATTCAGAGACGGCGTGAAAATGTAAAGCTTACAAGGAGTAAAATTCATGTACAACGAAAGAGTTATTGAAGAGTTTTCGCACCCCAAGAACGTGGGCGAGATGAAGGACGCCAACGCCGTAGGAACTGTCGGCAACGCCGTCTGCGGCGACATAATGAAGATTTTCATGAAGATAGACGAGAACGAGGTTATCCAGGACGTGTCTTTCCAGACTTTCGGATGCACCGCGGCTATAGCCACGTCGTCGGTAGCTACGCAGATGATAAAAGGCAAGACGGTCGACGAGGCGCTCAAGCTGACCAATCAGCAGGTGGTCGACGCTCTCGGCGGTCTGCCCGCGCAGAAACTGCACTGCTCCGTGCTCGCCGAAGAGGCAATCAAGGAAGCGATAAACGATTACCTTAAAAATTACAAGAAAAGCCAAGAGGGCTGAATCCTTATATAAAGATACGGCTTCAAGCGCGTAAAGATACGTTAGAAACGCGCAGTATACTTTTTTCCGTATAGTTAAAGCGCATAAAGGCGATACTACGGAAGAGGAGGTATATATGAGCAACAATCTTTTCATCGGTTTCGCCATGGGCGCCGTAGCCGGAATGTTGGCGGCGTCCAAAAGCCGCAACATACGTCAGCAGGTGCATAAAGCCGAGGACGCCGTAAAAGCGAAGATGTGCTCCGTGGGTTCCGATATCTGCGAAGGCATGAATCCGGAAAATCAGGATAACTGAATAAAACCGACCGATTGATTCCGCGCGGAGTTCCGCGCGGAATTTTTTATTTCCGGCTTTTTGCACTGTGTCGGTTTCCGGTACTGTCGTTGCGGCTTTTTTAGAAAAAGCTTTTAAAACGCTTTGCAAGGACGGATTGATGTGTTATAATATTGACCGTGAAGTACCTGGGAGTGGATTACGGAGACAGCAGAGTGGGTATAGCCGCGTCCGACAGCGGTATACTGGCAGAAGCTGTAACCGTGCTTAAAACGGGAAGTATGCGCAAAGCTATAGACATGACTGCCGAAATAGTGCGTTCGCGCGGCGTGCAGACGGTCGTCATAGGACTGCCGCTGAATATGGACGGCAGCGAAGGCGAACGCGCGCAGAAGACGAGAGCGTTCGGACGGGTACTTGCCAAGGTGACCGGAGCAAGGATAGAATACCGGGACGAGCGGCTGACGTCCGTCGAGGCCGAGCAGCTTATGACCGAAGCGGGCGTTAAGCGGCAGCGGCGCGGAGAAATTATCGACAAGGCGGCGGCGAGGCTGATTTTGCAGAGCTACCTTGACGCAAATATGAGTAAAGACAAGGAGTAAATCATGGACAAGGAAAACGTGGAGCTTATTGACGACGAAGTCATCACTCTGTATGACGACAACAACAAGCCGGTGGAGTTTTATCAGGTCGCGTGCGTGGAGTACGAGGACGAATTTTACGCGCTTCTGCAGCCAGTAGAGCCGCTCGAAGGTCTGGGCGAGGACGAAGCGCTCATATTCAAGATGGTCGAGCAGGAGGACGGCGACTCCGATCTGTTCGTACCCGTCGAGGACGAAGAGCTGCTCAACGCGGTTTTCAACGAGTATCTTATAGCGGTGGCGGCGCAGGAAGAAGGCTGCAGCTGCTGCGGCCACGACGGTTGCGACTGTGATCATGACGGTTGCGGCCACGACGGCTGCGACTGCGATCACGAAAAGAAATAACGCTGCGATATTGACGGGCTCCCTGTGCGCAAACCGGCGCGCGGGGAGTTTTTCGCGTATATAACCGGCGGAAAACTCGCCGCATTTTTCTCCGGCGTAACTTTTCCGAAAGGGAAGTAACGCGAACAAAACGGAAACTACTATGCCGAATAACGGGATAAGGCTTACGCCTCTGTTTTAAGCTGTAATTTACAGTTGACATATCTGTCTCCTTGTATTAAAATATACTTGCCCACAGTCCCGTAGGGGACAGCTACGGCTGACGCGCGTAGACAGCGGGAGGAACCTTTGGCTGAAAGGGTAGGCCCTCGCACATTTAACCGTCCGAGCTTCGGGCGGTTATTTGTTTGCCGGTCGGCTGCCCGAAGCGCTTGAGGTGTAAGTTTATATCAAGGCTCATTCACCCTTGACCCTACACACAAGTATAAAACTCTACGAAGCGTGAAATTTTCGGGAAAACAGGGTAAAAATGTTTGCATATTCTTAGCGGTTATGCTATAATATTTCAGGTTTTATTTCGCACCCGCGTTGCCGTTGGTTCGCTGTTGCGTCGGAAAGGTAAATTTTTTCATGCCCGTTACGACGTTTGGACCCTTTGAAAGCGGCGATCGGGGAGGTATAAACAGGAGGATAATTTATGTCGAACGTTGTTTCAATGAAACAGCTGCTTGAGGCCGGCGTTCATTTCGGACACCCGACCAGAAAGTGGAACCCCAAGATGAAGAAGTACATCTACACCGCGAGAAACGATATTTATATCATCAATCTCGAAAAGACGGTGGGACTCATCGACGAAGCTTACGCGTTTGTCAAGGAGACGGCGCTTGCCGGCAAGTCGATTCTGTTCGTGGGGACGAAGAAGCAGGCTCAGGAAGCCATCGCCCAGGAAGCCGAAAGATGCGGTATGTTCTATATGAAATCCCGCTGGCTGGGCGGCACGCTCACCAACTTTACGACCATACGTTCGCGCATCGACCGTCTGAACAAGCTCAACCAGATGGAAAAGATGAACGAATTCAACGTGCTTCCCAAGAAGGAAGTCATGAAGCTCAAGGCAGAGCGCGACAAGCTCGAAGAGAGTCTGGGCGGTATCCGCGATATGCGCACTCTCCCGGGCGCTTTGTTTGTAGTCGATCCCAAGAAGGAGCATCTGGCAGTCGCCGAAGCGCGCAGCCTTAATATTCCCATAGTGGCTATAGTCGACACCAACTGCGATCCGGACGAGATCGATTACGTCATTCCCGGAAACGACGACGCTATCCGCGCCATAAAGCTTATAGCGGGCGCCATGGCCGACGCCGTTATCGAGGCCAACGAGGGCGAGGAAGGACTGGCGGCGCGCCGCGAGGCCGAAGCCGCAGCAACGGTCGCTGCAGCCGAGGCCGAGACCGTTTCCGCTGAAGAAGCGCCTGCTGCCGAATAAATACGGGAGGATGTAAGAAATGTCATTCACAGCAAAAGACGTAGCAAAACTGAGAGAACAGACCGGCGCCGGCATGATGGATTGCAAGAAGGCGCTTACCGAAACCGACGGCGACATGGTCAAAGCCGCCGAGTATCTCAGAGAGCGCGGAGTCGCGGTCGCCGCGAAAAAAGCTTCGCGTATCGCTTCCGAAGGCGCGGTATATTCGTATGTTTCGGACGATTTCAAGACCGGTGCGCTCGCCGAAGTCAACTGCGAGTCCGATTTTGTCGCCAAATCCGACGAGTTCATAAATCTGTGTAAAAAGGTCGCCGAAGCCGTGGCCGTCAACGCTCCGGCCGACGACGAGGCGCTGCTCGGCGCCAAATGCGGCGGCGAAACCGTTACCGATCTCATCAACGCCGCCACCGCCAAGATAGGCGAGAAGATCGCCTACCGCAGAATGGCGCGCTACGCCGTATCGTGCGGCCGTGTGGAAACCTATATCCATATGGGCGGCAAGATCGGCGTAATGCTTGAAGTCAGCACCGACAAGGACGTCAACGGCAATGCGGAATTCGCCGCTACCTGCCATGACGTGGCCATGCATATAGCGGCTTTCGCGCCCAAGTATGTTTGCGAGAGCGAAGTGCCCGCGGCAGAGGTCGAGCACGAAAAAGAGATTCTCAAAGTGCAGGCGATGAACGAGGGCAAGCCGGCCGCCGTTGCGGAAAAGATGGTTCAGGGCCGCATAAGGAAATTCTTCAAAGAGATCTGTCTGCTTGATCAGGAATATCTGAAGGACAGCTCGATAAGCGTCGCTCAGGCGGTCGAGGCAATGGGAAAAAGCGTCGGCGCAAAGGTCGAAATCAAACGTTTCGAAAGGTTCGTGATGGGCGAAGGCCTTGAAAAGAAAGTCGACAATCTGGCCGAAGAGGTCGCAAAGATTCAGAGCGGCAAGTAAGCGCTGACGCACCGACAGACATATTGGCTTTTAAACGCATAATATGTCTGTTTTTTTACCTCGCAAATATTTAAGGGGAGACAGGAATAATGTATAAAAGAGTGCTATTGAAGCTGAGCGGAGAAGCGCTTGCGGGCGAAGACAAATCGGGTATAAATCCAGCCATGGTAAAGCACGTTGTCGATCAGCTCGTTTATCTGCACAGGCAGGGCATGGAAATAGCCATAGTGGTGGGCGGCGGCAATTTCTGGCGCGGCAGACAGGGTACCGATATGGACAGGGTAACGGCCGATCATATGGGTATGCTCGCCACGATAATGAACGCGCTGGCGCTGCAGGACGCAATAGAGAAAAACGGCGTGCCTACGCGCGTGCAGACGGCGCTGTCAATTCCTTCGGTAGCCGAGCCGTTCATACTGCGCAAGGCGCTGAGGCATTTCGAATGCGGCCGCATCGTCATTTTTGCCTGCGGAACGGGCAATCCTTACTTTTCGACCGATTCGGGCGCGGCGCTGAGGGCTGCCGAGATAAAGGCGGACGTGCTTCTCATGGCGAAGAACGTCGACGGCGTTTACACCGACGATCCCAAAAAGAATCCCAAGGCAGTCAAGCTGGACAGACTCACTTATATGGACGTTATCAACCGCGGCATAAACGTTATGGATATCACGTCCGTAACGATGTGCATGGAGAACAATATTCCCATAATCGCTTTCGGGCTTACCGCCGAGCGCGGGCTTATCAAGGCGGCGTCGGGCGAAAAAATCGGTACGGTGATCTCAAACGAAGGGTAAAACGCTTGTCTTGGCAAGGTAAATTTGGTATAATATAATTTATGTGAACGAATTTCCCAAGGAGGACAGTATGGGTAACTACAATCCGCAGGTACAGACCGAATACGATAAATACGAAGGCAAGCTGTCAAAGGCGCTCGATCATTTCAGAAGCGAGATGGTCGCGGTGCGTGCAGGCCGCGCAAATCCTCAGATACTCAACAAAATAGTAGTGGATTACTACGGAACTCCCACGCCGCTCAGTCAGATGGCGAACATTACCGTTCCCGAAGCGCGGATGCTCATGATTTCGCTTTGGGACGTCAGCATGGTAAAAGCCGTATCCAAAGCGATCGCGGCGTCCGACATAGGCATAAATCCTTCCGACGACGGTAAGGTGATAAGGCTGGTGTTCCCTCAGCTTACCGAGGAGCGCAGAAAAGAGCTCGTTAAGCAGATCAAGAAAACGTGCGAGGACACCAAGGTGGTGCTTCGTAACGAACGCCGCGATATGATCGAGGCGCTTAAAAAGCTGAAGAAGGACAGTGTTATTACGGAAGACGAACAGGCTTCGGTCGAAAAGGACGTTCAGAAGACGCTCGATAAGGCTATAGAGGAAGCCGAAAAAGTTCTTAAAGCCAAGGAAGCGGAGATTCTTGAAGTCTGACATATCGTTTAAGGACAGACTGCCGGCGCACATAGCGTTTATAATGGACGGCAACGGCCGCTGGGCAAAGAAGAGAATGATGCCCAGAAACTACGGCCACAGAGCCGGCGTAGCCGCGCTGAAAAAGCTGGCTTCCGACGTTTTCGGACTGGGCATACCGTATATGACGGTATACGCTTTTTCCACGGAGAACAAACAGCGGCCTAAGGACGAAGTAGACGGACTGATAAAGCTGCTGCGCGACGGTATGGAGGAGCTGACCGAAGAGATTATCGCCGGCGGCGTAAGGGTATGCTTTATCGGCGATCTTTCCTTTTTCCCGTCCGATGTAAACGAAGTGCTCGGCAGGGTGGAAAGAAAGAGCCGCGACGGAAAGAACGGCGTGCTGACCATAGCGCTCAATTACGGCGGTCGCGACGAAATCGCGCGCGCGGCAAAGTCGCTTGCCGAAACGGGCGGCCCTTTCGACGCGGACTCGGTAGGCGCAAGGCTTTATACCGCCGATCTGCCCGATCCCGATATGATAGTCCGTACCGGCGGCGAGATGCGGTTGAGCAATTTCATGCTGTATCAGGCGGCATATTCCGAGCTGTTCTTCGTTAAAACGCTGTGGCCGGATTTCGGCAAAAAAGAATTGTTAAAACTACTTAAGGACTACGCCGGACGCAACAGGCGCTTCGGCAAGGTACGGTGAATGAAAAAGCGGTTTTTCACAGGTATAATCATTGCTATTGTATACGTCGGCACGGTACTGCTGAGCTTATTGGTGCATCCCGTGTTTTTTGACATTTTTACAATGCTTGTGATGATAGCCGCGGTTTTAGAAGTGAGCAGGGCGATAGGCGAGCGTTTCGGCCGTCCGTTAGATCCTCTGGTAATAACCGGAGTGCTTCTCGGTTACCTCGCGTTCGTTCTGGCGAATTATTTCCTTAACGGCAAGGGCGGCGTCGCCATATGGTACGGCGTGCTGATAGTTCTGATTGTCATGTCGCTCGTTTATGTGCGCTTAAGCAAGGAAAAGACCATGCGTAACGTCACCAGCACTCTGCTGGTGCTCCTTTATCCCGTTACGTTGCTGGTGTATATGCTGGCGCTTAACTATCTGCCCGAAACGCTGAGAGTTCCTTCGATACTGCTGCTGTTTCTCGTTTCCACGCTCACCGATACTTTTGCCTATCTCGTGGGAAGCACTTTCCGAGGCCCCAAGCTTTGCCCTGTCATAAGCCCCAAAAAAACCGTTTTGGGAGCGATCGGCGGACTGCTGGGCGGCACTTTGGGCGGCGCGCTGGTGCTGGTATGCTCGCTGTACGGGTTTCTTAACGTGGAGTTTATCGGGCGGACGCTCGGTACGAATATAGCGCACTTTTTAGTGCTCGGGTTCGTGGGATCGCTGTTTAATCAGGTGGGCGATCTCGTGGCGTCTTACGTCAAGAGGCTGTGCGGCATAAAAGATTACGGTAATATCCTTCCCGGTCACGGCGGAGTTATGGACAGAATAGACGGCATGATGCTTACGGGAGTTTTCCTGTATATGTATATGCTTGTGCTTACGGTGCTGTGAAAAAGCTTGCAGTCATAGGAAGCAGCGGTTCCATAGGCAGACAAACGCTGGAAGTCGTCCGCCGCTATCCCGAAAAATTTTCGGTGGCGTCGCTGGCCGTGCGCGAAAGCGTCGGCACGCTCGAACGCCAGATACGCGAATTCAGGCCGACGTTTGCCGCCGTTGCTGATGAAAGCATTGCCGCCGGTTTTCCGCGTGAGATATGCGGTTGCCGCGTCGCTTTCGGCGCGGAAGCCGTCGCGCAGGCGGCGTCTGTACCGGAAGCCGACATGACGGTTATGGCGGTCGTGGGCATGAGCGGCCTGAGACCGGTGCTCGCCGCGATCGAAGCGGGAAAAGACATAGCTCTCGCAAACAAGGAATCGCTTGTCGCGGCAGGCGCGGCGGTTACGTCCGCGGCGCAGAAAAAATGCGTTAAAATTATTCCCGTCGACAGCGAACATTCGGCCGTATGGCAGTGTCTGCGCTTCGGTGGCGACGTCAGGCGCATAATCCTTACGGCGTCGGGCGGACCTTTCCGCGGCATGACGCGCGACAGGCTGAGGGAAGTCTCTCCCGAACAGGCGGTCAGACACCCCAACTGGAACATGGGCAAAAAAATCAGCGTGGACAGCGCCACGATGATGAATAAGGGGCTCGAGATAATTGAGGCGCGCTGGCTGTTCGGCACGGATAAAATAGATTATGTGATCCACCCCGAAAGCATAATCCACTCGATGGTGGAATTTGTCGACGGAGCGGTAGCTGCGCAGATGTCGACGCCGAGCATGGATATTCCCATTCAGCTTGCGCTTTCGTATCCCGACAGGCTCCCGTCAGGTACGGCTCCGTTAGCCTTTGACAAAAACCTTACCTTTATGCCGCCCGACGAAAAGAATTTTCCTCTGCCTGCCGTATGCAGAGAGGCGATGAGAAAGGGCGGCAATATTCCCTGCGCCGTAAATGCGGCTAACGAAGCGGCCGTAAAACTGTTTTTATCGCATAAAATAAGGTTCACAGACATATACGATATAGTGGAAAAATATCTGACGTATACCGGTTTTACCGCCGATCCCGATACGGCCGACATTTACGCCACGTTCGACGATGTGTATTCCGGAGTCATGCGGGAGAACTGAATGCTGTTTTTATATATCATACTCGCCATAGTGATATTGCTGCTGATGATAGTCATACACGAATTCGGGCACTATCTGGCGGGTAAAATTCTCAAATTCAAAATAAACGAATTTTCGGTGGGGTTCGGCCCGAAAATATTCTCCAAAAAGAAAAAGAACGGGGAAGTGTTTTCGCTCAGACTGATTCCTTTGGGCGGCTACTGCGCGTTCGAGGGCGAGATTGCGAGCGGCGAGGATATTCTTGCTCCAGGCAAGGACAAAACGGACGGCGGCAAAAAGGACGCCTTACCCGAAGCCTCGCCGCAGCAGGCTTCCGATTCGGCCGCCGCTTACCCGACAGCAGCGGAGCAAACCGGAGCGCCCGTTGCTGCCGCCGACGCACCTTACCCGACAGAATCGGATCGAGCTGCAGCCGGCGCGGCAGTCGCCGAACCGGCGGCGGGCGGTGGGCGGTCGTTTCTCGAGGAAAAGCCGTGGAAGAGAATAATAGTCCTGCTTTCGGGCGGAGTAGCCAATCTGCTTTCAGCCATAGTGTTTTCGCTCATCTTTATATGGGCGATAGGGTTTACCGTTCCCACGGTGTCAAAAGTGTACACCGACGCCGACGGCGTAGCCTTCAATCCGCTCGAGGAAGGGGACGTGGTGCGCGCGGTAAACGGCCGCGAGATAGGCGTTATGAACAGCTACGACGATCTTATCGCCGACGTTGAGGAAAACGACAGCGTTACTCTTACCGTTGAGCGCGGCGGCGAGCTGCTGACGGTCAACGTCACCAAAAAGCACATAGTGACGGAAACGGTAAATGAGGAGACGGGCGAACCGGAGACGCTCGATTACGTCGGGTTCGGATATGCGTCGCTGTATGATTTCGAGGACGTCGGATTGGGTTACGCGCTTAAATACTGCGTGCCGTATATGTTCAAGCTGTCCTGGCTGATACTCGGCACGTTCGGCGATCTGGTGGTAGGCAAGATACCGATAACCGACCTTGCCGGTCCGGCCGGTACGATAGCGCTGATGGCGGATCTTGCAAAAGCCAACTGGCGCAACATTCTCATACTGCTTCCTCTTATAGCGAGCAACCTCGGCATATTCAATCTTTTGCCTATACCGGCACTCGACGGCTCTAAAGTAGTATTTACCGCCATAGAGTGGATACGGGGCAAGCCGATCAATCAGAAAGTGGAAAACACGATACACACTGTCGGCATAATACTTCTTCTGGCATTCGTCGTAGTGCTGGATCTATGGAGATTTATAGCGCCTTTATTCGGATAAACTTATGAAAAGAACGGTAAAAGCAGGAAATACGGTAATAGGCGGCGGCCGAGTCACGGTACAGTCGATGACGAATACGGATACGGCCGATTACGAAGCGACTCTCGCGCAGATCGGACGGCTGGAAAACGCCGGCTGCGACATCGTTCGCGTCGCGGTGTCCGACGCTGTTGAAGCCGAAACCTTCGGCAGACTGGTCAAAGCCGTCAAAGTTCCTCTTGTAGCCGATATTCAGTTCGATTACCGCCTCGCTGTCATGGCGAGCGACTTGGGCGCGTCAAAGGTCCGTTTTAACCCCGGCAACATAGGCGACCGCGGACGTATAGCCGAACTGGTGGCAGCGTGCAAAGCCAACGGCACGCCGATCCGTATAGGCGTTAACGCCGGTTCGCTCGAGAAAGATCTGCTGGACAAATACGGCGCTACCGCTCAGGCTCTGTGCGAGAGCGCGTTGAGGCACGTTCGGCTGCTGGAGGAATTCGGCTTTTACGATATAGTGGTTTCGGCAAAGGCGTCGTCGGTAAAGACGACGATAGACGCATACCGCAGGTTGGCCGCCTTATGCGATTATCCGCTGCATCTGGGGGTTACCGAGGCAGGCGCTTACGAGAGCGGGCTGGTCAAATCCGCAATAGGCATAGGCGCGCTGCTGGCTGACGGCATAGGCGATACGATACGGGTGTCGCTGTCGGGCGATCCGGTTGCCGAAGTGCTGGCCGGCCGCGAGATTCTGCGCGCTCTGGGGCTGGAGAAACATTGCGAGATTGTATCCTGTCCGACGTGCTCGCGGTGCAAATACGATCTCATGTCGGTAGTCGACGAGGTGCGCGAGCTCACCGTTAACGTTTCAAAGCCGCTCAAGATAGCCGTAATGGGGTGCGTGGTGAACGGACCGGGAGAGGCGCGCGACGCCGATTTCGGAGTAGCCGGCGGCAAGGATAAAGCAGTGATATTCGTCAAGGGAAAACCGGTGAAAACGGTGGCGTTCGGCGAAGTGAAGAACGAATTGAAAAAACTGATAGAGGCGCACAAGTGAAGACCTGCGAACTTTCGGAACAACTTAACAAGCTTACGGACGGGCGGTTTTCATATCTGCGGCTGTCGTTCGGGGAGGCGGAGCTGAGCAAAAACAGGATAACGCTCGCCTTTATATACCCCGAGGACAAAGAAGCGGAAGTAATGGAGAACGAGGAAAAGCTCGTCGGGCTGATCCGTTCCGTGGCGGCGGTGCCGTGCGCGCTTGACGTGAAGTTTATAAAAAGCCATTTCGACGCGGAGTTCTTCAAAGTCAGACTTTTCAAGTTTCTTTTCGCATATCCGGTGCTCTCGAGCGGATTGGGCGAGAACGACGTAATCGTAAGGCGCGAAGGAGATCGGATAACGGTAACGCTGAATATAGAAGAGGCGCTTATCGGGTATTGCGAGGACAAAAAGGTTATCCGCGCGATAGAGAATTTCATCGAGCTCAATTACTGCGAAGATATCCGCGTGCAGACCGCAGCCAAAAAGGATACCAGGACCGAGGACAGTATAGAGCAGTACGAGAGAAGGCTTGAGAGCGAAGAGAACGGCACGACGTTCGACCGCGCCGACGAGCAGCGGCTCATACGGCCGCAGATGGTCGAGGAATTCGTGGGCGCAATAATTTACGATCTCGCCAGATACATATGCGACTGCAAGCGCCCCGAGCAGAGACTGGTGGTGTGCGGCAAGGTGGAGCAGTTTCAGCAGATAGAACGCAAAAACGTCGCCGAAGGCAAGCCGAAGAGCTACTTTAAATTTATACTTAAGGATCCGACGGGAGAGCTCAGCTGCATATATTTTCCCAGCCGTAAGACGGAAGAGCGCATGACGCTCATTAAAAACGGGCGCGAAATAGTTTGCTGCGGCGATCTTGACATCGATAAGTTCCGCCCCGGGCAGATGACGTATTCGGTAAAGCGCATCTCGCTTTGCGTATTTCCCAAGGATTTCACCGTCAACCGCATTATACGCAAGGTGGAGGACGAATACCGTTATGTTTTTCCTCAGCCTTATGTTGTGGCGGAACAGGGCTCGCTTTTCAAAAAGGAAGACAGAATTGCCGATTTCGTGCTGGGCAAAACGTTCTGCGTTTTCGACATCGAAACTACCGGACTCAATACGGCGTCGGACAAAATTATAGAGATAGGGGCGGTGCGTGTGGAAAACGGTCTGATTTCCCAGACGTTTTCGACTTTCGTCAATCCCGAGGTTCCCGTTCCCGAACGGATAACGGCGCTTACCACGATAACGGACGACGACGTTAAGGACGCTCCCACTATCGACGAAGCGCTGCCCGATTTCTACAAATTTTCATACGGAACGATAATGGTCGGGCAGAACGTTCAGTTCGACTACGGCTTTGTGTCGGCCGCGGGTCAGGAGATGAACATATATTTCGATAACGAGCGTATAGACACTCTGGCGCTGGGACGCAAATATCTCACGTCGCTTACGAAGTTCAACCTGGGAAAACTGACCGAATATTTCGGGATAAAGAACAAGGGTGCGCACCGCGCCATTTACGACGCGATAGCGACTGCCGAGGTTTTTCTCAAATTGGCGAATTTTATCAGCTAAACGCTTGATTTTTGCTTTATTTCATGGTATAATATCAATACTGAATACTATGGTGCTTGAGAGTGGGTTGCAACGACCCGCTCTCAACTGCTGTTAGAGAGGGTTTGGCTTTGAACAAGGTAGAGCAGGAAACTTACGACGCAATAAGGGAGCCGGTGGAGAAATGCGGGTTCGAGATAGTCGCCGTGGAATACGTCAAAAAGCCGGACGGAATGAATCTGACGATATATATCGACATTCCGCGCGGAGTAACGCTTAACGACTGCGAGCTGGTGCATAACACGATAAATCCCATTATCGACGAGCTCGATCCGGTCGACGGACCTTACATTCTCAACGTGTCGTCGCCGGGGCTGGACAGACCGTTCAAAACGCAGCGCGATTTCGAGCGCAATTACGGGCGGGAAGTGGAAATCAAGCTTTACGCTCCGATAAAAGGCAAGAAGTATTACGAAGGTATTCTTAAAAGCAGGACGGAAAACGTCGTGGTGCTCGAGATAGACGGCACAGACGTGTCGTTTGAGACAAACCGTATCGCTCTGGCGCGTCCGAGCGTTCATTTTAGTTAAGTTTCAGGAGGAAAAAAGGAAATCATGATCAACAAGGATTTTTTTCAGGCGCTGGACGAACTGGAAAAAGAAAAACGCATCAAGAAAGAAATTTTTATAGACGCGCTTCAGACCGCGCTCGCGATCGCGTATAAAAAGCATACCGGCACCGCCAAGGCCGTGGAAGTCAAGCTCAACCCCGACCGCAACCTCATAAAGGTCATCGCCTATCAGAAAGTTGTCGAGCAGGTCGAGGACAAGGACACCGAGATAAGCCTTGAGGACGCCAGATATATAGATAAGAAGTATAAAGTAGGCGACATCGTTGCCGAAGAGATATCGTCCAAGGAGTTCGGACGCATCGCCGCGCAGACAGCGAAGCAGGTAATCATGCAGAAGCTGCGCGAGGTGGAGGGCGAGATAGCCTACAGCGAGCTGTCCCAGAAGGAGGACGAGCTCGTCACCGGCGTTGTGCGCCGCCTCGAGGGCAAGAACGTATATGTCGAGATCAACAAGCTGGAGGCGGTCATGCTGCCGCAGGATCAGATGCCTTCGGACAGATTCAACGTGGGCGACAAGGTTAAGGTCTATGTCAAGAAGATAAAGGACGGAGTGCGCGGTCCGCAGATAATGGTGTCGCGTACCGTTCCGGGGTTCGTCAAACGTCTGTTTGAGATAGAGGTTCCCGAGATTGCGAGCGGACTGGTCGTTATAAAGGAGATCGTGCGCGAACCGGGTTACCGCACGAAGATGGCTGTATATACCGAGGAGTCGAATATCGATCCCGTTGGCGCGTGCGTAGGCAACCGCGGTATGCGCGTCAACGCGATAGTATCCGAGCTCGGCGGAGAGAAGATAGACATAATCCCCTGGTGCGCGGACACGCTGGAATTCATCGCGCGCGCGCTCAGTCCGGCAAAGGTCATTATGGTGCAGGTGAACGACGCCGAAAAGACCGCCAAAGTGGTCGTTACGGACGATATGCTGTCTCTGGCGATAGGGCGCGAAGGGCAGAACGCACGCTTGGCGGCGCGGCTGACCGGCTGGAAAATAGACGTTAAACCGTATTCATCGCTCGTCAAGTCGGACGTTGAGGAGGCTGTTGAAGAAGAACCTGTTCCGGCAGCTGCCGACGACAGCCTGTTCGACGAGGATCTCGGCGATCTGGAGTAGCCGACATGGAGAAGAAAACTCCCGAAAGAATGTGTATCGGCTGCCGAGGTATGTTCCCCAAAAAGGAGCTTATCCGCGTCGTGCGCCTGACCGACGGCACGTTCACGCTGGATTTCACCGGCAAGAAGAACGGACGCGGCGCGTATTTGTGCAGGAAGAAAGAATGTCTTGACAAGTGCTTGAAAGCCAAACAGCTCAACCGCGCTTTCAAATGCGAAATTCCGGCCGAAGTTTACGATAAACTGAAAGAGGAGTTTGACAGACAATCATGACGCCCGACAAAATCGCGTCGATGCTGGGATTTGCCATGAGGGCGGGCAAAGCGGTTTACGGCGTGGATATGATCTGCCGCTCCGGATCAAAAGTATACGCGGTGCTGTACGCGGCGGACCTTGCAGAGGGATCGGCGTTCAAGCTGAAAGCTGCCGCAGCCGCCAAGGGCGCCGCCGTAATACGGTGCGCGGACGATCTCTCGGAAATCACGCACAGAGTCAACTGCAAGGCGATAGGCGTCGCGGACAGACAGATGGCCGAAGCGATACTCGGCAATCTTAACGAAAAATTTGTGATAGAACCTGCGGAGGTAAAATAGTTTTGTCAATGAACGAATCTGGCGAAAAAGAAAACAAAATCAAGCAGCTCAACGCAGAAAATGCGGCGGGCGGCAAGATTTCCGTTTTGTCCGGAAATATACGGAAGCTTAAGGCCGAAGTGGAGTCTCTTTTGGGACGGGTCCGAGAGCGCGAACGCAGAAGACAGGAAAAACTGAAGGCGGAAGAGGAGGCTCGCGCCAGAGCGGAGGCGAAAGCCGAAAAGGCTGCGCCGTCCGCCGCAGACGAACCGGTAAAAGAAGCCGAAAAGGCTGCGCCGTCCGAAAAGTCGGCTGAACCTGTCGCCGCGCCCGAAAAGGCGGCGGAGTCTGTCGTTGCCGCTGAACCGAAAGTTCAGAGACCCGCGTCGTCCGACGCCGAAAAGAAAGCTAAAACGACGGTCACGAAAAGCGACGTGGTTACGCGTACAAGGTCGTTTGTTTCGACCGATCATAACGCGATGCCCAGTTATATAAAGGGACGCATTACGCCGCCTCCTGTAGTTTCGCGGCCTTTGCACGACGCGAAAGGGCCGGCGCGCGTTCCGGGAAAGACCGCCAAGCCGCTGGGACCCCGTCCGGCAGCTTCTGCGGCGAGACCTCTGCCTAAGATCGATTTGCCCGCGCCTTCCAAAGACCGCAAAGGGTTTGACGGCAAGCGCAAGGAGCATACAAAGTCTGAAGACAAAAAGACTATGAACAAGCGCACGCTCATTCGCAAAGGATTTATTCCGCAGGATCTTGACGAAGAGCGCATGGGAACCCGTAAGCTTAAGAACAAGCGCGCCAAGGAGCCGGTAGTGTTTACTCCGGTTAAAATAGAGAAAGCGGTCATCACGACTGAAAACCTCACGGTCAAAATACTCAGCGAGAAGATAGGCAAGACCGCTCAGGAAATCATAAAACAGCTTATGATACTCGGTATCGTGACCAATATAAACAGCGTAGTGGATTTCCCCACCATGGAACTGGTCGCAAACGAGCTGGGTGTAAAGCTGGAGCTTAAGCTCGACAAGTCGATGGAAGAGCGGCTCGAGGCCGAATACGACGAGGCGGACGACGAAAAGGATCTCGTCAAACGTCCTCCCGTTATCACCGTCATGGGACACGTCGACCACGGCAAAACCTCGCTGCTCGACTTTATACGCAGCACCAACGTAGCCGGAGGCGAGGCGGGCGGAATAACCCAGCATATAGGCGCTTATTCCGTAACCGTAAAGGGCGAAAAAATCACGTTCCTCGACACTCCCGGACACGAAGCGTTCACGCAGATGCGCGCGAGAGGAGCGCAGGTCACCGATATAGCAGTGCTTATCGTCGCCGTCGACGACGGAGTCAAGCCGCAGACCATAGAGGCGATAAACCACGCCAAGGCCGCGCACGTTCCCGTCATCGTTGCAATAAACAAGATAGACAAACCGGGCGCCAACCCCGAGAAAATCAAGCAGTCGCTGACCGAGTACGGGCTTGTTCCCGACGAATGGGGCGGCGACACCATGATGGTGCCGGTATCCGCAAAGACGGGCGAAGGCGTGGATAAACTGCTTGAAACCATACTGTTCCTTGCCGAATACAACGGATATAAGGCCAATCCCAACCGCAAGGCCAAGGGAACCATAATAGAGGCCAAGCTGGACAAGGGCAAAGGCCCCGTTGCGAATATCATAGTGCAGAACGGCACGCTCAGAGTGGGCGATTTCGTGGTGTCCGGCGTTTCGGGCGGCCGCGTGCGCGCTATGGTGGACGACAAGGGCAGAAATATAAAGGAAGCAGGCCCTTCCACGCCAGTGTCGGTGCTGGGATTCGACGAGGTTCCGTCGGCGGGCGACGCAGTGTTTGCCGTTGAGGACGAAAAGACCGGACGTCAGGTAATAGCCGAACGTCAGGCAAAGATACAGACCGAAAAGATCGACGAGGGACAGAAGGTCACTATCGACGACGTATTCAATAAGATACGCGAATCCAAGATAAAAGAGTTCAACGTTGTGCTCAAAGCCGACGTTCAGGGTTCGGTCGAGGCGCTGAGGAATTCTCTTGTCAACCTTTCGAACGACGAGGTTAAAGTTACCGTTATCCATGCCGGAGTGGGCGCGATAAACCGTTCGGATATGATGATAGCCGAAGTTTCGCACGCAATGGTCGTGGGCTTCAACGTGCGCCCCGACGCCGAGAGCAAGGCGCTTGCCGAGTCGAGCGGAATTACCGTGCGCCTGTACCGCATAATTTACGAGGCTATCGAGGACATCGAGAAGGCCATGAAGGGGCTGCTCGAGCCGCGGTACGAAGAGAAGATCGTCGGCCGCGCGCAGATACGCAGCGTGTTCCGTACGTCCAAGGCGGGCGCCATTGCGGGCAGCTATGTGACGAACGGCAAGATAATAAGAGGCGCCAAGTACCGCCTGTTCCGCGGCAGCGACAAGATAGCCGAGGGAACCATAGTTTCGGTCAAACATTTCAAGGACGACGTCAAGGAAATTGCCGCCGGCTTCGAATGCGGTATAAATCTCGGAGATTTCTCCGATCTTTGCGAGAACGACGAGATCGAATGTTATGTTTTAGAGGAAATAAAGTAAGAGTCGGATAGGTTACGGACGTCACACCGGGGTTTCGGCTTGTAAATTCATCGATCGGGAGATACTTTATTATGAACCACAGACTTGACAGAATAAATAGCGAAATACAGAAAAGTATTGCCGATATCATTGCCAACCGCGTAAAGAATCCGCATATAACCGAAATGGTCAGCGTTTTGCGCGTTGATACGGCAAAGGATCTCAAAACGGCTAAAGTATATGTCAGCATATACGGCGACGAGCACAGATGCGAGATCACCTTCAACGCGCTTACGAGCTGCGCGGGATTTATAAGGCATGAGCTGAGCGTCGATTTCAAGGAGCTCAGGGTAGTTCCTCAGCTGACGTTTATACGCGATACCTCTCAGGCGTACAGCGAGAAGATCAACGCCATACTCGAAGGGCTGAAAAATGATTGATCTGATAAAGATTTTAAGCTCTGCCGGCAGCGCCGTGGTCGTATGCCATATCAGACCGGATTGCGACGCTCTGGGTGCGGCGCTCGCATTAAAGGATATCGCGTTGAGGCTGGACGTGCCGTGCGACGTCCTTGTGGACGGCGAAATGCCTGCCGCGTACCGGTTTCTGCCGCACAGCGAATGCGTTAACGCTTCCCGTAAAAGCAGATACGGCCTCTGCATAGCCGTCGACTGCGGCGACGTCACGAGAATGGGGCGGTATTCCGGATATATCAGGAGCTGCGCCTCTTCGGTCAATATCGACCATCATAAGACAAACAACGGCTTCGCCAAAGTAAACGTGGTGCGCGTGGATGCGTCAAGCACCTGCCAGATTCTGTACAAGCTCGTCCGCGACAGCGGAATGATGTCGGCGCAGGCCGCGGTATGCCTTTACGCCGGACTGTCGACAGACACCGGTAATTTCATGCATTCCAACACGACCGCCGAAGTGCTCTACACCGCTGCGGAACTGGTCGAAAGATACGGCGTGGATCCGAATAAGATAACCAACAGTCTGTACCGCAGCAAGACGCGCGAGAAGACGGCGCTTATGGGGCGCGCAATACAGTCGATGCGATTTTACGACGACGGTATCTGCGTCGTAACGATAACGCAGCAGGATCTTTCCGAAACGGGCTGCACCGTCGACGACACCGAAGGGCTTATCGATCTGGCTATGGATATGGCCGATACCCGTATAGCGATATGCGTTACCGAACAGACCCGTCCGCAGTACAAAGTCAGCTTCAGATCCAAAGGCTACGACGTTTCGAGAGCTGCGGCCATGTTCGGCGGCGGCGGCCATACGGTCGCGGCAGGCTGTATGCTGAGCGGCTATTACGAGGACGTTATCGAAAAACTGCTGCGATCGGTGCGCATCTAGGGAATGAACGGGATTATCAATCTGTATAAGGCAAAAGGCGTGACCAGCCACGACTGCGTAAATGCCGTAAGGCGGATCCTCGGCACTCGCGCCGTAGGACATTTCGGCACTCTGGACCCACAGGGCGAGGGCGTGCTGCTGATCGGAGTGGGCAAATGCACGAGACTGTTCGATTTTTTCCTCTCCAAAGACAAGGTTTACGAGGCGGAGTTCACATTCGGGTACGAGACCGATACGCTTGACGGCGAAGGCGCCGTAACGGTTTCGGGAGGAGCCGTCCCCGACGGTGAGGCCGTCGTAAAAGCTCTTTCGCGTATACGGGGCGATTTCGATCAGATTCCGCCGCAGTACAGCGCCAAAAGCGTGGGAGGCGTGAGAGCCTATGCGCTCGCCCGTAAAGGCATAGACGTCGCGCTTCCGCCTAAAAAAGTAACGGTATATTCTGCCGAAGCGCTGAATTATGAGCCGCCTGCTCTCAGAGTTCGGATACACTGCTCTGCAGGTACCTATATACGCAGCATATGCAGAGATACGGCTCATTCGCTTGGCACGGTCGCCGTAATGACGGCGATAAAGCGCGTCAGGTGCGGAGCGTTCGCCGTCGAGGACGCGGTTACCGTAGGGAAGTTGGAACGACTGGGAGAAGCCGCGCTTGTGCCGCCTGAGACGGCGCTCGCCGACCGGCCGCGATTCGACGCCGACGAAAGCTTTTTCAAAAAGCTGGTCAACGGCGTCAGAACCGACGTCGGAGCGCCCGAAGGTACTAGCGTGCTGTACTGCCGCGGCGAGCTGTTCGGACTGGCGTCGACCGAAGGCGGAATAACGCGCATCAAGACATTACTGAGGTGAAAAGGTATGTACGAAATCGACTTTCAGACAGTAACCGACAGACCGGTATATATGGCGCTGGGATTTTTCGACAGCGTTCACTACGGACACAGAAAGATCATAAACCGCGTGCGCGAGCTTGCCGCCGCGGACGGAGTCGCTTCGTGCGTATTTACTTTTTCAAACAACGCCTACAAGCAGTTCAATACTCTGTCCAAGCTGATATACATATATCCGGAAAGGGCGTATATCATGTCGGGACTGGGTATAGATTACCTGTTTTCCTGTCCGTTCGACAAGACGTTTAAGGACACCGACCGCCGCGAATTTCTCGATATGCTCACCGGCGCGCTCGACGTTCGCGGATTCGTGTGCGGCTACGACTATCTTTTCGGCGCGGGGGGATACGGCGACACCGCGTATCTTGCGGAGTATTGCGACGCCAAGGGCATCAGACTGGAAGTAGTGCCGGAGATAATGCTGGACGGAGTTCGGGTGTCCAGCACGGGGATAAAAGAATTGCTTAATGCCGGCGATATCGAACGCGCAAATCTCATGCTCGGCGATCCGTATATGTTCCGCGCGAAAGTGGTAAAGGGCAGAGGCGAAGGCCGCGTATTCGGATATCCGACCGTCAATCTTTACATTTCCCATGCAAAGCATATTATAAAATACGGCGTATACAAGACCGAAACGGAAATCGACGGCAAGAAGTACAGATCGGCGACAAATATCGGCGTAAAGCCGACATTTAACGATTCGTCCGTTTCGGTGGAAAGCTTTTTGGAAGATTACCGCGGCGACGCTTACGATAAAATCGCCACCGTCAGATTTCTGCAATACCTGCGCGGCATAGAAAAATTCGATTCGCCCGAGGCTCTCGGCGAACAGATCAGGCAGGACATATTAAGATGAGCGTCAATAACGGCATACTGCGCATAGGGCCGTCGGGCAATTCCGATTCGTTTTACGCTTCGGGGCGCAAACACACATGGGAGGAAGGCTCCTTTCTGTCCGGACTGGGGCTTAACGCTTTTGAATACTCCTTCGGCCGCGGAGTATCCATGTCCGACCCGACCGCTGAAAAAATACGCGTTGAAATGGACAGGTTCGGCATAGAAGTCAGCGCCCATGCCCCGTATTACACCAACTTTTCCAATCCCGACGGAGATATGATCGAAAAATCGATAGGATATGTGCTGCAGTCGCTGGACGCGGTCAGGAGAATGGGCGGCGAACGCGTGGTCGTACATCCGGCGGCACAGGGAAAAGCGTCGAGGGAGGACGCCGTCGCCGAGGCGGAGCGCAATTTCGGTCTGCTTGCCGAAAGGCTTGACGGAGCCGAAAGATGCAAGATATGCATAGAGACTCTCGGTAAGATAAGACAGGTGGGGCGTGTGGAGGAGGTTCTGCGGTTTTGCAAGCTGAGCGACGTTTTTTATCCGTGCTTCGATTTCGGCCATATAAATTGTTACACTATGGGCGGCATAAGGGGTAAGGACGATTACAAGCGTATAATCGACGCGTCTATGCGCGAGCTTGGCGAGGAAAAAACGCGCAATATGCACATTCATTTTTCCAAGATAGCATACGGCGCCGGCGGCGAATCGCATCATCTCACGTTTGCAGACGACGTTTTCGGCCCCGATTATCTGCCTCTTGCCGAGGTCATAGACGAGTACGGGCTTAAGCCTTTCGTCATATGCGAGTCTGACGGCACGATGTCGGACGACGCCGTTTTAATGAAAAATATGCATAAAATCGTTTAACCTTTTTGACGGAATGTGGTATAATTATACGGACAGGGAGCATCTATGAGTAAAACGGCAGACGTATTGGTATTGTTCGACGAAAATAACAGAAATTATTTTACGCGCAAAGAGACCTCTTTCGGTTGCGTTATAGTGAGCGAGAGGGAGAGCTTTCTTATTACCGATTTCAGATATGCCGGATATGTAAAGGATTGCCCGGGCTTTACCGTCGAGATTATCGAGGCTCCGGCGCTGTACGAAACGATAAGGAACTGCCTTTCAAAGATAGAGGCCAAGGCTGTCGGCTTTGAGGACGACAGACTTTCTTACGGCGACTATACGCGGCTCAAGTCCGAGCTGAAAGGCTATTCCCTATGTCCCGCGAGCTCCGTCATTGCCGCGCGCCGCGCCGTCAAGACGGACGATGAAATAGAGCGTATAGCCAAATCGCAGATTTTCAATCAGGTTTGCCTGAAGAAGGTGATACAGCAGATAAAACCGGGCGTCACGGAACGCGAGATAGCCGCGCTCATCACATACGAATATCTGCGCGGCGGAGCGAAACCTTCTTTCGATCCGATAGTGGCTTTCGGAGCGAATTCGGCTGTTCCGCATCATAAGCCGTCGTCGAAGAAGCTCGAAAAGGGCGACGTGATACTGATCGATACCGGAGCGGTGCTTGACGGATACTGTTCGGATATGACCAGGACTTTCTGTCTTACCGAGCCGTGCGAGGAGCTTGTCAAGGTACACGCAATCGTGCTGGAGGCTCAGCAGTACGCGCTTAAATACATCAGAGCCGGTATGACGGGGCGCGAGGCCGACTCGCTTGCAAGGGAATATATCACGGCGCACGGTTACGGCGGACAGTTCGGACATTCTCTCGGGCATGGCGTGGGCGTGGAAATACACGAAGCTCCCAGACTCTCAAAGTTTTCGGACGAAGCGCTTGTCGAAAACATGATAATTACCGTCGAGCCGGGCGTCTATATAGACGGTGTGGGCGGCGTGCGTATCGAGGATATGGCGGTAGTAAAAGCGGACGGGGTGCGCAACCTTACCGATTTTTCCAAAAATATAAATCTTTAGGAGGATTTTATGGCAGCAGAAACTTTAATGGCCGGTGATTTCCGAAAAGGGGTTACGGTCGAGATCGACGGCAAGATATATGTAATAGTCGATTTTCAGCATGTAAAACCGGGTAAAGGCGCGGCTTTTGTCAGAGCTAAGCTCAAAAATCTCGAGACCGGACAGGTGCTCGAGCAGACATTTAACCCGTCGGACAAGTATTCGACCGCCCATATCGAGCGCAAAGAAATGCAGTACTCTTATAACGACGGCGATCTCTATTATTTTATGGACCTCGAAACCTACGAGATGGTTCCGCTCAATTACGAGATAGTCGAGGACGCCATGCGCTTCGTCAAAGAGGAGATGACTGTCAACGTTCAGATGTACAAGGGCAGAGCTTTTTCGGTAGAGCCGCCTAACTTTGTCGAACTCGAGATTGTCGAGACCGAACCGGGTATACAGGGAGATACCTCCAAGGCCGGCAACAAACCCGCCAAGCTGGAAACCGGATATAATATAATGGTTCCGCTCTTTATCAATAACGGAGAAAAAATACGCGTCGACACGCGTACCGGCACATATATGGAGCGCGTCAAGTAAGCGCCTTTTGAAATTTTTGTGTTTAATGCCCGGCGATATGCTCGCCGGGCTTTTTTTATTTCCCGATGCGGTAAAGCGCTTGTTTTTTACGCCGCATGAAGCCGTCGCTGCGGAACGGGCATACCGCCTATGGAGTAAAGAGTATGCGGACGGAGCGCGTGACCGGTTTTATAAAGAGCGCCTTTAAAAGTTTTTTGCCGTCAATTACGCATATCGGAACGGGACAGGCAATACACATAAGGTAGTATGATAGAAAAATTCCTGCCTGAATACATAATAAAGATCATACGCAGCCGTCTGGATATTTCTAGGCTTTACGAAATAAGGCTGCGCGCCGGTCGGCCTGTGACCGTCAATTACGACGGCAGATACTATTATCTCGGCCGCTCCGGCATAGGGCGCGACTGCGACGGCGCGGTGACGGTCGACGTATCGGCGATACAGGACGTGATAGTGCGCGCGTCGGATTTTTCACTGTACGCGGTCTACGATACTATTGCCGGAGGGTTCATTACGGTATCGGGCGGAGTTCGCATAGGGATAGCCGGTACGGCGGTAACGGACGGCGGCAGGGTAAAAACGCTTAAAAATTTCAGTTCCGTCAATATCCGTATACCGCACGAGGTAAAAGGCTGCGCGGACGGACTTATTCCGTTCATAGCCGACGGCGGCGTCAGAAATACGCTTATCGTGTCTCCGCCCGGCTGCGGCAAGACCACATATTTAAGGGACATTGCCGCGGCAATCTCGCAAAAGCAGTTTAACGTGCTCGTTGCGGACGAACGCGCAGAAATAGCCGCGGCGCACAACGGCGTACCGCAGCTTGACGTCGGACTGAACAGCGACGTGCTTAGCGGCTGTCCCAAAAGCTATGCTTTCGGCTGCGGCATAAGAAGTCTGCGCCCCGACGTCATAATCACGGACGAGCTGTCGTGCGAGGATTTTGCGGCGGCCGAAGAGGCCGTACTGTCGGGAGTCAGGCTGATAGCCAGCATACACTCGGCGGATATAAAGGACGTTGTCAATAAGCCGGGCATATCCCGTATAGTCGACAACAGACTGTTCGAGCGCTACGCCGTGCTGGAGGGAGTGGGACGGCTGTCGGGAGTGTACGACGCCGATCTGAGGCCGCTGATGTAATGGGCGTGAGACTGCTGCTTTTTTTGCTGTCGACGGCCGTCGGAGCTTTTGCAGGCGACCTGTACCGCAGATATCTGGCGGAGCGCAGGCGGTATTTCGGCGAGTACAGGCGGTTTCTTCGGTACGTCGGCTCTGATCTCGGCTTCCGGCGGACAGACATAATGACGCTTACGGGCGGATTCGAAACCGCGGACGCTCTCTTTAAAAAGCACCTTTCGGAATATGCCGACGGGCTTAAAAGCGGCGTTGCGCGGCTTTCGGGCGGATACCTGAGCCGCGAGGAACTCGAAACGGTAAAGAGCACGCTGTTTTCCATAGGCCGCGTGGATGCGGAGACGCAGATAGCCGAGCTGAAGGCGGCGGAATCCGACGCGGATGAACGCTTCCGCGCCGCCGAAAGAAAGTATCTTAAGTACGGCGTTACGGCCGTTAAACTCGGTCTGCTCGGCGGCATAGGCTTGGGAATCCTGCTGTTGTAAGAGGTGTTTATGGGGATCGATCTTATTTTCAAAATAGCGGCGATAGGTTTGCTGACGGCAATAATCAATCAGGTATTGAAAAAAGCCGATAAGGAAGAGATTGCGACGCTCACCACACTGGCAGGACTTGTCATAGTGCTGCTGATGGTGGTCGATCTCATAGCGCAGCTTTTTGACACGCTTAAAACGATATTCGGTCTATACTGATGGATATAGTGAAGATTGCGGCGGCCGGAATAATCACCGCCGTATGCGCGCTTATTCTGCGCGAGACGCGCGCCGACATGGCCGTAGCGGTTTCGGTCGCCGGCGGAATAATCATATTACTTATGGTGCTCGACCGACTGGCCGGTATTTTTTCGGCGTTCGGAGAGCTGATGAACAAGGCCGGGATTGACGGCGGAATATTCTCGCTGCTGGTAAAAATAATAGGGATCGGATATGTGACCGATTTTGCCGCCGGACTGATAGAGGATACCGGCTCCAGATCGCTCGCGGATAAAGTCGTTCTCGGAGGCAAGATAGTTATCATGGGGCTCGCGCTGCCTGTAGTGGTAAAACTTTTTGACATAATAGCCGGGTTACTGCAATGAAAAAAGCGGCCGTCGCATTACTGCTGCTCATCATTGTCTGTTTGATGCCCGGCTCCGCGTTTGCAGCCGCGGACAGCGACGATCTGTCGTCCGGCATAAACGACGTGGCGGACAGTATCGATCTTTCCGCGATAGAGCAGTACGCCTCCGAAATGGACGTGGACGCGGCTGAGCTGCTTGGCTTTTCGTCAGTAAGAGATTATATAAAAAATGCGGTTTCGGGCGACGCAGCTATAGAATACGGCACGCTGTTCAGGTATATGCTGGAGGCGCTGAAAGCTTCGGCGCTTAAGTTTCTGCCGCTTATGCTGGCGGTAACGGCGGTAGCGGTGGCCTCGTCGCTGATAGACTCGGTAAAAGGCGGCTTTGCGTCCGAATCGGTATCGGAGATAGTGCATCTGGCGTGCGTGGGAATAATTCTGGTTCTGCTGCTGTCGCAGTTTACTCAGGTCATAGGCGCGGCGGCGGAGATAATAACCGATATAAGGAAACAGTCCGAAGCTTTTTTTCCCGTCCTTCTCACCCTGATGACAGCCGCCGGAGCCGGAGCTTCCGCCGGAGTCTATCAGCCGGGCGTGCTAATACTCACTTCCGGGATAATAACTCTCGTATCTGCGGCTGCGCTGCCGGCGTTTATATTTTCGACGGCGTTTACGGCAGTGGGAAATCTTACCGGCTCGGGTAATCTGCGCAATATGAGCGGATTTTTCATGTCGGCGTGCAAATGGCTGCTTTCTACGGCGTTCTTCCTGTATATAGCGTTTTTGTCCGTGCAGGGCATAACCGCTTCGGTGTACGACGGCATAACCGTGCGTACGACGAAATTCGCGCTGAGCAAATATGTGCCTATAATAGGCGGATACCTATCGGAAGGATTTAATACCGTCATGGCGGGCAGCGTGCTTATAAAGAATTCGGTGGGGCTTACGGCGGTGGTTATACTGATTGCGACGGCGGCGCCGTTCGTGATCAATCTGGCGGTTCTCGGCCTGTCGCTCAAACTGGCGGCGGCGGTCGTGGAGCCGCTAGGCAATTCGCGCGTGTCGGAGCTGCTCGGCGGCCTGTCAAAAAGCGTGGGAACGCTGGCGGCGATAATCATCGGGCTTGCGTTTCTCTACTTCATACTGCTGCTGCTTGTGATATCAACGGGGAATATAGCGTTATGAGCGCGATCGCAGGTTGGGTGCTTTCGGTTCTCGGCATAGTACTTGCCGGCACCGTAGTCGATCTTATGCTGACAAAAAGCAGGCTGAAAAGCTTTATAAGGTCGGTTTTCGCCACGATAACGGTGCTTGTCGTGATCACTCCGCTGCCCAAACTGATAGAAACGGGCGAGTTCGACATCAGCGCCGATATAACCGACGACGAATTTATCGATTATGCGTCCGATCTTAAGATAGGCGTTTTGGAGCGCGCGCTCGAGCGCGCTCTGGCCGAGCAGGGCATTTCCGCCGACGTCGAAATAACCGGCAAAGCGGACGTTGAAATCACGGTGGAAAGAGCGGTCATAATTTTGTCCGAAAACGGTATACAGGGCGAAAACGAGCATATACATAATTATGACTCGGTGAGGGCGTTGGCGGCGCAGTATCTTGACGTGGAAGAGGACAGGATTACGGTAATATGAGCGTAAAAGGCGTAATCGAGAAAATAAAGAGCGTAAAGCACTTCGAGATAATTCTCGCCGTTATCGCCGTGGTAGTCATGCTTGCGGTTTATATAAGCACTCTTTTGCCCGACCGCGGCGACGACGATACCGAAACGGCTTCCGGCGAGAACTACTGCGACCGGATGCAGCGCGAGCTGACCGAAACGGTTTCGGCGCTGAAAGGCGCCGGCAAAGCGAAGGTAATAATACGCTGGGAGTCGGGCGTTGAGGCGGTTATCGCTTACGTTTCGTCGTCGGGAACGGGTTCTTCGACGTCCACGCCGCAGATTGTTACCGGTCCGGACGGATCGGGGCCGATAGTACTTAAAGAAATCTATCCCAAGGCGCTTGGGGCGATAATAATCTGTGAAGGAGGAGACAATGTTAAGATTAAGTTGGACGTAATAAACGCCGTCTCGGTGTTGCTTGATCTTACGCCGGAGAATATATGCGTTTATCCTATGGAAAAGCAAAAATAAATTAAAAGGAGAATATCTATGTTAAGTAAGAAGAAGAAAATTTTTGTGCTTGTCGGTATGGTAGCGCTGCTCGCGGCTGCGGCGTGTCTCAACATTTTTCTTAACCGCGCGTCGGATAATGCGGACGCCGGAAGCGACAACGTAACCATGTACGGGAGCTTTTTTGAAACCTACCGTGCCGACAGACAGACTACGCGCGACCAGTCGATGCTGTATTACGACGCAATAATAGCCAACGAGGCGTCGTCCGCCGAAGCGATTGCCGACGCCGAAGCCGCAAAGCTCGAGCTTACGCGCAATATGGAGACCGAACTGGTCATAGAGGGGCTTATCAAGTCGCTGGGATTCGAGGACGCGGTAGTGACCAATACGACCGAAAATATCAACGTTATAGTAAAATCGCCCGAGCTTACAGCCGACGAGGCAGCCCAGATTCTCGAAATCGTGGTGAGCGAGACGGATAAAACGGCAAACGACGTCAGAATAATTCCGGTCGAATAGTCCGTCAAATCAATTGTAATTTTACAAAAGATATGTTATAATACTAAAGCAGAGGTTTATAACAGCTGACTAACGAAGCACGGAGCACACGATGCCGCTTAAATCCCGTTACAATCTCAACTCTTCGGGAAACGTCACATACGGTCACAACGTAGTGATGTCTATAATAGCGCTTGCGGCGCAGGAGATAAGCGGCGTTGTGTCCCTTGCCGGCAAAGGGCTGCGGACGGAACAGGTCGGCGATACTATAAACGTAGACGTGTATATAGACGTTTCGTTCGGCTCCAGCTGCGCGGAAGTTGCGTTCCGCGTGCAGGAGAATATTAAGCGCAGCGTCGAATCGATGACAAACTATAAAGTCGGCGTGGTCAACGTCAATATAATGGGCGTTACTTTCGACGAGAACTGAAAAATCTGCAGATCGGAAAACCCGATCTGCGGGTTTTTTCGAGAGAGGACTTATGAGCAGGAGATCGGCAAGAGAGGACGCGTTCAAAATAATTTACGGCAAACTGGTGACCGGCGAGGCCGGCGCCACCGAGGAAGAGCTTTTTCAGCAGCACGCGGAAGAGGAAATACAGTATATACTAAACGTCGTCGATGCCGTCGACGGCGATTTCGCTTTTTTACGGGCGGCGGTGGAACGCTTTTCAAAAGGGTTTGCTTTCGACCGTATTTACAAAGTGGACTGCGCGATCATTCTGCTCGCCGCGGCAGAAATTCTCTTTACCGACGTTCCCGACAAGGCTGCGGTCAACGAAGCGGTCGAGATAGCCAAGATATATTCCACCGACAGAAGTGCGGCGTTTATCAACGGCGTGCTCGCGTCGTTTATGGCGAATAAGGAAGAACTGCTTGCCGAGCGCGAAACGTTCGGCAAGGACGAGAACGACGGAGGAGACGAAAGCAATGGCGAAGATAATTGACGGGAAAGCGCTTTCAGATAAGCTGCGGCTCGGGATAAGAGACCGTGTGACCGCGCTCAAGGCGTCCGGCATCGTACCCGGGCTGGCAGTGGTATTGGCGGGAGAGGATCCGGCGAGCAAAGTCTATGTTAAAAACAAGATAGCCGCCTGCGAATTTACCGGAATAAAGTCATTCGCGTACTATCTGCCTCACGACGTGTCCCAGGCCGAACTGGACGAACTGATAGTGACGCTCAACGCCGACCCTTCGGTTCACGGCATACTCGTTCAGCTGCCGCTTCCTAAGCATCTCGACGAGCTTAAGGCGCTGTCGCTGATTTCGCCCGAAAAGGACGTCGACGGATTTCACGCGGTAAATGCCGGCAAGCTCATGCTGGGCGAAAAATGCCTTTCGGCCTGTACGCCCTTGGGCATCATCGAACTGATAAAAAGCACCGGTACAGATATAGCCGGCAAACACGCCGTAGTAGTCGGCCGCAGCAATATTGTAGGCAAGCCCGTAGCGCTTATGCTTCTTAAGCACGACGCGACCGTTACCGTCTGCCATTCAAAGACGCGCAATCTGGCGGATTTTACGCGCAGCGCGGATATTCTGGTGGTTGCGATCGGCAGAAAGGAATTCGTTACGGGAGATATGATCAAAGCGGGCGCGGTAGTCATAGACGTAGGCATGAACCGCTTTGAAGGTAGGCTTTACGGCGACGTGGAATTCTCCTCAGCCGAAAAAATCGCCGGTTACATTACGCCCGTACCCGGCGGAGTCGGCCCCATGACTATAACCATGCTACTGGAAAACACTTTAAAGGCGGCGTCCTCGGTTGGCTAGAGATCCGATTTCGGTAACTCAGCTCAACGGATATATAAAGGGCGTATTTGAAGACGAACTTGTCTTGCACAATATAGCCGTTTACGGTGAAATTTTCGAATGTTCGGTGTCGGGGAGCACTACTTTTCTCACTCTTAAAGACGGAGAATGTTCGCTCCGGTGCCTGAGGTATAACAGTAACGTAAAGCACGAGGTGGGCATGAAAGTTCTGCTGACCGGCACGGTGACTTTTTACGCCAGAAGCGGCCGCGTGGATTTCGTTTACCGCGACATACAGCCTTACGGCGAAAGCCTGCTGTATGCCGAATTTCTCAGACTCAAAGCCGGACTGGAGGCGGAAGGCGTTTTCTCGGACAAGCCGCCTCTGCCGGCTGCAATAAGGCGCGTGGCGCTGGTCACCAGCCTGACGGGAGCGGTACTGCACGACTTTTTTACGGTAATGAAGACGCGCGGCGCCTGCGCCGGCATAGTCGTTTATCCGGTCAAGGTACAGGGCGACGACGCTGCCGATATGATCGCGGCGGCGGTAAACGAAATCAACGAAAAAATATCTGTCGACGCCATCGTCGTAGCGCGCGGCGGCGGAGCAAATACCGATCTGGCACCGTTTAATACCGAAGCGGTCGCCCGTGCGGTCGGGTCGAGCCGTATCCCCGTAATCTCGGCGGTCGGACATGAAACCGACTATACGCTGTGCGATTTCGCCGCTACGGTACGCGCGGCTACGCCCAGCATTGCGGCGGCGATCGTCGCCCAATCGGGCGAAGTCGCCGCCAGACGGATATCGGCCGCCATGGCGGCTGCCGACGCCGCCGTCAACCGCAAGCTGCGCGGCCGGACAGGAGCGCTTTCCTCGCTTGCGTCACGGATAGAGCAGGCGGCCGAGCGCAAAAACGCCGCCGTGCGGCTGAGCGTTATAAGCGCCGCGGACAGGTGCGGCGAAAACGTAAGGCGGCTTTATAACCGCGCTCTCGGCGCGCTGTCGGCGGCGGCTAACGGACTTTCGGTCGCGGCGGCAGATAAGGTAACCTCTGCGGAAAACGCGCTTAAGATGACGGCGGTAAGGACGGAAAGCGTTAATCCGCTGAAGATACTCAATACAGGTTACGCAAAAGTATACCGCGACGGAAATGCGGTCGACGGGGTGAATGAATTGCGGGGAGGAGACGGCGTCAGAGTGGTCATGCGCGACGGCGCGTTCGGCGCGCGAGTGGAATATATAGACAGATCGGACGACGCCAAAGTCGGGCAAAAGGAGTGAATTATGGAGTTTGAAAAGAAGCTTACCGAGCTCGAATCGCTGGCCGATAAGATAGAAAGCGGTTCGGTCGGACTTGAAGAGGGAATAAGCCTTTACGAGAAAAGCCTCGCGCTCACACGCGAATGTCTCGCCCGTCTCAACGAGTTCAAGGGCAAGATAACAGTTATTCGCAAGGAAATGGACGAGCTTACCGAAAAAGCTTTCACAGAGGAACTGTAATGTCTTTCGAGAATAAATACGACAAAGCAAAGTCGGATTTCGAAGCCGTGCTCTACCGGTTCGCCGACGGAATATCCGCGCCCCGAACGCTTAAAGACGCAATGCTTTACGCGTTGAAAAGCGGCGGCAAAAGGCTGCGGCCGGTTATGCTTATCGAGGCGTGCCGCCTTTTCAGCGAGCCTGACGAGCGCGTATTTAAAATGGCCGTTGCGGTGGAGTGTATACACACCTACTCGCTGATACACGACGATCTGCCGGCAATGGACAACGACGATTTCAGGCGCGGCAAGCCGACGGTTCACAGGATTTTCGGCGAAGGAATGGCTGTGCTTGCAGGCGACGCTTTGCTCAATCTCGCATACGAAATACTTATGGCGCTGGCAGGGGAGGGAAAAGAGTTTGTCCGCGCCGGCGCGATCATCGCCGACGCGTGCGGATCCGCAGGTCTTATAGGCGGACAGTCGCTCGACATATGCGACGAAATGCCTGATAAAAGCGCGATGGAATATATATACCGGCATAAGACGGGCGACCTTATAACGGCGGCGATAACGGCAGGCGCCGCGGCGGGCGGAGCGGATGAGGAACAGTTCGGCCGCCTCAGAGTTTACGGCGAGAATTTCGGCATGGCGTTTCAGCTTACCGACGACCTGCTCGACAAGGACGAGGACAAAAGATCGTTTGTCGGAATGTTCGGCGAACAGGCCGCACGCGCGGCCGTAGCCGCCGGCGTAGCGGCAGCGGTGGAACAAGCGGAAGCGTTGGGCGCGGACGCCGGATTTTTTGCCGATCTTGCGAAAAAAACGGCTGACAGGAAATTCTGATGTACTGGGAAAAAGTCAATTCGGTCGGCGACCTCAAAAAGCTGAAGATTTCCGAGCTGGAAGCTTACGCTGCCGAGATAAGAGAAAAAATAATATCCACAGTAAAGCTTAACGGCGGACATCTTTCGTCCAATCTCGGCTCGATAGAGCTCACTATCGGGCTGCATTACGTTTTCGATTCGCCTGAGGATAAAATAATTTTCGATGTCGGGCATCAGGCGTACACTCATAAAATAATAACCGGCCGCCGCGATCTTTTCGGTACGATAAGGACTAACGGCGGGCTGTCCGGGTTCCCCCGAATGAGCGAAAGCGAGCACGACGCTTTTACGGTGGGGCACAGCAGCACCTCGCTTTCCGTCGCGGTCGGACTGGCGCGCGCGCGCGATCTCAAGGGCGAAAAGCATCATGTAGTCGCTTTAATCGGCGACGGCGCGCTTACAGGCGGACTGTCTTTCGAGGCGATAAACGACATAGGCGAAAACAACGAGAGGGTTATCATCGTTCTTAACGACAATACGATGTCCATTTCGGGCAACGTGGGCGCGCTTAGCAAATATCTTGCGCGTCTGAGACTCAGCAAAAGATATTCGCGAATCAAGAAGGATATAAAGAAGGGCGTTTCGGCGCTGCCGTTTTTCGGCGACAAGATAGTGCGCGCGCTTGACCGGACAAAGGAAAGCGTCAAGTCGGCAATGCTTGTCAACAAGATGTTTGAAAATTACGGCATCAAGTACCTCGGACCGTTCGACGGGCATAATATAGGGGAAATAGTCGATATTTTACGGCAGGTTAAGAACGAAGCAAGACCCGTATTGCTGCATTTTATAACCAGCAAAGGCAAGGGACTTACCGAAGCCGAGACCGACCCTACTCGTTATCACGGCATAGGCGGCGCCAGACCGCGGCGCGGCGTGGATTTTTCAAGGACGGTATCCGAATGTCTGCCGGAGCTTGCCGAACGCGACAAACGCGTGGTCGCGGTGACTGCGGCTATGGCTGAGGGAACGGGGCTTACGGCGTTTGCGGCGCGCTTTCCCGAGCGCTATCACGACGTAGGTATTGCCGAGGAGCACGCCGTCACAATGTGCGCCGGACTCGCCGCCGGCGGCTTCAAGCCGTACTTTGCCGTCTATTCCACGTTTCTTCAGCGTGCTTTCGACGAGATACTGCATGACGTATGCATAAACAGTCTGCCTGTTACTTTTCTGATAGACAGAGCCGGCGCGTGCGGCGCCGACGGAGTGACTCATCAGGGCGTTTTCGATCTCGGGTACCTCGGTATGCTGCCCGGAATGACGGTATGCGCGCCCAAAGACGGCTACGAGCTCAAAGAGATGCTCGAATGGTCGCTGTCTGTCGGCACGCCGCTTGCCATACGCTATCCGCGCAGCTACGAAACAGAGTACCGCACTCCGTTCGTCCCTTACTCGTGGGAAACGCTGAAGCGTGCGGATAACCGCAATTACGTTCTCGCGGCGGGGAACAGAATGTTGGACGAAGCGATGCGTTGCGACGTAAACGTGATAAACGTGCGCACCGTCAAACCGCTCGATTTAAAGACTCTCGACTCCGTTGCAGCTTCGGGCGCCCGTATAATAACTATGGAAGACAATATGCTGTGCGGCGGCTTCGGGCGTGAAGTGCTGGCTTACGTCAACTCGGCGCACAAGGACTGCGAGGTAATAAATCTCGGTTACCCCGACCGATTCGTGGAAAGCGCTGACGTCGACTGTTCTCTCAAAGAGGCCGGACTTACGGCTGAAAACCTCAGAAAACTTTTCAAATAAAAAATTTGCTTAAAAACGTTTGTATATTTATACGTTTTGTTGTATAATTATATTAAATTTGAAAAGGGGCGGATCATGCGCGCGGGAATTTTCACAAACCGCTCTCGTGACGAGGGCTTAAGCATAACCGGTAAACTGGCAAAATTACTCGAGGCTTACGGCATCGAGTGCCTTTTCCATGCCGACTGCGCTTTGCCCGGCAGCAGAACATTCGACAAAAATACTTCGCTGCGTCCCGACGTTATGATAACTGTGGGTGGAGACGGGACGATACTGCGCATCGTCAATTACTGCGCCGAGTACGATATTCCGATACTGGGAGTAAATACCGGCAACGTGGGCTTTCTTACCGAACTTGAGCCTTCGGGAATGGACAGGATACCCGAAATACTGCTTAATAAAGATTATACCGTAGACAGGCGCAGCCTGCTTAAAGTTACGTTTGCGTCCAAAACGGTATACGGACTCAACGAGGCGGCGGTTATGCGTAAAAATCTCGGGACGCTGCTTGAGCTTGCTGCCGACATAGGCAACAAGACGGTCGACCGTTACCGTTGCGACGGGTTTATAGTGGCGACGCCAACCGGGTCGACCGCATATTCGCTTTCGGCCGGCGGACCGGTCATTGCTCCGGATACCGGCGCTTTCGCGCTTACGCCGGTCAACTCTCATTCGCTTCACAGCAGGCCGCTTGTGGTGAGCGACGGCGAGGTGATAGAGCTTAAACTGTCGTCCGGCGGCGCGCGCGTCATTGTCGACGGAAGGGACGAGGGCGACGCGAAAGGAGTGGTTCGTATTGAAAAAGCCGAAAGATCCGCCGGATTCATATGGCTGAAGGACAGTAATTTTTATTCCAAACTGCTAAGCAAGCTCAACAAGTGGAGCGTTACCTGATATAACGGAGGTTTGCGCATATGGCTAGGAACGCCAGACAACTGAAGATTCTCGAACTGATTTCAAAGAAGGATATAGAGACGCAGGACGAACTTGCCGCGGAGCTTGTGCGCGAGCATTTTCAGGCTACGCAGGCAACGATCTCGCGCGATATAAAAGAGCTGGGACTGGTCAAGGTTTCGGACGGGAAAAAGCAGAAGTACGCCAGAGACGCCGCCGACAGCAATATTTCGGTAAAACTTCTCAATATGTTCAGGCACGCGGTTTTTTCCATCGATTACGCGCTCAATAACGTCGTGATAAAGACAATATCGGGCGCGGCCAATTCCGCCGGTATGTTCGTTGACAGAATGGGCGATCCTGACGTTATAGGGTGCGTGGCCGGCGACGACACCGTACTGGTAATAACCAGGGGCGAACAAGCCAGCCTGCGCATTGTCGCCGCGCTTAAGGAAATTCTCAGAGGCTGACCGTCATGCTCAGTCGGCTTACTATAGAAAACATAGCGCTTATAAAGCGCGTCGAGCTTGAGTTTTCTCCCGAACTCAATATCTTAAGCGGAGAAACGGGCGCGGGCAAATCGGTTATCGTTGACGGGCTCACTCTGCTTTTGGGCGGCAGATACGACAAAACTCTTTTGCGTTACGGTGAGTCGTCCGGCATGGTGGAGGGCGTATTCGACGTCACTCCTGCGGTTATGCCCAAGCTTACCGAGCTGGGACTGGACGGCGACGATATACTCATTGTGACGCGGCGTTTTTCCGCCGACGGCAGAAACGAGATACGCGTAAACGGTAGACAGGTCGCGGCGTCCATGTTAAGAGAACTCGTCGCGCGCCTTGTGGATATTTACGGGCAGAACGAGTATCAGACTCTGTCGGATAAGACCGAGCATCTGAAATTACTCGACTATTTCATACGCGCTTCGATTTCGGAGCTGACCGCGGAAATTGACGAAGCTTATTCTGCATACAGAGGAGTAGTCAAAGAGCTCGAGGCGCTCGGCGATGTGGGCGAACGGGAAAAGAATATCGACATATTGAAATATCAGATCGAAGAGATCAAGTCGGCAGGCGTTAAGAGGGGAGAGGAAGACGCGCTGAAGGAGCGTCGCAAACTGATAGCTTCGGCGGAGCGTATCCGCAACGCGCTGGGCGCAGCGGCCGACTGTCTGACCGAAAGCGGCGAAACGGAGCCCGCGTCGTCTCTTATAGGAACGGCGCTCAGGGCGCTGGGTAATATAAGCGACGTCAGCGACGAATATCTGGAGCTGTACGACAGACTGAAATCGGTGTCGATCGAGCTGGAGGACATTTCGGAGACGGCGGTCGATGCGCTTGAGCGCATGAATTTCGACGAGCGTGAGATAGACCGGCTCGAGCAGCGCTACGATCTGATCGCGGCGTTAAAGCGCAAGTACGGCGATTACGATAAAATGACGGCTTATCTGTCAGAGGCGGAGGAGCGGCTGTATAAGCTGGAAAACAGCGATAAACTCTACGAAAAACTTCTTTCCGACAAGAAAGAACTGGCTGACAGACTGTACGGGCTGTGTGTCGGCCTGTCTGAAAAACGCCGCGCCGGCGCGATCGAATTTTCCCGACTGATTGAGCGCGAGCTTAACGAGCTGGGCATGGAGAACAGCCGTTTCGAGGTGCGCTTTTCGGATATGCCCGAGAGGCAAGCCGCAGAGGACGCGATGACGCGCAACGGGTTCGACTCAGTCGAATTTTATTTCAGCCCCAACGTCGGGCATCCGCTCAAACCGCTTATCAAGATAATTTCGGGCGGCGAGATGTCGCGTTTCATGCTCGCGCTTAAAGTAATAACTTCGCGCACGGACGATATACCCACGCTTATCTTCGACGAAATAGACGCCGGAATAAGCGGAATAGTCGGACAGGCAGTCGCAAAGAAGCTCGCCCGTATTTCACGCTCGCATCAGGTGCTGTGCGTGACTCATCTGGCGCAGATAGCCTCGATGGCGGACAGACACTATTATATAGAGAAAAAGGTGGTTTCCGACAGTACCGTGACCGAGGTTGTTCCGCTCGACAGAGCCGCCGCCATAGACGAAATTTCCCGTCTGTCGGGCAGCAAGAACATAACCGAAACGACGCGCGAGACCGCCGCTGAAATGAAAAAATGGAGCGACGAATATAAAAAAAGCCTGGCGCAAGCGCCCGGGCAGTAAAAGGCTACGGTTTTAGCCGTAACGGTTACGCACTATAATAAGTATGATAAAGCGCGCCGGTTTTACGTTCACGCCGGTTTATACTATTGTTTATTTACTATAAACGCGCCGATTTTATGCGTTAAGCCGCTACGGCAGTCAGCGCAGACGTTACGCTGTACAGTCGGTTGCCAGCAGCGTCAAGATACCGCGTAAACGGCAAAGTAAAACTCCCCCGCCGGACGGAAAGGGGGAGTTTTGCGTTTTATCAACTAACAACGCGTTAAAAATTATGCGTTTTTATTGGTGCGCAGACATCTCGTGCAGACATATTCGGTCGATTCGACTCCGTTTATTTCCACGCGCACTTTATGAACGTTGGCGCTGAAAGTACGTTTCGTATGTCTGTTGGAATGGCTTACGTTGTTGCCGCTGACCTTTCCTTTGCCGCAAATAGCGCATACCTTGCTCATGATAACACCTCCACTGACTGAGTCGCAATAATTCAATGATAATATACCATATTTCGGCAGTTTTATCAAGCAAATTGAGTCACAAATAGCAAAAAATTTTTGCTATTTTCAAGAATATCCGATAAAACTCTTGCATAATTATTAAGAATGGGGTAAAATATTACTGTGGTATCATACATAACGGAGGATCCATGAGTGTAAACACAGCAAACGCATACGGACGCATAACGGTTACCGAAGAAGCTATCGCTCAGGTTGCCGGTTTCACCGCGCTCGAATGTTACGGCATAGTGGATCTCGTATCGAAAAAGATGTCGGATAATCTGGCCGATCTGCTCAACAAAAGGCGTATTTCACGCGGAGTTAAAGTGTTGACGGACGGCGACAGAATTTTTATCGATTTGTATGTTATCATTAAATACGGCGTTTCAATAGACGCCGTTGCCGAATCGCTCAAAAAATCCGTCAAGTACGACGTTGAGCGGTTCACCAGCATGGTCGTCGACACGGTCAACGTTAACGTTGTCGGCGTCAAGGTCTGATACCGAGGACCGCAAAGTCTTTTGGAGGATAATATGCAAAAGTCCATTAACGGAGCAACCTTCCGTAAAATGATCTTAAACGGAGCCAAGCTCCTCGATATAAATAAACAACATGTAGACTCGCTTAACGTTTTTCCTGTTCCCGACGGCGACACCGGTACGAATATGTCGCTTACGATGCTGTCGGCGGCAAAGGAAGTCACTAACTGTCCGTCAAACAAGATAGAGGGGCTGTGCAGCGCGCTGAGCAACGGAGCTTTGCGCGGAGCGAGGGGAAACAGCGGCGTTATACTCAGCCAGATACTTAAAGGAATGTCGTCGGTGCTGGCGACCTGCGAGGAGATTACGGCCAAAAACTTCGCCAAGGCGCTTGCCAAGGGTACCGAGATAGCGTACAAGGCGGTCACCAAGCCGAAAGAGGGCACTATACTTACTGTCGTGCGCGCAATGAGCGAGCACGCCGCCAAAATCACAAAAAAGAGCATAGAGGTTTCGGAATTTTTCGATTCCATCATAAACGCCGGCGAGGAAATGCTTAAGCTTACGCCAGAGATGCTGCCCGTGCTTAAAAAAGCCGGAGTAGTGGACGCCGGCGGCCGAGGACTTCTTATAATTTTCCAGGGCTTTTATCACGTTCTCGTCGGTATAGAGGACGCCAACGTAGAATTCGACGACACCGTCAAAGGCAGCGCCAGCAAGTACGACGAGCAGGCTCACTTTGATTATAACGACCTTGCCGAAATCGAATTCGGCTACTGCACCGAGTTTTTCATCATTCACCTGCATAAAAAGACCACCGAGGCTGACATCGACAGATTCAGGGAGAACCTGATGACGATAGGCGACTGCGTGCTCGTTATCGGCGATCTCAATATGGTTAAAGTTCACGTTCATTCCAACGAGCCGGGCGTTGTGCTGACTTATGCGCTTGAGCTGGGCGAGCTTGACAGAGTCAAGATAGAGAATATGCTTGAACAGAACCGTGCGCTCATCGGGCAGAAAAAGGAAGAGCTCAAACCCATGGGACTTGTTTCTGTGTGCGCGGGAGAAGGCTTGTCCGGCATCTTCAAGGATCTGCTCGTGGACAATATAATAGAAGGCGGCCAGACGATGAATCCGAGCGCGGAGGATATAGCCAACGCGTGCGATAAGATTGCTGCCAAGGATATTTTCGTATTCCCCAACAACAAGAATATAATTCTCGCGGCGGAACAGGCGAAAGCGCTGAGTAAACGCACGCTGCACATTATTCCCACCAAGAATATACCGCAGGGGCTTTCGGCCGTGCTCGCATACAATCCCGAGGATTCCGTCGAGAACAACGAAGTGAATATGGTCGAGGCGATACAGAGCATCCGTGCCGGCGTCGTCACATATGCGGTCAGAAGCACTCAGGTCGACAATTTTGACCTCAAGGAAGGCGACATCATCGGTATGGATTCCAAGAGCATCGTGGCCAAGGGCGAGAAAGTCGAGACGGTCACCAAGGAGCTCGTCGATAAGATGATGGACAGCGACGTGAGCAACATTACGCTTTATTTCGGCAATAACGTCACCGAGGAAGAGGCGAGCGCCATAGCCAAGGAGCTTACCGACAAATATAAGCGCTGCGATGTGGATATCCACTTCGGCGGCCAGCCGCTGTACTATTATATAGTATCGCTTGAGTAAAAGGATATCACGGGCACGAAGGAAATAATGAAAAAGTTATCCACACACTGTGGATAACTTTTATCATATAAAAGGAGCCGTGAAACAATGTGAAACCGTACAAACGGAGAAATTCACATAAAATGTGGATAACTTTGTGAATATACGGCTTGGGTGTGAATAATCATGACGCTCGGCGATATAAAAGGGATCGGTACAAAAAGAATAGAAAAGCTCAATAAGGCGGGGTTTTTTACTCCGCTTGATCTGCTGAGCCATTTTCCCGTCAGATATATAGACGCGAGAAGCGATACTGTGCTTGCAGAGGCGGAGGACGGCGCGGAAGTCGTGGTCACCGGCACTCCGTCCGACGTGCCGTCGGTAAGATATGTGCGGCGCGGGCTGTGCATGGTGAGAATAAATCTCTTCACGCTGTCGGGCGAGCGCGTTTCGTGCACATGGTTCAATCAGAAATACATTGTCTCGAGACTGCACGGAACGATTACGGTTGCCGGACGGCTCGAGCGTTTCAGATCGGCTATGAGTGTCAAGGCTCCGACACTGGTCGAAAAGGGTGGTATCGTGCCGGTGTATTCGCCTATAAAGGGATTGCCGCAGAGTGTATTCTCGGACGCGCTCAAACAGGTTTTTTCGCGCGTAAGAGTGAAATGTATGCTGCCGGACGGTATCAGGCGCGAGTACGGGCTTATGGACCACGACAGGGCATTCAGAATTCTGCATTATCCGACAGATACGCAAACGCTTGACGAGGCGAGACGGACTATAGCGATAGACCGGCTTGCCTTCGAGCTGACCGGCTTCAGAATCGCAAAGAGCAGATCGAAAGTAAAGGCGCATTCTTATTCGGATAAGACGCGAGAGCTTGAACAGTTCATAGCCAAACTTCCGTTTACGCTTACCGCCGACCAGCGCAAAGCGCTTAACGAAATACTCGCCGATATGCTGAGCCCCAGCCCGATGAACCGTATGCTTCAGGGCGACGTCGGCAGCGGCAAGACGATAGTGGCATTTCTTGCCATGTATTTCGCCTGCCTTAACGGGTATCAGAGCGCAATGATGGCGCCTACCGAAATACTTGCCGTGCAGCATTATAAAACCGCTCTTAAGCTTTTCGGCGATACGGGAATACGGATAGAGCTTTTGTCCGGAGGCGCGCGCAAGAAGAGAAAGGACGAGGCTCTGTTTAATATACGCTCGGAAAGCGCGCAGATGGTCATAGGGACGCACGCGCTGATCTCCGACGGAGTCAGGTTCAATTCGCTTGCCTTCGTCGTTACGGACGAACAGCACCGTTTCGGCGTAAGCCAGCGCGGAGCGTTCGAGAATAAATCGGAGGCGGCAGACTGTCTGGTTATGTCCGCCACTCCTATACCTAGAACTCTTTCGCTTATATATTACGGCAATCTAGACCAGTCAGTCATATATTCTGCGCCGCGCGGCAAAGCCTGCGTGCGCACTAAACTCGTTCCGGCCTCGAAGCGCAGTGCAATGCTTGAGTATGTGCGCGACAAGGCCGCTCAGGGGGAGCAGACTTATCTCGTCTGCCCGCGCGTAGAGTCGGACGAAAAGCTCGTTTCGGCCGAAGCTCTGTTCGGCGAGCTGTCCCGTACCGACCTCGCTCCGTATCTCGGACTTCTGCACGGACAGCAGAATGACGAAGTTAAAAGACAGACAATGGAGGATTTTTACAGCGGAAAAGTTAAAATTTTGTGTACTACGTCTGTCATAGAAGTGGGCATCGACGTTCCTGCCGCCACCACAATTGTGATTTTTGACGCTGACAGATATGGATTAAGCCAGCTGCATCAGCTGCGCGGTCGCGTGGGACGCGGAAGCGTCGACAGCTATTGCTTTCTGTTTTCGGACGTCGCGTCGGCAGGCGAGAGGCTTAAATATTTCTGTTCTGCCGACGATGGGTTCGCTCTGGCCGAGTACGATTTCCGTATGCGCGGCGCCGGCGATTTTATAGGAACGCGACAGCACGGCGGCGCGGCGTTGGATATGAATACGGTTACTGCGGCGAAAAATATTTCGGACAGGCTGTTCGGCGACGCGGATTATGTTCAATCCGTCGTGGCGTTTACAGGCGACTACACCGCGGCGTATCTCAAGTCGCTTGCGCTCAATTGATGAAATTGCAGCCGTTGTTCGGGCATAAACGCTTGACATTGTATTTTTTTTCGGTTATAATCATAATACTTTATTTATCTAACGCTTTAATTTGATAAAGCGTGGAGGTTTTTGTGAAACGGATGACGCTTCCTTACGGAGTGCAGGATTATCTGCCCGACGAGTGCTACAATAAGAATATTGCGGAAAAAAGGATTTGCGATACGTTTTCCGCGTTCGGTTATGACAGGATAGAGACGCCCGCTTTAGAGTACAGCGATCTGTATGCGGGCATCGTGCCGGTCGAAAAGATGTTTAAACTGACCGATAACGACGGCAGACTGCTCGTCCTTCGTCCCGACACTACGCTGCAGGTCTGCCGCATGGCGGCGAAGATGCAGTTTTCCGGCGTTAAGAAATTTTACTATACTGAAAACAGCTTCGAATATCTGCCCAACGTATATACTTCGCGCACGCGCGAATTCTCGCAGGCCGGAGTGGAGTTGCTTGGCGACTCGGGGCCTGACGGCGACGTGGAGATAATAATTCTGGCGATAGAAGCTTTTCTCAGCGCAGGGCTGGAAAATTTTCTTATAGAGATAGGGGACGTAAGGTTCTTCAAGTGCATAATGCGCGGTTGCGGACTGGACGAAGAGGACGTTCAGGCGATGCGCGAGCTTATAGACAAGAAAGACCAGCTGGGGCTGGAAGTGTTTTTGCAGAGAAAGGGCGTTGACGAGGATCTTAAAGAGAAGTTCCTTATTCTGCCTTCGCTGTTCGGTAAAGCCGACGTTCTGGAGGAGGCCAGACGGCTCTGCGGCGACGACAGCTGCGCCGCGGTTCTCGACCATCTCGGATATATCAACGGGCGTTTGCAGAAGCTCGGGTATGGTAAATATATTTCGTTCGATCTGGGGCTTTTGAGAGGACTTAACTATTACAGCGGTCTGGTCATAAAAGGACTTGCCGCCGATATGGGACTTTCGGTGCTTGACGGCGGCAGATACGACGATATAGGCGGTCTTTTTAAAGAGGGAATGTCGGCTGTGGGGTTTGCCATAGGTATGAAGAGGCTGCTGGTGGCGCTTGACAACCGACGCGCGCTTAAAAAAGCGCCGCCGTGCGATTACGCTTATTCCGATTTCGGGGCCGACGGAGCCGCGGTATCGGCGTATATCGGCAGGCTTCGCCGCGACGGCTTGCGCGTAACGGACGCTTTCGCGCCTGACAGAGCTGCGCTTAAGGCGTTTGCAAAAGAGAACGGCATAGGTAAAATAATAGCATTTACCGCAGACGGAGCGGAAACGGAGGAGGTGCGCTGATGGAACTGCTTACGATTGCGCTCGCAAAAGGGCGGCTGGCCGAATGTGCCGTCGAGCTGTTTGAAAAATGCGGGATCGACTGTGCTCCGCTTAAAGTTGAAACGCGTAAACTGGTACTCCATGACGCGCAAAAAAAGTACAGGTTTATTTTTGTCAAGCCGAGCGACGTTCCCACATATATCGAGCGCGGAGTGGCCGATATCGGAGTGGTCGGAAAGGACACTCTTCTGGAAGAAAATAAGGACGTATACGAGATTGCCGATCTCGGATTCGGCGCGTGCCGTATGTGCGTGGCCGGATATAGGCAGCAGAAGGGCGCCATAACCAACAGCGTTTTAAGGGTAGCCAGCAAGTATGAAAATGTTGCGCGTGAGTACTATGCCAGACAAGGTATAACTGTGGATATCATAAAACTAAACGGATCTGTCGAATTGGGGCCTGTGATCGGGCTTTCGGACGTTATAGTGGATATAGTGGAAAGCGGCAGAACTCTCGAGGCGAACGATCTGTCGGTGCTGGAGGAGATATGTAAAATCACCGCGCGGCTGGTGGTCAACAAGGTCAGTATGAAGACGAGATACGATGAAATCAAACCGCTTACAGACAAGATAATAGCAACGGTGGAGGCAGGCATTAAATGATAAAATTTTACAATAAAAACGATGTCGAAAAACTGCTTCGCCGCTCTCAGCTCGATGTGGAGGGCGTCAACGAGGCCGTCAAAAAGATAGTTGCCGACGTAAGGCGCGACGGAGACAAGGCGCTGTTTGACTATACCGAAAAGTTTGACAGAATCAAGCTTACGTCCATAACGGCGACGGTATCGGATGAAGAGAAAGCGGCTGCGTACAAAGCCGTACCGGCGGAGACTCTTGCCGCATTGAGGCGCGCAAGGGATAATATTCTGGCGTTTCACAAACGCCAGATGCGCAAGGATAACGTCGTTACGACTGACGGAAAAACGACGGGGTATCTAATAAGGCCTGTCGGACGCGCCGGAATATATGTTCCGGGCGGCAAGGCCGCGTATCCCAGCTCGGTGCTGATGTGTGCGTGTCCGGCCGTAGTTGCGGGCGTCGGCGAAATAGTTATGACCACTCCAGCGCCGGACGGACGGCTCAATCCGCTTACCGTAGTCGCCGCGGCGGAATGCGGCATAAAGCGCATTTTCAAAGTTGGCGGCGCGCAGGCGGTGGCGGCGCTGGCGTTCGGCACCGAAAGTATTCCTCGCGTAGACGTTATAAGCGGACCGGGTAACATTTATGTTGCGGTTGCTAAAAGGGAAGTTTTCGGCAATGTGGGCATTGATATGATCGCCGGACCGAGCGAAATACTTATTGTTGCAGACGACAGCGCGAATCCCGTTTATCTTGCGGCGGATATGCTCTCGCAGGCGGAGCATGACGAGCTTGCGACGAGTATACTTATTACCGACAGTAGGGAGATCGCCGAAAAGACGGCTGTAGAGCTGGATAAACAGCTTTCGCTTCTGCCCAGAAATGAGATTGCCGGTAAAGCTATATCCGATTACGGAGGAGTTGTTCTTACCGACAGTCTGAACGAAGCGATCGATATTGCGAACCGGGTGGCGCCCGAACATTTCGAGCTGTGCGTGCGCAATCCCGAAAAGCTGCTTCCGGAGATCCGCAATGCCGGCGCGGTATTTCTCGGGCATTATTCTCCCGAGCCGTTGGGGGATTATTATGCCGGACCAAATCATGTGCTTCCCACGTCGGGAACCGCAAGATTCTTTTCCGCGCTCGGCGTCGACAATTATGTAAAAAAGATAAGCGTTATACGCTATGAAAAGGAGTCTCTGATGGCGGCGGCAGACGATATAATTCTGCTGGCCGAGACTGAAGGGCTCAACGCGCACGCCAACTCTGTACGCGTGCGCAAAGGAGTTTGATTATGCGCAAGGGGCAATTGAAAAGAAAGACGGGAGAAACGGATATAGAAATTACTCTCGATCTTGACGGAACGGGCAAAAGAAGCGTTCAGACAGGTATAGGCTTTTTCGATCATATGCTCGAACTTTTCGCCTGTCACGGCGGATTCGATCTTGACGTAAAGTGCAAGGGAGATCTGAACGTAGACGGGCATCACACCGTCGAGGACGTAGGAATTGTACTCGGCAAACTGATAGCGAAGCTTCTTGGCGACAAGAAGGGTATAGAGCGCTACGGCTGGGCTTATGTACCTATGGACGAAAGTCTTGCGCGCGCGGTTGTGGATATAAGCGGCAGACCGTTTCTCAAGTTCGGCGGTAACCTCGACGGCAAAATCGGCGATTTCGATTGCGAACTGGCGGAGGAGTTTTTCCGCGCCGTTGCGGTCAATGCCGGCGTCACGTTGCACATAGATATTCTTGACGGATATAACCGCCACCATAAGGTCGAGGCAGTATTCAAAGCGTTCGCCCGCGCTCTTAAAACGGCGGTCAGAATAACGGGAGATTCCGTTCCCAGCAGCAAGGGAGTGCTTTAATGAAACTTTTTCCGGCGATAGATATTCTCGACAGACGTTGCGTCAGGCTGTATCGCGGCGATTTCGGAAAGGTTACCGTTTACGGCGATCCCGTTGAAATGGCGGTAAAGTGGGCCGCGCAGGGCGCCGACTATATTCATGTGGTCGATCTTGACGCCGCAAGAGACGGCTCTACGGTCAATGCCGAAACTTTGGCGGAAATTTGCTCTGCGGTAAACGTTCCGGTTCAGACGGGAGGCGGAATAAGAACGGAGAAGGACGTCGAGGCGCGGCTCGGCGCCGGAGCGGCGCGCGTCATTCTCGGGACCGTGTGCTGTGACTCTCCGCAGACGGTTGAACGGTTTATCCGGCTTTTCGGAGCGGAAAAGGTAATATGCGGCATAGACTGCAAGGACGGTATGGCTGCGGTAAAAGGGTGGACCGAGGTCTCTTCCTTAAGCGGCGTCGAACTGGGAAAACGTATGCGTCAATTCGGCGTTACTACGGTCGTATTTACAGACATATCGAGAGACGGCGCGCTTGTCGGAGTCAATGTCGGAGCTTGCAAAACCATGTCCGACGAAACCGGACTGGCCGTCATTGCGAGCGGAGGAGTCGTATCTCTGGACGATCTGCGGAATCTTAAGACCGCCGGAATTTACGGAGCGATTCTCGGAAAGGCGCTATATGAAGGCAAATTTAACGTAAAAGAGGCTAAAAATACAGTATTATGACAGACATAAAATGGAATTCTCACGGATTAGTCCCTGCAATTGCCGTTGACGCTTATACAAATTCGGTATTGATGCAGGCTTATATGAACGAGGAGGCTCTGCAGCTTACTTTAGAAACCGGCAGGGCGCATTATTACAGCCGCAGCCGCAAAAAGCTATGGCTGAAGGGCGAGACGAGCGGACATTTTCAAGAGGTTGTCGAGGTGTATTCGGACTGCGATAACGACAGTATACTGCTGCGCGTTGTGCAGACCGGAGCGGCTTGCCATACGGGAAACAGAACGTGTTTTTTCAATAAGCTCAAATCTTTTAAACGCGTTGCGAATATAGATATACTTCAGAAGAATATCGATACGATAGAGGACCGTTCGGTAAATCCTCGGGAAGGTTCGTATACGAATTACCTGCTCAATAAAGGGCGCGAAAAGATATGCAAAAAGGTCGGCGAGGAGAGCGCCGAAGTCATTATAGCCGCAATGAAGGGGGATAACGAGGAGCTTGCCAACGAGCTTGCCGATTTGTATTTTCACACGTTTGTGCTGATGAAGGACCGCGGGCTGTCATTTAACGACGTGCTGTGCGTGCTGGAAGACAGGCATAATTCGGAAAGGAAAAGGAACTACAAGTCCTGAGGCCTGACCGATGAAACTGCGGCCGCGATTCAGATTTGTGAATTTCCGGAGTATGTTGGTCGTAAGCGCTTCGATGTGCGCGGCCGTGTTTGCCGGAGTGCTGGCGTGTGCTTCACGTCCGGCAGGCTTTGCGCTCTTTTCTGTTCTGACAGCGTTTTTCTTGGGCTGCGCATTGATTGTGCGGCGCCGCCGTCCGGCGGTGCCGCTTACTTTTGTTCTTTCCGCCGTTTTGTCCTCGGTTGTTTTTGCAGTCGCTTTTACTACGGTTGAAGGGTGGCGGCCGCCGCTTGATTATTCTGCCGAGCACGAAATATCCGCGGTGGTTGCCGGAGTGGAAATGAGCGACGATATGACCGTCGTGCTTACGGACGTAGAGGCGGATGGGGCGAAAGTAAAGGGGAATATACGGGTTTATATAGAAAGTTACGGCGGCACTGTGGCGGAATTTGCCAAAGCCGGAGATAAAGTCGGATTTTCGGCCAAGCTTTACGAGGCGGAGCTGACCGACGGATTAAAGGTAAATGCGTCGTTTTACAGATGCGACGTGCGGTATCTCGCGTATATCGACGCCGACGACGTTACGCTCGAATTCGGCGAACAGGGACTGCGCGACAAGCTTCGTACCGAACTGCATGGCGCTTTGGTCGGGCAGTTGGGAGACGGCTACGGCGACGTTGCATACGGTATGCTGACCGGAGACAAATACGCGCTGTCCGACGATATACGCGACGTTTTCAGCGTCAGCGGTATAGGCCATATTCTTGCGGTATCCGGATTGCATATCGGCTTTCTTTGTGCGCTCATGCTTTTGCTGCTTAAGCGGGCGCGCGTATCGGTAAGAGCAGGTTGTACGGCAGCCGTGCTGATTTTGTATATGCTTTTCGTCGGGTTTTCGCCGTCTGTGGTGCGCGCCGTCGTGATGTGCTCAACGGGGCTTGCCACGCTGATTAATGGCAGAAGACGGGACGGCTTGAGCGCTTTGTGCCTTAGTGTGTCTGTCATACTACTCTTTAAACCGCTTTCTTTATATGACGTCGGTTTTCAGATGAGCGTCGGCGCGGTGTTCGGTATGCTTACGGTATCGCCTTTAGTGCTGCGCGCTCTTAAGAGGATAAGAATACCGCGGTTTATAGCCGCGCCGATAAGCGTATCGTTTGCGGCGCAGGCGGGCGTTACGCCGTGTATGCTGTATTATTTCAATACGTTCTCGGTTTATTCCGTACTGACCAACGTGCTGCTCATGCCGCTTATAACTTTAGTGTTCGTACTTTTATTTGTGTCCGCCCTTATAACCGCAGTGATTGCGCCGGCCGCAGTGCTGTTTAAGGCGTCGGGTATGTTCTTGTGGATAATGGACGCCGTGGCGTCGGGAGTAGCGCTGATACCGTATGCGTCCGTAATCGTTTATTCCGCCGCGGCGGTATTTGTCGCATATCCGCTTTTATTCGTCGCAGGAGATTATTTCATGCTTCCGCGCGGCAAAATATGGCTGACTCTTGCCGCATTGATTGTCTGCATCGTGCTGTTTGCCGTGCCTCAATACGGGTTTGTCTGTGATAACAGCATTATACCCGTAAACGCTCCGGGGGTAAACAGCATTGTCTCCGGTGAGGACGGAGCGAGTTTTGTAGGCGATTTCGGCGACGGCGATTCCGTTTCGGCGTATATGAAAAAACTGAAGCTGAAAAAGCTTGACGCGATATATCTTACGTCTTTGTCCGAAAGCTCGGCCGAAGCCGTCGCGGACTTTATTCGTACATACCGCGTAGGAAAGGTTTATATACCGGACGGGGAGTATAAGGGACTGAGGACTCTTTTCTCGTCGGGCGCCGATGTGATAATGTTGGAGCAGGGCGACAGTTCCGGCGGTTTTGAGCCTCTTTATAACGACGGAGAATTTTACGGCTATTCTTTTGCGTTCGAATCGGGTAAGGCGCTGTTTTTAGGCGGCGATACAGTAACTTCGCGTCTGGATGAAAATTTTGCAGAGGGTTATTCTATTATAAGAAGCAAGGTGCGATTTTCCGGAGACGGCGACAGAATATATCTGACCGATTTTCTTGCATTCGGGCAAACGGAATCGCAAAACCTTGAATTTTCGCGCGCGGAGACGGGCGATTTTGCGTTTAATTATCTTACTGGCGTCATATTAAAAGCGTCATAGAAAACGCTGAAAAAATTTCCGAAAATCATATAAAAATCGTTGACATAAATTCTTAATTGTAGTATAGTAATTAAGCTAGCCTTTCGGGGCAGTGCTTTTGAGGGCCTTTAGCTCAGTTGGTCAGAGCAGTCGGCTCATAACCGACCTGTCCGGGGTTCAAGTCCCTGAAGGCCCACCAATATATTTGGCCTGGTAGTTCAGCTGGTTAGAACGCTAGCCTGTCACGCTAGAGGTCGAGGGTTCGAGTCCCTTCCAGGTCGCCAATTTGCCTCGATAGCTCAGTCGGTAGAGCAGAGGACTGAAAATCCTCGTGTCGGTGGTT
>CASFJH010000035.1 GCA_949294845.1 uncultured Bacillota bacterium | reverse complement strand
TTTACGCTTTTCTCGACAATAGCCGACGCGTCGCTGAACTCGATCGCGGGAAGCGTGTAAGGCTCGTTCACCAGGCCGTCGGCAGGCGTCGCGATATTGACTACCGGCGGGGTATCGTCGTAGACCGGTATGGTGATGACGCTGGTACGCACGTCGCCCTCCGCAACGGTGACGGAATATGTGACTACATATCCGCTGACGTCGGTAAGCTCAAAGCGCGAGCCTACGACGTTAACGTCGCCGCCGCCGGCGGTTTTGACCTGCGCCGAAACACTGTACGACTTGCCGTCAGTGTCTTCGACAGTCTTACGCAGCTCGTAAACTTCACCCAGCTTCATAGCCTCTTCTGTAACCGTAGCAGGAAAGTCTACAAGCGTAATTTTTTTCTTGCCGTCGCCGCCGCAAGCGGTCATCGCAAGCAATGAGGCAACCAGAACCGCAACGATTGCCAGAAAACCTACTTTTCTTTTCATCTCTTTTCTCCTTATTTTATTTCTATACGGAAGTTATCGAAAAATAATTCTCTGTCCTGAGTGTACTCGTCGCGTATACTGAATATGAACATACCCATATTTTCGCGCCAGCCGGCGATATTGTTCTCGATATCGGTAAGCTTGACGCGGAACGTGCTCCACTGTCCGGGGGTCGGGTAATTGCCGACGCGGTAATCCTGACTGCCCGTGCCGAGATGGAATACGGCAACGACGTTGAACGTCGCCTCATAATTATTGTACATATCCCAGCAGAAATAAGCGTTCTCGAACTCCTCGTCCGTCAGATTGCCCAGTCTGCTCGCTTTAAGATAAGGCGCGACCAGTTTGAAGTAATAGTTCCATGCGTTGGTGGCGGTACCGGGTACGACGAGTCTTAATACCTTGGCGCCGCTGGACGCACTTATACCGTAATCGGCGGCGGAAACGATACCCATATCGACGCCGAAATCATTGATGATGAAATACTTATGATAGAAGCGCTCGAAATCTATTATCTCGTTCTCGCCAAACTCCAGATTGGTTTCGGTGGAATGAGGAGTCGCGCGCTTGATAAGCCGCAGATTATCCAGATAATATCTGGGAGTCGTATCGGTTATATCGCCGACGTTTATGGGATCGAAAATAAAGTATACGCCCTGAATGTCCGTAAGATCGGCAATTATGCAAACTATAGAAGGATCGACATATAAGCTTACGGTGTTCCAGCCGGGAGCAAGCTTAAAGGTCTCCTCGCCTGCGCGCTCGAAAGTATCGATGCCGCTTAAAGCGCTGACAAATCCGACGCTGACCGATTCTTCTGTCTGCTGAGCGTTGTAGACGTCGACCTTTATGCCGTCAACGTAAGTAAAATCAGTATAATCGAACTCGAAATCCTCCGAATATGTAGGGATATACATCCAGCCGCTACCCACAGGATCGATACGCGCCGAACGCTCGCCGTTGGAAACATACGCGCTGTCGGTATTCATGCTTACCTTGCCGAAATTGGACGAAATGCGGCAAAGCTGGAAATCGGGCGCCCACGATTCAAAGTCGGCAAGCAAAACTTCTTCAGTCAGCGACACGACGGTATTTTCATTGTTTTTTCCGCAGCTGGTAACGCTCATCGCGCACATAAGCGCAAGTATACAGCTCATAAATTTAAACGATCTTTTATTCATCCTCTTTCCCTCACACGTCGTAAATGGTTATTCCGCTCAGACAGACCGTCTTTTCGGCATAATCTCCCGGCTCGTCGCTGAAGTAGAAATAGGCGTAGCTTATCTTACCGCCGGCAGCCACGTTAACGCTTGCCATATTAATTTCAAGCTCGTTCGCGCCGGGCTCGAGCGTACCGCTGTAAATTTCGGTATTGAGCGAGCTGTTCTCGAAACGCACCAGCATTCTGAATTTTATCGCGGTATCCTCGGCGTTCTCGATATACATGACCATGCGCTTGGTCGCGGTGGTTATGCTGCCGAGCACCGAAGACGTGTACTTGACGTTCTGATGCTGCCCCGTTACCGCGCCTACCGTTACGGCGACTTTTCCGTCGGCTATCTCAGCCGAAACGGCAGCGTTTCCGTCGGAGAACGTGTTCTGCCCGTTAAGCAGCTCTTCGGCGCCGTAATAGACGGCTCTGCTGCCTAGGTTGAAGTCAAACGCGTATTCCGTTCCGTCAGCCTCTACGGAAAGCGCTATTGCGTTCTGCGCGTTTTCGAGCGCGATAGTGAGAACATAGTCGGTGCGGTCGCCGTTTACCGTGCCGGTAAGCGCCTCGCCGTTGTTTTTGAGCGTGTAGCCCGAGTTGGCCGTTATGTTATAAGTGACTGTTCCCTTGTTGTCGTCGCGCACGTCGGTGATAAACACGCCGGCAGGACTGTTTGCCATAAGGGAAAGCTGAATCATCGCTTTGCGCGCAGCCGCAAACTGCGCCGAAATGTTTCCGTAACGCACTTTGGTTCCCGAATAAATCAGATCCGAAATGTTGCGCTGAATATTGGCAAACGACAGCCCGGCGTCTTCATACTTTTCTTTCAGATCGTACAGCAGCTCGTATTCCTCGTTGCCGTCGCGTATCGCCTCGAGGCGCATCGACGCCAAAGGCCCGTCTATGCCGTAAGCTGCTCCCGGATAGAACAGATAACCGTCGCCGTTGCAGTTATGGAAGCGCTCGGCCGAGCCGCTGTAGTAATCCTCTATCGGCTGGTAAGCCGTGCCGTCGTAACGCGCGTACACGGTAGCCGCCCAGTACAGATTGCCCACCACGTCGTATTCGCTCATCATCCAGCCCACCGACCGCGCCGAAACCAGCGTATCCTCGGTGTGATAGGTGGGATAAGGCGGACGCGGGCTTATGCAGCCGTACCACCATCTGCCCTTCCACTGATCGTCGTAAAGCGCGCGGCTTTCGGCGGTGTCGTACTTATCGTAAAGCGGACAATATGTGTCTATACCCGCCTCGTTTGTCGCGTCGTTGCGGTTGTACTGAAGAGCTATTATATAAGGAATAGCCTGAGCCGAAGCCTTAAGCTCGTCGATAAATTCGGAACTGCCCTCCAGGCCGCCTATCTGCGACACCGCAGAGGTTATGCCGGCGTTGAATTGCGCTGTTTCGTTCTTTACCGTGGGCAAAGTGCTCACCGACGGCTCGTCGGTACCCTTTACTATCACTATGCTGAGCAGATTTCGGTCTATCTCGATGCTCTTCTGCGCAAGCTTTACCAAAAAGCGCGCAAGGTCGTTGCCCGTCTTCCAAGGACTGTTTATGGTGGACAAGCCGTAGTTTACCACAAGATCGGCGACCTCTTCCACATACGCATTCATGCTTTCTTCCGACGTATTGGCGTTACGCATGAGCACACTGGGCGCTATACGGTATTCTATAAGCGCCTCGGCGTATTTGCGCCACATCGACTGCGTGGAATCGAGTTCGCCCAAGTGCATTGAAAAGCCCAGATTGAAATACGACAGGCTGCGCGTCTGCTGGCTGACCTCGAGGTCGTAAACGGTAAGCGTGACCGGCACCGTCTTTTCCTGTCCGTCATAGGTGACCTTGAGACTGCCGGTATACTCGCCGGCCGCCTGAGTCGTCGGCACGTCAAAGGTTATATACAGCCCCTGATTGTTGCCTTCCTCGATATAATTTTCCTTATATTCGACAATAGTTTCGAGCGGCACGAGCGCGTCGGGATACCAGCCGACGGGAGGATTGTTGTAGCGCGAAAATATCTGTCTTACCTCGATATATTTCTGATGGCGTAACGAAATATTATCCTTATCGAACGTAGCGCCGTTCGGACCTGCCAGATCGCCCGTTATCTCCGCATTGTAAGCCGACACGGCCTTTTTGGCGGTCATTATAAGCTGCGCGCTCTCGTATTCGCCCTTGCAGGCATCGACGTTGACCGCGGCTTCCATTTTGACGCCGTCGTAAAGATCGGTGCGGTTCTGCAGAATCTTTTCGGTTGCGTAAGTCGACCAGAACTCTATTTCGCCCGCTTGTTTTTCCGTCGAAGTTTCGTTGCCTTTAGCGCAACCGAAACAGAAGAACGCCGACAGCGACAGGCAGGCCAATAGCGATAAAACTCTCCTTTTCATTTACCCTCTCCTTAAAGAATATGGCATTACATTCCGGCCTGACTAAGACAGTTGTTCCAGTTGGCGTTGTTGTTGTCGGTCCAATAGCTGTATTCGCGTTCATGCACCATTTCGGCGACCGACGAATAATTGCCGGCCGACTTGCCGCCCGTAAAGTCCTCCATGGGATTGCCCGAAGCGCTGAGGCTGAGTCCGCCGTACCTGACCAGAGGGAACGACGCCTGCGAAGGAAGAAT
>CASFJH010000034.1 GCA_949294845.1 uncultured Bacillota bacterium | reverse complement strand
CTTTCGTAATTATTGCGCCTACGGGCGATTTTGCCCTTTGATTTGATACAATAGCGCTTGACGGCGCAATAAAGGCGCGCAATAAGCATAGCCATCGCGCTTTTTGTTTGCAACCTCTGCCGCGCGGCGCTCAGTAAGCTTCTATCGAATCGGGTGAAAACAGCGGCGAATCGAGAAATTCCGCCACCGTTATTCCCAGAGCCTCAGTCAGGCGGAATATTACCGCAAGCGTCGGACTTTTTGTGTGTCCGCGGTATAAATTCTGCAAAGTGGCAATCGGAATACACGAGTCTTTCGCCAGTCTGTAAAGCGAAATCCCCCTTTCAATGAGAAATTCGTCTATTCGTTTAGCTGTTGCTTCGCCTACCGTCATGGTTTAATTATATCAACAAACAGTAGAAAAAATATATTTCAATTGACATTTATGTTTCAATTAAATTGCAATTTTCAATTAAAAATGCTATAATCAGGCAAGAGAGGGGATAAATAGGGTTTTATTCAACTATGTGTCGCGCAAATTCAACGAACAGTTTAGCAAAATGGTTTTATCATTGCGGCGAAATATGATATACTGAAAGCATAACGACGGAGGAGGAAAAGCCCGTGGATTTAGGAGAAAAAATTGCGGCGCTCAGAAAGGCTAAAGGGCTGACGCAGGCAGAGCTGGGAGAAAAAGTCGCCGTTACCTTTCAGGCGGTATCGAAATGGGAGCGCGGCGAATCGTATCCCGATTTTGCAACGGTATCACGTCTGGCAAAGGTTTTCGAAGTGCCGATATCTTATTTCGAAGCGGAAGCAGATGAAAGCGTTTTCGACAGCAATCGTGCGGAAGAGGGTGAACATAAAAAAATGCTCGGGGTGTGCCGCACATGCGGCAAAGCGCTGTACGATGGCGATGCGGCACAGACGACGCCCGTACTGATGTGCAATGCGTGCGCGGAAAAAGAGAGGCTTGCTCTCAAGAGAAAGGCCGAACAGGCCGAGAAACAGAGAAAGGAAGAGAGCGAAAGACAAAGGCGGCTGGTTGAAGAGCAAAGGCAAAGAAAGCGTCGTACGCTTATTAAAGGATACACAAGAGGCGGCATCTGCGCCGGAGTAATTTTTTTAATAACGATTATTTCAACGATATTTGCCAAGGCGGGAGAAAAGAGTGATACGTTTTTGGGCGGAGTCGTGTTGATAATCGAAGTATTTACTTTCGTGTGTCAGTTTTTATGGGGCGGCAAGATAAGGGATATCGCTACTTACGGTTGTGTGGTTATCGGCACGCCCGGTGTAATTTTTACGCTCGATCTCGACGGACTTATCTTTTTGATAGGGGTAAAGCTGCTGTTTGCCGTCATCAGGTTTGTCATAATGGTGCTTACCTCAGCTGTATGCTTTTTTGTTGCGGTTATTATTTCGCCCTTTACGTTTATCCCCAAAGCGATAAGCATGCACGCAAATATGTGACGATATTTAAACAGTACATATAAATAAAAAGGAGAAAAGCATGAAAAAAAGATTCGGGAAGAGACTTATTGTTTTAATTGTTGCGATTGCGGTTATGACGGCTTTTGCCGCTTGCGCATCGGAGCAGCCGTCCGCAGGCGAAGACACTTTGCTTGAGTTTACCGAAATCGCTTTTGATGACAAAACGGTCGTTTACGACGGGCATGAGCACGAGATAGTCTTGACCGGTACGTTGCCGGAGGGCGCGGATGTAAAGTATACGGGTAATAAGGGGATAAATGCCGGTACATACGACGCACAGGCCGTGATAAGCAATGACGGATACAACACGCTTACGCTTACTGCCGAACTCGTGATTGAAAAAGCCGATTTTACCGGTATAACCTTAGAGGACAAAAGGATAAGATATGACGGCGAAGCTCATTCGATAGAGATTTCGGGCGTTTTGCCGGAAGGCGCGGAAGTAAAATATACCGGCAATTCGGTGACGGAAGCGGGTACGCACATTGTTAAGGCGGAAATAAGCGGCGCCAATTACAACACGCTTACGCTTACTGCCGAACTTGAAATTTACACTATTCTCGACGTGGCGTCGACCATAGTGGCAAATCTGACCGATCGTCCCGATCCGTGGTCGTTTATGCCCCAATCGTTTGCGCCCGAGAATATGGCTTACGATTCCGTGCCGGCAGGCGGACTGGAAAGCTTTGCGGCTTTTACCGATGTTTCGGAAATTGCTGTGCGGCCTGTCGGCAAACAGATGAACGTGCTTTATGAAGGCCTTATCGACATGACGTCGGTGCTTTCGGCTGCAGACGGCGTGTTTTCCGCGGGCGGGCTTATTGCAGAAATCTATCAGGACTTTATAAACGATAATCCTGACGACTACGCTCAGTTCGAGGGGCAGGTAAGCGGCATCAGTTTTAAAATCATGCTAAACGGCGACGAAAGCGTAATGCTTGCCGGCAACTCTTCGGTATCGATAAGGCTGGATTACAACGGCGAGACCGGCGAACGCGCCTGCAGGATACAGCTCAGCGACGGAGTAGCTTTAAAATACGTTGCCGACGACACCTCGCTCAAATTCGCCTACAAGGCGACAGTCAACGGCGCTGGGCTTTTAAAACAAATAGAGTTTGTACGCGACGGCGCAGCAGTGACGGGATATATGCGCGAGATAACGGGCACGGGTTCGGCAGCCCTCAAGACCACGGCGGTCATTTCAAGCAACGCCGAAAAAACGATAATTATGTCCGATAAGCGCGAGACCGACGATATGCTCATAAACGGCTACGAGGAAGTATACGATTCGGTTACCGGGGAATTTATAGGCGGAGAGGTAAGGGAAAACGTCAAATTAATCGATTATGATACGTTGTGGTTCATGCTCTGCGACGTCACTGGTATTGAAACGGTCAGGGTGGAAGACGCGCAGAACGGACTCAATGCGGATACCGTATACGTCAACGGCTCCTCAACACCTTTCAAGGCAAAGACAGTAGGCGGTTTTACGCTGCGTAACCCTTCGCGCAGATACGACATAGAAATGAAGGAAGTATGGTACGTTGTGCGGACTGCGGAAGGCGACGACGTTTCTTACCAGACTGTGAAAACGCTTATTCCCATGCTGTGCGCGCAGATTCCCGAGTATGAAGATTTCAGCACGGACGTAGCCGCCTCAAACCCCGGGATATTTACCGTTACTCCGACGCTTCCCGCAGGAGATACAAACGATATTATGGCTGATTACGAAGCGCTGCAGCAGACGTTTCTTGTCATAAAGGAAAAAGTGGGGTATGACGAGATAGTTGCGTTTATAGGCGACAACGACGATTATTTCGGGCAGTAGGCTCAGAAGCTCTCTCGGCGCGCTATTTTGAAATCGATGCGGAAGCTTTCGTCGAAAGGGCTGCCGGAGAACAGCGAAATTACGTTGTCCGCCGTCACGCGGCTCAATACGTCAACGCCGTTGTCGATGGACGTAAGCTCGGGGCCGGTGCATTTGGCCAGCATGGAATTATTGTGTCCCACCACCGCCAACTCGTCGGGAACTCTTATTCCCGACGATCGGCATGACTTAAGCACCGCGGCCGCCACTACGTCGTTGGAACAGAGCACGGCGTCGGGGCGGAACGTTCCGTAAAGCGCGGGAAAAACTTCGGTTATCGAGTCAAAGTCGCG
>CASFJH010000033.1 GCA_949294845.1 uncultured Bacillota bacterium | reverse complement strand
ATAGCGGGTAAAGGCTTCGCGCGTTGAGGGGAGCTCGCTCAAAGTGCCGTCGGCGACGAGCGCGTCCAGCCCTTCGCGGTTGCCTACTGCCTGACCGTTGTAGGTATAGCCGCCCTCTCCGTCGGCGACGAGAAGCTCGCCTGCCGGTATATTCATTTTGTCGGTAAACTCCAAAGTTTCGCCGGCGGTATAAGCTTTGCCCGTATATTCTCCGATATAGGTCTTGCCCTCGTTGACGATATAATTGGTGTTGGGGTCGAGCAGAGAGAAGTTCCAGTCGCCGTTGCCCGACAGATCTTCCAGACAGTCGCCGCCCACGCTCCAGCCGTAATTGAACCACCATTCGGTAAAGTACCCGAACTGCGTGCCTTCAGTTTTGCCGAAAAGCTCGTTGCCGAAATTCCTTGCCGCACTGTTGTACTGCGGAGTGAAAAGCATGGCGATGTCCTCCACTTCGTCCCAGTTCATGGCGATACGGTTGTTGAACACGAGAATTTCATCGGGCGAAGGGATCGACCAGGGAATCTTGACGTCGCCGTAAGTGACATACGGACGGCGGCTGCGGTAGTAGCCTTTGGCGGGAACGGTAACGCCCTCGAGCTGAGGAAAATCGCGCTTGTATTTGCCGCGGTTGTCGGGAATTTCGTTGTTATTCCACGCCTCAATATCCTCTTCGTCCACGCTTATGGTGATGATGCCCGCCTCTTCGAACAGCGATTCGTTGTAGAATATCGCGGTAGGTTTGGTATCGATAGGCAGTCCGTATATGGGATCGGACGCGTCGGAAGTGTTGTTATACTTGTTGTATCTGAGGCGGTTGGTCATGATGGGGTAAATATCGCTGACGTCGATATCGGTGACCGCATTGAATTCGGCCTCTATCTCTCCTATCATTCCGGCGTTGACGTCGCGCTTGAAGTTGTCCTCGACTATAAGATATACGTCGGGGCCGCTTTTGGTGGACGCGGTCGTCTGGATGTAAGTATTGTAACCGCCTGAATTCTTACGCGTGATGTACGCCTTTATGCCGTGCTCTTTGCCGTATGTATCGTTGAACGCGTCGACCATCGCGGTATAAGTACTGACCTCGTAATCGGAGCCGTATACGACAAACTCGATCTCGTTTTCGTCAAACCTTCCCCCGCATCCGACAAACACGGATAAGCAAAGGCTGACTGCCAGTATTGCGGCTAAAATCTTTTTAAGCATAGTTTTTCCTCTTTAAAAATTATTCGATCATTGCGTTTATTCTGTCTGACAGTCGGGAAAACCCGCCTTTAACCAGCAGTATGCGCTGCCGCCCGTCGCCCGCTCTGAAACTGGTCTCGCCGCTGGCGGCGACCGATACCGAACCGTATCCCGAAATATCGAAATAGTCCGAACAGTCTTCGAGCGCGGCAAGACAGGTAACGGGGTCCCAGCTTTCGCGCAGAAAATCCGGCTTGACCGGAAAAGCGTTGTATTCGGCGAATTTCAGCATAGAATACCATACCGGACTGTCCTCATCGCGCATTACCGTAAAAATTCTGCTGCCCGCCTCATGCGGCGAAAACACCGTCTCGCACGGAAAGTTTTCCGCCACATACTGCGCCGACGCCACGTCCTGAACGATATTCCATTCGCATATCGGTCTGGAAGGGTTAAGTCCCACGGCGCCGTAATTCTCTTTAAAGCTTCCGCCCATTACCCACAGGCAGTCCACTTTTCTGCGGACAAGCTCTTTTCCGTCAAGTTCCGACCAACCGTCTGCGCCGCTCTTGAGCAGTCTGCATACGTTGGTCTGCGGTCCTATCGCTATCAAAGTCACCGGCCCGTCGGCCGCGGCCAGCTTTTCTCTCATGAGATCCACCGCGTCGCGGTCGACGTCGTCAGTATGATATTTTTGCTTTACCGCCAGCGAGTATGCGTTGATTCTGTCGCACGTCAGCGCCGGCGGACGCATAACCCCGATAGGCTTTTCCGTCCCGTAATGCCGGCAAATCGCTTCGACCGAAGCGGACGCGCCCTCGCGCGTAGTGCTTACGGTAACGCCCAAAATCCTGCATTTGCCCTCTCTCTCGAGCTTGAGTAAAAGAGCAAGCGCCACAGCGTCGTCGCAGTCAACTCCTATGTCTGTGTCCAGTAATACGTTTTTCATAGCTCCTCTCTTTGAAGTTAAATATGCAAGTCGTTATCTGAGCGCACGGCGTTTTGTCATAAATATTGCCGCCGCAAGAGCAATAGTTCCCAGCGCGAGCGAACCTGCGTAAGCCGAGCCTCCGCAACCTTTTTTCCTGCCTCCGTCGGAATCACCTGTTTCACCGTCGCTGCCGTCGGGATCTGCGTCGCCTGTTTCACCGTCGCTGCCGTCGGGCTCGGAAGGCTGCTCCTCGTTCTCAGTCCATTTCGCGTAAAGCGTTACGTCTTGTGCCGGCATTACGGTAAATTCGTATTCTTCGCCGCCCGTCTCCGAGGTAAACCATCCGTCAAACGTGTAGCCGTCCTTAACGGGGTCGGCGGGAGCCGTGACAGCCGCGCCGTATTTTACGCTTGACTCGCTCTCCTCCGTTCCGTTTAC
>CASFJH010000032.1 GCA_949294845.1 uncultured Bacillota bacterium | reverse complement strand
TAATGGCGGAGCTGGCTATAAAAATGGTCAAGGACGGAGTGCAGAGTTATATCAACAGAGATCTCGAACTGGCACGGGCGCTTGACGAGCGTGATAACAAGATTGACGCGCTGTTCGACACGGTAAAATCGGATCTTGTCGGACTGATCAGAGCCAACGGGAAAAACGCCGATCAGGCAATTCTGTTTATGATGATTGCAAAATATCTCGAACGTATTGCCGATCATGCCGTAAATATCGGAGAGTGGGCGGAATATGCCGTTACAGGCTGCCGCAAAACGGGGTAGGAGAATCATGGCTGATAAAAGTTTGATTTACGCTGTCGACGACGAAGAGAGCATAAGAGAGCTTTACGATTGCGCTTTGACAGACGCAGGATATTCCGCGCAATGCTTTGTCGGCGGTAGAGATTTGTTTTCGGCGCTCGACGTCAGACTTCCGGCGCTTATCATACTCGATATAATGCTTGACGGCGAGGACGGCTACAGCATTCTGCATACGTTAAAGAACAACGCGCGCACAAAAGATATTCCCATTATAATGGTTTCGGCCAAAGGCGAGGAAATGAGCAAAGTAAAGGGGCTTAACATGGGCGCGGACGACTATGTATCCAAGCCTTTCGGCGTCCTTGAACTGATTGCCAGGGTCAAAGCGAACCTCAGAAAGTACGGCAAAAGACAAGACCGTATAACCTACGGCGATATAACCGTAGACGATAAACGTCATGAGGCGATCGTATGCGGCAAGGCGGTGAGTCTGACGTTAAAGGAGTACGGAATACTTAAACTGCTTGTAGCAAACGCTCCCGACGTCGTTTTGCGAGAGGACATATTCCGTTCGGTATGGGGCGAGGACTATTGCGGCGAGACCAGAACGCTTGACATTCACGTCGCCACCCTGCGAAAAGCCATAGCCGCCGCGGCAAACGAGATCAAGACCGTGCGCGGAGTCGGATATATGCTCATATGAAATACAGACTTATACTTATAAATACGGCGCTGGTCACTCTGGCTCTGGCGCTGATGTCGGTGCTAGGGATCCTTGTGACGCGCAGCGAACGGTACGAGACTGCCGAAGCAAGGGTTATAGACGTCGTTGAAATATATGCGGCCAATTACCGCGCCGACGGGTTTGCGACCGTAGATGACGGGGTGCGCATAACCGTGATAGACGCTGACGGAAACGTTATATCCGACAGCAACCGGTCCGATGTATCCGGCTTGGAAAACCATCTCGGCCGCGAAGAGATCGTAGCCGCGTTGAACGGAACTCCGGCGATTTGCATAAGGAAGAGCGATACTTTCGGCGTGGATATGCTGTATTACGCCGAAAAAGTCGACATCGGCGAGAGCTATGTTTTTATAAGGGCGGCGGTTACTGTCGAAAGCATAAATTCGTATGTCCGCAAGACAGTTCCGGCCGCTTTGCTCATATTGGCTGCTACCGTTACGCTGTCCCTTATCGCCACGCTGATTTTCAGCGGAAACGTTCTTAAGCCGCTAAAAAAAGTCGAAGCCGCGCTTTCAGGCATAGAGCAGGGCGTTTACGAAAAGATATTGCCTGCCGAGCGCGACGACGAGATCAATCAGATTCTTGTGCGTATCGGCGAAATAGGCGAACGTCTGGAAAAGAGTATTCAGAGCTCCGAGGACGGAAAAGAAAAGCTCAACTATATTCTCAACAATATCTCGGACGGGCTGATCGTACTTGACGAACAGCTTAAGGTGACCACGGCAAACAGGAGACTGGAAAGCATTTTCGGCGTAAAGAGATGCGAGGGGAAGGATTTCAGGGTTTTAACCGGCGACAGGAATTTTCTTTCCGCTGCGGAGGATTGCGCGGCGCACAAGAGAAACAGTATTTTCCAGATGGAAATCAACGGCGAATGGTATCTGTGCACCGTCAGTTATACCGAAAACCGTCTGATTATTATTGTTCTTACCGATATAACCGCCAGTAAGAACAATGAAAAAATGCGCCTGGAGTTTTTCGCTAACGCCTCTCACGAGCTTAAAACGCCGCTTACCGCGATCAAAGGCTTCGACGAAATGATCCTATTGAGCGACGACCGCGACAAAATACGGCTTTATGCCGAAAAGATCGGCAAAGAAACTTCGCGCATGGTCGCGCTGATTGACGATATGCTTAACTTGAGCCGTCTTGAAAATCTTACTTCTGTAAACGGAGCGTTAACCGATACGGATATAGCGGAAACGTGCAAAGAGGCTGCCGAAAGCCTCAGAGTGCTTTCCGAAAATAAGGGTATTGCCGTGACGGTATCCGGATCGGGAACGGTCAGAGCGGAGAGAGAGCATATTTACGAGCTGGTAAAGAATCTGATGGAGAACAGCATACGCTACAATAACGAAGGCGGTTCGGTAGACGTATCGGTCAGGAGCGAGGACGGCAGAACGATTCTTACCGTCAGCGACAACGGAATAGGCATCGATCGCGAGCACCAAAGCAGAATATTTGAAAGGTTCTACCGCGTGGATAAGTCGCGGTCGCGCGCGACCGGCGGCACGGGACTGGGACTGGCTATCGTAAAACATATTTGCGAGTTGTATAACGCCGAAATTTCCCTGACGTCCGAGCTGGGCGCCGGCACTTGCGTCAAAGTAGTCTTTTTTTCGTGAAATAAATGCCGGTTTTATACCGAACGGCATAACAAGCGCTCTTATTTCTTTCTCAAATGCCTGGACTTGCTTCGTCAAGCTGTTGGTATAATACGAAGTGTAATCATGGGTACGGATAAAGAAAATGGACGGAATTGTTTTGCGGCAGAATTAAAACGGATAGTAGGGGACAACATACCGGACGACTTACATGACGAAACAGATTTTTTGAAACCGTATAACGCGCTCTGGAAAAAGGATAAGCCGTGGAAAGGCTATACTGTACACAGTCCGCATTTTGACGGAATACTGCCGGCGATGGAATTATTAAACGTTGTACTGGTCAAGGACGGAACGGCGAGATTGGAAACGACGGATGAAATTGTTCAGTTTGTTTTCTTATTTTTGCGTTGCCTCTTCGGGGAATCTTTCGTTTATCAGGCTTGTATATATTCATATTTCACCCTGCCGGGACTTTGAGAAATTAACTCTTCCCAATCGGGAGTTCTAAACCTAGTATACCTTTCTTTAATTTCCAAATCATCATACAATGAATATTCACTCAATTTTTTTCATATTTCAAAATTTGTACTGTTATTAGCTTATGCAGTTATCAACGTATTTCAAGGGATAATCGGCGCATACGGTTCGCGCAGTCGAAAAGAATAAATTTAAACAGGTAAAAAAAGTAATATTATCGGTTTTTATTGACTTTAATCATTAAATACTATATAATTTAATATATAATAAATGTTTTTATAAGGAGTTTGATATGCTGCCGGAACATACCACAACACTTACAAAAAACGAATTCAGGACATTTTTAATCAGGTTGGGGAAAATATTTTCTAATATTTCGATATTGGGATTGGTGCTTTGTCTGAGCGGCGCTCTGTCTTTTCTCTCCCTTATATTCACATTTCTGATCGGCGCTATCGTGATCGTATCAACGCTCGGGCTTATTTTTCTTATAGCGCCCGGTTTTATGAGCGTATTGGGATCTATCATTGAGGTTTCGGCACAGCTTTCCGGATTTTTTCTGGAGAATTTTAAAATATTCGCGTCGATTACGATAATCGGATCGGTTCTCGCACTGGCATTGCTTCTTACCGATAAGCGCACAAAACATACCGGCAGAATCGTTTTGGCGGTGCTTGTGATTGCGGCGGTTATTCTGCTTATAATCGCTGTTGCGGCGGAGGCGATAAAATGAAGACGGTAAATTTAAGATTTATAGGAATAAATTCCAAGGTAATTCCCAACATTTACGTCGACGGGCAGGTAATCAAGTGCAAAAAGAACGATTTCGGCTCGTATGAGGCCGCGCTGCAGACGGAGAAAGACGAGATACAGATTTCCTTTTCGCGCGAACTGGAGCTTAAAGGCAGGCTGTGGTGGCTGTACGCGTTGATTTCGTTTATCGTAAGCGTGTTCGGAATATTCGAGCCGCCTTATGACAGAAAATGCATAACAATGAATTGCGCGTTTTCCGTAAAGCTTGGCGACGCGGACGCAAACCTGATAATGGTTCGCTTTAATACTATGACCAAAAAGGGCAGAGCCGTTGAAATAGATACGCAGAACGAGTACGAAGAGATCAGCAACGCTTATGAGGTCGACAAAACGGCTAAGAGACGTTGGGCAGTGCATATCGTCTTTAAACTGATTGCGTGGGTTGCTATAGCGGTAATTGCCGGATATTTGATCTCAAAATATATAGGAGGGTAAAATGAAAGTATACATTAAAAACAAATTGATGTCGGTGGGCGGAAGCTCGGCGGTACTCAATGAGAATCAGGAATCTGTTTTTCGCGTCAAAGGCAGAGTATTCAGCCCGACCAGAGTGAAATGGGTGTGCGATCTTGACGGCAATAAGCTGTTTAAGATAAGGAATAAATGGCTCAATTTTTTCGTGCATAAAGCTTACATATACGACGCGGACAAGAATAAGATATGCACTGTAAAGGATAAATGGTTCAACATTCACAACGAATACTTCATTCTCGGATATAAGGACGAAATCAAGATAGACGGAAGATTTTTCAGCTTAAGAGCGAACATACTCAGAAACGGTCAGCCGTTCGGTTCGGTCAGAAGACAAATCACTATAATCAGAGACGCGTTCGAGCTTGAAGCAAACGAAGAGGATATGCCGTTTCTTATCGCCATAGTAATCGCAATAGATAATATTACCGATAAAAAGTACAAAAGATAACGGTAAAGTGCGAAAACCGATTGCATTGCGGCGGAAAAGTATATTTAGGTTTTTCCGATACCTGTCAAGCTCTTGACAACCGTATAAAATGGTTGTATACTGTATACATAAGAATATAAATTCGCAGCGGAGAAACGGAGTCGCGCAAATTTTCGTGTCGTTATCCGCTTTCGGCAGAGCCGTTTGACCGGCACCGGGAGCGTGTAACGGCGCGATTTTTGGCGGCTTTTTTATTTTCTCCGTCCGAACAGTGGGAGGTATGCGTATAATGTATGATGTAGCCGTTATAGGCGGCGGCGTAATCGGCGCTTTTGTCGCGAGAGAATGTACGCGCGCAGGGCTGAAAACCGTTATTCTCGAAGCCGCGGCAGATGTGGCGAGCGGCGCTTCGAGGGCGAACAGCGGCATAGTCCACGCCGGTTTCGACGCGCCGACAGGCAGTCTCAAAGCGCGGTTTAACGTGGAAGGCAACGCGCTTATGGAAGAGACGTGCCGCGAACTGGGCGTCAAATTCAGGCGTAACGGTTCGCTGGTTCTGGCGCTTAAGGAAGACCAGCTTCCGGCGCTCGCGGCTTTGGCGGAGCGCGGCAAGGCAAACGGCGTGGAAGGGCTTGAAATTCTCACGGCGCAACAGGTGCGCGAGAGGGAGCCGAACGTCGTTGAAACGGTAGCCGGAGCGTTATATGCGCCCACCGGCGGAATAGTTTGCCCTTACGGACTTACTATCGCGGCGGTCGGAAACGCAATGGACAACGGCGCGGAGCTGTATACCGATTTTAAAGTGGTTTCGGCCGAAGGCGCAGCAGGCGCGCGCGAACTTGTTGCACAGGACGGACGCAGGGTATCCGCAAAGTACTGTGTCAACTGCGCCGGCGCCGGCAGCGAAGCGGTGGCGGCAATGTTCGGCGATCATTCGTTTAAGATTCATGCGCGCAAAGGCGAGTATGTTCTTCTCGACCGCATTTACTTTGTAAACAGCACGCTGTTTACCGTTCCTACCGCGGCAGGAAAGGGAGTGCTTGTCACGCATACCGTAGACGGCAATATACTTCTCGGCCCCACGTCGGTCGAAGAGGAACAGTTTGACGTATCGATACGCCGCAACGGTTTCGGAGAAATTATCTCGAAAGCAGGCGAAATGTGCCGCAACCTGCCGCTTGGCGACACAGTAACGTCGTTTGCCGGAGCGAGAGCGTATTGCGACAGACACGACTTTGTGATAGAGCCGAGCGCGGCAGCCGACGACTTGTTCAACGTGGCAGGCATAGAGTCGCCCGGATTGACCAGCGCGCCGGCAATAGGGAGATATGTGGCGGCTTATATAGCGGAAAAATCCGGCGCAGTCGCCAAAGCGGATTTCAATCCGGTGCGCCTGCCCGAAACATTCTTCAAGGATATGTCGACGGAAGAAAAGAACGCGCTCATAAAAAAGCAGCCCGAGTTCGGGCGCATCATATGCAGGTGCGAGAGCGTTACGCTGGGAGAGATTCTTCACGCCGTCAGAGCCAATCCTCCGGCCAGAACGATCGACGGAGTTAAGCTTCGCACCAGAGCCGGCATGGGGCGCTGTCAGAGCGGATTCTGCCAGCCAAGCGTTCTCGACGTTCTGCAGAAAGAATACGGGCTCAGCTTCGACCGCGTTACCAAAAACGGCGGAAAATCGTACATTATAACGGGCGGTGAAAAATGAAAAAAGATATAGTTATAATCGGAGGCGGGCCTGCGGGGCTTGCGGCTGCGGTCGCCGCTTATGACGCCGGCGCGCGCGACATACTTATAGTCGAGCGTGAATCGGAGCCGGGCGGAGTGCTCAAACAGTGCATACACAACGGATTCGGACTGACTCGTTTCAAGGAGAATCTTACGGGCCCGGAGTATGCGCATAAGTTTATAGACGAGGTGAATAAACGCGGTATAGAGATAGCCACCGATACGTTCGTAACGGATCTTACGCGCGACAAGAAGGTCACTTGCATGAATACTTCGGGCATATTCACCCTTGAGGCCAAATCGGTCATTCTGGCCATGGGATGCCGCGAGCGCAGCAAGGGAGCGCTTAATATAGCCGGAACGCGTCCTGCCGGACTGTTCAGCGCCGGCACTGCGCAGAAATACGTCAACATAAAGGGCTGGCTGCCCGGTAAGCGCGTGGTCATACTCGGTTCCGGCGATATAGGTTTGATCATGGCACGCAGAATGACGCTCGAGGGCGCCAAAGTTCTGTGCGTGTGCGAAATAATGCCTCACTCCAGCGGACTTAAAAGGAATATCGTGCAGTGCCTTGACGATTTCGGCATACCGCTGTATCTGGAGCATACCATTGTCGAGATAGAAGGGCGCGAGCGTGTTACCGGCGTAACGATAGCCAAGGTCGACGCCGCAAAGAAGCCTGTACCCGGCACCGAAAAACACTTCGATTGCGATACCGTTCTGTTTTCGGTAGGACTTATTCCCGAAAACGAGCTGACCAAGCGCGCGGGGATAGCGCTCGACAGGCGCACCAAAGGCGCCGACGTCGATACCGACCGCGAGACGGAAGCGGAAGGCATTTTTGCGTGCGGCAACGTTCTGCACGTCCACGACCTTGTCGATTTCGTGTCGGAGGAGGCCGAGACTGCCGGCGCCGCCGCCGCGCGGTACGTTTTGCAAGGCCGCGACGAAAAATCGATGATAGCAGCCGTGCCGGGCGATTACGTTTCTTATGTGCTGCCTCAACGGATAAACCGCAATGCCGGCAAGCCGCAGAAGCTGTATTTCAGAGTGAACGCCGCGCTAAAAAACGTTACTGTAAACGTCGAATGCGGCGACGATGTGAAAAAATACCGTAAAATCGGCGTCGCGCCCGGCGAGATGGAAAGCGTAACGGTCAAGCCCGAAACGCTTGCGAACGCCGGACAGGTAAGGATTTCGGTGGAGGTGAACGGTTGATCATGGAACGCAGTCTTACTTGTATAGAATGTCCGCGCGGCTGTACGGTTACCGTAGTGACGGACGGCGATAAGGTTACTTCGGTGACCGGAAATTTTTGTCCGAAAGGGAAGGCTTACGCGGTGGCGGAGCTTACCGATCCCGTGCGCGTAGTAACCGGTTCTGTAAGGGGCGAAAACGAGATGATTTCGGTCAAAACCGACAGGCCGGTACGCAAAGCGGACATATTCGAGATCATGGCCGTTATCCGGAAAGTCAAAGTATTGACAAATGTGGCAATCGGTGATATAATTGTTCCCAATATCGATAAACGCGGCGCAAATCTGGTCGCCACGAAACCGTATTCGATAAAGAAACAATAAGGAGGACGCATCGGTGCTCGATTTTTCCGATCCGGTCATAGCTGCCGTCCGCAGCGACGCCGAATTCCGCGCGGCGGTATGCACTTCGGTGGGAGCGGTCTTTATGCTCAAAGCCGATCTGATTACTTTGCCCGAACTGATCAGGGAAAAGCGCGGCAAGAAAATTTATGTGCACATCGATATGGCCGACGGCATAGGTAAGGACAGACGAGGCATCGAATTTGTGGCGAAATGCGGCGCGGACGGCATTATCAGCACAAAAAATCTGATGATTTCCATTGCTAAAGACGCAGGACTCGGAACGGTGCAGAGATTTTTTATAATCGATTCTAAATCCGTGCTTTCGGCGTTGGAGAGCATACGTCAGAGCAAGCCCGATTACGCCGAAATTATGCCGGGCGTAATACCCAAAGCGATCAGAAGCTTCGTCGGCAAGGCCGGTATTCCCATTATAGCAGGAGGGCTGGTCGAAACGGAACAGGACGTAATAACGGCTCTCGGCGCCGGAGCGGAAGGCGTTTCCACCGGCTGCCGCGCATTATGGAACAGTTAAAGGAGAGATATGAACCCGGAAATTGAATACATACTGAGAATACTGTTGGCCGCCGCGCTCGGCTTTGCGGTCGGTTTCGAGCGGAAAATGCGTTACAAAGAGGCCGGAATACGCACGCATACAATAGTCGCCATAGGCGCGTGTCTTATCATGCTGGTGTCAAAGTACGGATTTTCCGACATTAATGAATACGACTCGTCGCGCGTTGCCGCGCAGATCGTTTCGGGCATAGGCTTTCTCGGCGCCGGCATGATACTGTACAAGAGAGAAGCGCTGAGCGGACTTACCACTGCCGCCGGCATATGGGCTACGGCCGGCGTCGGTATGTGCGTAGGCGCGGGTATGTATATTCTATCGGTAACCTCTACGCTGCTTATCATAATTCTGCAGTGTATTCTCCATTTGCCGCTTAAACTTTTCCGCACGAAAGAAGTCCAGCTCATACGCGTGCGGTTTACCTGCGACGGCGACGAAAACGAACAGGTCAAGCGTATTTTCGGAGTGCAGCGGTTTGTCAAAATCAACATGACGCGCACCGAAACAGGCCGCGAGTGCATCGCTTACATACGGGTAACCGGTAACTTCGATATGCAGAGAATAAAAGCGGCTTTTGACGAATGTCCTTTTATACGTTCGATAGAACGCTCGCTCGACGAGTAACGGAAAGTTTTAAGATTGTGCGGTTTGAAACCGAACAGCATAAAAAGCCGGAGATTTCTCTCCGGCTTTTTTGCGCGTGCGTGGAATATGATTGCGTGGTATTTTATTGCGGATTACGGTATTTAAGCGTTACTTTTAATTTAACAATTCGCCTGACGGTTACGGCTGCTTCAGTCCTTTGCGGACGGGTACTCGAATCTCTCGTGCTCGAGCTCCTTCAGATAGCGCGCGGCATAATATTTTGCGGTATCGGGATTCTGCTCGCGCCAGTTGCCGCATTCGGCAGGGGACGCGCCCGGTATATCACCGTCGAAGCGAATTATGAAATTCATTGTATCCCTGACCGCGCGGCAGACTTCCTTACAGGATTTTTCGCCGAAGAGCAGCAGATAAAATCCGGTGCGGCATCCCATGGGGCCGAAGTACACCACGTCGTCCGCTATCTCGGAATTGCGCAGATACGTCGCGCCGAGATGCTCGATGGTGTGAATTGCGGCCTGATCCAAGGGCGGTTCGCGGTTGGGCGCGGTGAAGCGGAGGTCGTATGTGGTGACGGTTACTCCGCCGCGGCTGTCCTTGCGCGAAACGTAAAGCCCGGGTAGCAGATTTAGATGGTCGGTTTTAAAACTCTCGATTTTTTTCATGGCGGTTGCGTCCTTTTAATATTCCGGCGAAATTTATCGCATTATCTGTTTTCTCCGTAACAGGGCGGCTATAAGGTTTGCAGCGGCGAATATCAGCACCGACGCGGCAAGTACGGCTGCCATAACATAAACGCCGATCGGCCGGCCGAAAAAGTCGAGCTTAAGCGCGTACTGTTCGATAAGGGTGTCGGCGAACTGCGGCGAGATATTATCGGCTATTCTGTCAAGCGCGCCGTTCATGAAGCAGTTGCGGAAAATTCCTGCGGAGTAGCTGCCGGGAACTATCAGCGTAAAATACTGTATGCTCTTAGGAAACATTGAAACGGGCATATACGCTCCTATGAGAAAGCCTATCATGGTTCCGAGGATTACGTTGAGACCGGTGAACGCGCCTTCCGTGCGCAAAAAGCCCACTACGAAGACGAGCAGAGTGGAGGAGGAGAGCACCGAAAGAATGAGATTGCCGAGCAGACCGAACGCTTGCGTAGCGGATAACGCCCAGCTGCCCGAAACGGCGAGCCAGACGAGGCATATCGCAAGCACGACCGTGCAGATGACAAGTCCCGCCGCCACGACAGACAGGAAATATGCCGCAGGCGCAAGCCATGAAGGAACGGGAGAGGCGGCAAGGTCTGCGCAAATGCCGCGTTTTTTATCCTGTACCATGACTCCGCACGCGCACAGCGGAACGGTAATGCACGCGCTTGCCATGACTCCAGACAGCATCCAGCAGTCGGCGAAAGCGCGTATCTCGTCTTCGCCTCCGGCAAAGCCCGCGTTTTTCAGCGCTGACAGCAATACGTCGGTCTGCGTGCGCCCGAGAAACAGCACATACAGTCCTAACACTATCAGGGGCGCGAGAAGCGAAAAGAAGATGTTGGCCTTGTCTTTGAGAAAAATTTTAAGGTTACGCGCGGTCTGGCGCAACAGCATATGCATTATCATAAGCCGCTCCTTTCGGCGCGCTTGCCGGTAACCGCAAGAAAAACGTCGTCCATACTGCCTTTGATAAATTCGAAATCGGAAAAGAGCTCTCCGTGGGCGGCAAGCAGCGCGCGCGCTTCCTGCGCGTTTCCGCACCGGATACGCACGCCGTTTTTTACGGGAGCGGCGGTTATTCCGATTAAAGCGAACTCGGCCGTAAGAGCGGTGCTGTCGCCGTAAACGAACATGGCGTTTCCCGAATATCTGTTTTTCAGACTGACCGGAGTATCCGCCGCGGCGATAGCGCCGTCGTCTATAATGACCACCTTGTCCGATCCGTCGGCCTCCTCCATATAATGGGTGGTGAGAAACACCGTCATGCCTTGCTCGCGCTGAAGCTTCGTCACGATTTCCCACACCGTCGCGCGGGTTTGCGGATCGAGTCCCGTCGTGGGCTCGTCGAGTATGAGCAGCTCGGGCGAGTTGAGCAGTCCTCTGGCTATATCGGCGCGTCTTTTCTGTCCGCCGGACAGTTTGCCGTAGGGGCGGTTGAGTATCTCGTGCAAAAAGAGCATTTCGCTCAGCTCGTCGAGACGTCTGCGCCACGAAGCGCCGCTTATGCCGTAGTAAGAAGCGCGGACGGCAAGGTTATCCTTTACGGTAAGCAGGTCGTCAAGCACGCCGTTCTGAAACACCACGCCTACGCGCTTTTTAATCTGCTCCGGCTGTCCGTCCAGGTCGTAGCCGCAGATACTGACTTTTCCGGCGTCCTTTTTCACAATCGAGCAGAGAATGTTGATAGTGGTGCTTTTCCCCGCGCCGTTGACTCCGAGAAAAGAGAACAGAGTTCCGCGTTCTACCGTAAACGAGACGCCGCGCACCGCCTGCACGGAGCCGTAGCTTTTTTCGAGCGATTCGACTGTAATTATACTTTCAGGCATAAATTCTCCGATCGGACTTCTTATGCGACAATTATATAATATTTTGTTCATGCGCGCAAGCGTTTTGCCGTTAACGGCCGCCTTTCGCAAATAAAGCGTCGGGCGGCGGACGTTTTCGCTTTGCTCGTGTTGACAAACTCGGTACGTCGGGGTATAATTTAACTATGGAGCTGCTCAAGAACGATATAATCGAATGCCCGATAGACAATCTCGGCATACACGGGGAAGGAATCGCTCATGTGGAAGGGAAAACGGTGTTTATCAAAGGCGCGCTGCCGGGAGAGAGGGTGCGCGCCGGTATAGTTTTCAGCCGTCCGACCTTCTGCGACGCGCGGCTGATCGACGTTATAACTCCGTCGCCCGACCGCGTCAGCCCCGATTGCCCCGTTGCCGGCAAATGCGGCGGCTGCGCGCTGAGACACATGACCTACGACGCCGAATTGGCGTATAAGCGCGAGCAGCTCCGCGAAACGTTTAAAAAAGTGGCGGGCATGGCCGTGCAGCCGGAAAAGACCGTCGCGTCGGTGCGTTCGCGGTGCAGAAACAAGTTTTCAATGCCGGTAAGGGAGACGGGAGGCCGGACGGAAATAGGCTTTTTCGCGCCCAATTCCCACCGCGTAATAGAGACGGACGACTGTCTGCTGCAGCCTAAATGGAACGCCTCTTTAGTGGCGTTTATAAAGCGCTTCATGACCGAAAACGGTTTGCGCGGATATAACGAGGAAACGGGAACGGGGGATATCAGGCATATCGTCGCGAGGGAGATAGCCGGCAATCTCTATCTCATTCTGGTAGTTACCGACGCTTCGCTGCCGGCGTACCGCAGCCTGCTTGCGCCGCTGCAGTTCGCGCTTTCGCGCAAAGCGGCGTTTTATCTTAACGAGAACCGCAGAAACGACAACGTTATACTCTGCGGAAAATTTTACAGAATCTCCTCGCTGCCGCCCGTGACCGTAGAGGGAATACTCATGGACGTGCATCCTGCCGGATTCTTTCAGGTCAACGACCGGATAAGGACAAAACTTTACTCCGCGGTGGCCGCTGAAGCCGGAACGGGAAGAGTGGTCGACGCCTATGCCGGAGCCGGCTTGCTTACGGCCGTTCTTTCCGCAAAATGCAGGGAGACGGTCGCAGTCGAGCTGGATCCTTCCGCCGCGCTTTCGGCGGAAAATACTGTGCGTCTTAACGGAATAAAAAATATGCGCGTGATACGCGGCGATTGCGCCGACGTTCTCCCCGAAACGGTGAAAGAGGACGACTGCGTTATTCTCGATCCGCCGAGAAGCGGGTGCGACGAGCGCGTTCTGAGGGCGGCCGCCCGAGCCGAAAAGATCATTTACATAAGCTGCAATCCGCCGACGCTTGCGCGCGACGTGAAGATCCTGACCGATTCCGGATTCGGCATAAAAACGCTCAGACCTTACGATATGTTTCCGGCGTCCTGCCACGTTGAGACTCTGGTTTTGCTATGTCGGAAATAAGAGTAAAAATAAGCAATTTCAGGTCAAAAACTTTGGTTTTTGACCTTTTTTCATGCTGAAATTTTCTTATATCTATTTAAGCGATACGATGTTGACGTAATTTTGGTTGTGTTACAGCACATAAAAAGTACCTCGCCAAGTATGAGTAGATATTTCAAATCTGAGTACGGATAGTAACTTTGGATAGGCGTGTAATTGACAGCATTAAGAAATGCGATTATAATTTAAATGTAAATACTTGCAGATATTACAGTGTATAATTTTAGGCGAATCTTTTTTTCGGTAAAACGGAGGAAACGTCGGTGCAGATAGATTTTAACGACATGAAAGGAATAAAAGTAAACAGACGGGGCTGATAAAATATATTAAATCTGATTCGCCGGATTCTGAAAATGCGATTACATTATCGATATATACTCAGGAGTGGATTGTTGATTCGAAAAAAAATATGCTATTCTGCAATCCTCAAATCGGTAATTCATGGGGGTCGCTTGCTAAATTGGATGCGGAAAAATGGAGTGATTTTTAATAAAACAATAGGGAATGTTTTTCTATAAAGGAAATATGTTTTCCAGAAGATCAGGAGAGTTAATTTTATTTTTATAGAAGATAATGTAATAGAGGATTTTACAAAATTATATTGTAAACTTTTACCGCTACTGATTTATTATGTTGTTTATGTGGTTAAACGCTTGTTAAAGGGGAAAAGAAATTGAATTGAAAGAATTTAACCCCCTCGCTCATACGGAGTGAGGGGGGTGTTTCTCTTTTACATATGTAGGATTATTAAAATATCGCCTATCGGAACTTTTTCCTATCAATATTTCTGTTTGCGCAATTTTCCGTCTTTTTTATGGATGGAAATATTTCCTTCCTGATTGTGCGCAAGTTTTTTCGCATATGCGATGGCTTCCGCCTGCGTGTCGAAGAGTTTAACGGCTTTTTTTCCGCCGGCAAATTTTACCTGCCATTTTCCGTCGGCGTTTTTTGCGACATGGTAGTTGCGCGCCTGATCTTTTGCATTGACTGGCGCTTCCTTTTTGTATAAGTTTTTCTCCCTGTAAATTTTATTTTCCGACCTATAAATTTCAGCTGTCGAACCGTCTGATTGCGCGAATCATAAGCTCCGCAGGCTCGTAGCCGGGTTTAAGTTCGAGACAGGTGCGGAACGATTCTTCCGCTTCGTCTATCCGCCTGAGCGCGATGAGGCACAGTCCTCTGTAGTAGCACAGCTCCGGCTGGATTTGATGATTCCATTTAACCGCTTCGATAAATTCCATGAGATCCGTAACTATCGTAACGCGTTCCTGCGCGGATTTGCCCTCGAGCGAGCCGGTGACGGCGGCGGAGTACATCAGAATGAGGGTTCCCGAGGAGGGGAACAGTCTGAGCAGTCTCTCGGCAAATCTGGCGGTATAATCGAAATTACGCAGAACGAGTTCGCGCTTCAGCGCGGAAACGATTCGCATTTCGCCGTCGATTTCGGTAAATTTATAGGCGTTGAACGGCTCGTACCAGTCTATGACGAGCGGATCTATACCTTCGGAGCGCGCCTCATCGTCGCTGTCGAACACCATCTCGCAATATTTTGATTTAAGAACGGCGTCGTATATTTCGTTGCGGCACAGCTCGTCTTTCAGCGCGGCGTAAATTCCTTCGTCGTGCGGCGCTCCGGCAAGAATAACGTAGGGGAAATAGATATACCACATGGCCTTAAGCTCGGTCGTTGCCGCTTTCAGGCATACGATGCGGTAAACAAGTTCGTAAAGCCCGCATTTGACGGCGTCGGGAGAAAAGTTTTCGTCCTGCCCGCCGTACAGGCGGTAAAAACAGTTGAGCGAGTATTTCAGCCCTTCTTTCACGTCTGAGGAGTATTCCGACTTTCTGACGGCCGCAACGGAAAGGGCGTAAAGATAATCCATACCGTAAATTTTACATTGCGTTTCAGACATAAGCACCTCTTGAACATTTTACCACATAAAACGGCGGCGCGCAAACATATTCCGCATAAAAAAGTTGATTTTCTCAAACGTTTGTGGTATACTACATACATACAGACGACAGGAGTGTGTTATGGGCGAAAATTTCGACAATTTGCCTTCCGGCGGTGAAATTACTTTTGCCGGCATAGGACGCCTTATAAAGAAGTCGGCTTTAAGGGTGCTCATATATATTATAATTGTTGCGGTCGCGGTCAGTCTGATCGTTTTACCGATCAAGATGTATGTGCATCCCAACCCTTCGGTAACGGCGCGCATCGAGTTTATATACTCCGGTATCGAAGAAGGACTTGACCCCAACGGCACCGTGTTCGACAAAAGTCAGATAAAAAATAATACGGTTCTTACGACGGCAATCGCAAACGCCGGACTGGAAAACAAAATTCCGGTCGTGGCCGATCTGCGCGACTCTGTTATCATCTCCGACGTCGTCAGCGCCGGATATCAGGAGCTTAAGTATCTTGCCGCCTCCGGCAATACGGAAGCGCAGACAAAGCTGTTGAATTATTCGTTCTATCCTACGCGTTTCGATATTTCGATAGAGCGGTTTTCCGAGTTGGGACTGACTAAAAGCGAGGCGCTTAATCTTCTCGATTGCGTACTGTCGGCGTACAGAGATTATTTTACCGAAAGATACGCGAACAGGACGGCGTTTGTCGCGGACGATTTCGATCTCGAAGACGATGTGGAATACATTTCATATTATATCCGTTACGAAACCCAGCTGTCGGCGATAAGCAGCTACGTCGATTCGATATCGGGAGTGGACGCAAATTATGTTGCTTCAAACGGTAAATCCTTCGCGGCGCTCAAATCGATGTACAGCGTATTAAGCGAAGAGCTTGACTCTTTCTACCTGTTTATCCTCAACGACAAAGTTGCCAAGGATAAAACCATTGCTGCAAGCGAGATAGGCGAGATAGTGCAGCAGCTAAGCGACGAAAAGATGACTATCGAGAACGAAATCACTTCGTTACAGACACAGATAGAAAATTATAAGCCTAATACCGAGACAACCAGTACCGCAAACGGAACAAGCAATACCGTCATTATCGAGTTCGGCGAAGGATACGACGAGCTGCAGAGCCAGCTGTCGGCAACGCTTCTCCGTTTGAGCGAGGTTACAAAGCGACAGCGCCGCTACGGAAGATTGCAGACCGTTTTTGAAGACGCGTCCACTCCGACCGACGCGGAAATACTGACGCTTGCCGCCGAAAAAGTGATTGCGCTTAAAGCCAACTGTCTCAATTATATAAATACGGTAAACCAGACAGTATACGATTACTTTACCGAGCGGTACTCTTCAAACGCGATACGCACTATACAGTCTCCGGCCTATGCGCGCAACACGCTTGATATACCGTTGCTCTATATTTACGTTTTGGCAGTAGTGCTCGCGATTGCAGTCGGCATGATCGTTACTTACGCCAAAGGGAAAGCGTTGGAGATTAATCTGCCGCACCGTAACCGAGATAAGATTCAGGAGCCGGAAGAAGCGGAGTAAGCCGTTTCTGAGGACTGATTGGCGGACGGCGTGCTGCCTTACCGAATTAACTGAACCGAAAGCTTAATTGCTGACGGCAAAGTGCCTAAGGAAATAACTTCCCGCGATTGATAGAGATATTAAAGCGCGGATTTCGTGTGATTCTCCTTTTGCCTTTGCCGCAAGAGGAGAATTTTTATGAATGAAAACAATGAAAGACTGGCGCACATAGGAATAATCGTATCCGATAAGACAGCCGCGGGAGCGGTTAACGCGCTGCTGTCATCATGCGCTAAGTATATAGTGGGGCGCATGGGGCTGCCCTACGAAAAGCGCGGCGTGAGCATTATAAGCGTAATTATAGACGCGCCGGCGGACTTGATCAACGCGTTGTGCGGCAAGCTTAATTCACTTAGCGGCGTTACTGCAAAGGCGTTGTTCCGTAAGGAAGACGTCTGAATCGGCGTTATTCTGCGGGAGCGCCCGGCGGGGAGGCCGGTATTGTATCTGTTATTAATTTTTTAAGGAGAATATATTATGAAAAAGATTTTGGCAATCGTAATCGCGCTTTTTATCGCGCTGTTCGGCGTCGCCTGTGCGTCCGATAAGACTACGGACAATCCGGTTGACGGCGGCGGAGCTACTGACGGAAATACCACTGAAACGGAAGGTCCCTCAAACAAAACGCCGCTTAAAGTGTTTGCGCCCGACGGAGCGCCCGCTTTTGCGCTTTCGGGACTTATGGAAAATTCCGACTACGATATCGAGGTCGTCGCGTCCAACACTATCGGCTCCAAGATCACCGGAGGTGAAGCCGATCTTGTAATCGCGCCTACAAACGCTATAGTCAACCTTTTCAACAAGGGTAAGGATTACCGTATCATAGCAGGCGCTACTCGCGGAAATCTGTTCATCGTGGGCGTGGGAAGCGGCGACGGGCTTACGCTTGCCGATCTTGTCGGCAGCGTGGTGGGCGTGATAGGACAGGGACAGACCCCCGATCTTGTGCTCAGGTACATACTCGAGAGCAATTCGGTTGATTATGCGATCGCCGACGCGCCGGTAAGCGGAAAGGTGGGCATCAGATATTATGCCGACGGTCCTTCGGTCATAAAAGCCGTAAAGGCCGGACAAGCGGCGTTCGGACTGCTGGGCGAGCCTGCCGCGACTAATGCCGTAGCAACGATAGAGGACGCTGAAATGCTCGACGTTCAGGAGCTGTACAGACAGGCTGAGGACGGAAATTCCTACGGATTTCCGCAGGCCGTGCTTGCAGTCAAATACGAGACGTACACCGCGCGCAAATCGGATGTGGACGCTTTTGTGACCGCATACGCCGCCGCGGAGAATTTTGCGGAGGAAAATCCGGCCAAGGCTGTCGAGCTGGTAAAAGCGCACATGACCGAAGGCGTCGCCGCCAGCATACAGTCGCTGTCTGCCGAGACCGCGCGCCGCTGCAATATTTCCGGCGCGGCCCTTACGCAGCAGGACAAAGCGGATATAAACGCTTATATACAGCTTATACTCGATCTCGAGGCGGAAGACGTGGCGTCCGGAGCGATAGCGTCCAGCGTAGGCGGAAAATTGCCCGATGATTCAATTTATATCATAGGATGAAAAAAGCGGCGGAAATCGTTATATATCCCGTCCTGGCCGTGGCCTTAATGCTTGCGGTCTGGGCGGTTGCCGCCGCGGCTACTGGAGAAAGTCTGCTGCTGCCGACGCCTGCCGAAACCGCCGCGGCATTTGTGAAGCTGCTCAAAGCCCGCGCGTTCTGGGTGGGGACGGGCAATACTTTTGCGCGCGCTGTCGTCGCATATCTCGTTTGTTTGGCGGCGTCCGTTCTGCTGGCGGCGGCCGCGAGAATAAAACCCGTGCGCAGACTGGTGTCGCCGGTAATGACGACGGTAAGAAGCGTTCCGACAATGGCGGTGATATTTCTGCTGCTGCTCTGGACGGGGGCGCGTACTGCGCCGGTCCTTGTGGCGGTAACTGTCATGCTGCCTACAATGTACTCGCAGTTCGAGACCGCGCTAGATTCGGCAAACGCCGGGCTGGGCGAGATGAGCGACGTCTACCGCGTGCCTAAGCTAAGGCGGTTTACAATGCTTTATGTGCCGTCGCTCGCTCCGCCGCTCGTCTCGTCGGCGACATTTCTGTCGCTGGGAGTCAAGCTTGTGGTAGCGGCAGAAGCGCTCGCAATGACCGCGTCCAGTCTGGGAATTCTGCTGATGCAGGCAAACGTTGCTCTGGAGACCGCGCGGCTTATGGCGGTGGCTCTTGCCGCGGTGATAATAGGGTTTATCGTTGAAGGACTTGCCGCTTTGATAAAGATTCCGCTCAAAAAACGCGGATTTGTTTTCGGCTGAGGTGCGCCATGCAGATACGCGGCATAAAAAAATATTACGGAGACAAAATGGTCTACGATTCGCTGAGCATAGATTTCGGCGACGAGATAACCGCAGTAATGGGGCGTTCGGGGTGCGGCAAAACCACACTTCTCAATATAATCGCGGGAACGGCGGTCGCCGACTCGGGCGAAGTTACCGGGCAGGGGCGCGTTTCGTACGTTTTCCAGGAACCGCGGTTGATTCCGCATCTCACCGCCGTTAAAAATCTTATATATGCCGGAGTAGACGAACGGCGTGCTCAGGAAGTTTTAAAATCGTGCGGCGTCGACGGCAAGCTTTATCCCTACCAGATGTCGGGCGGAATGGCGCAGAGAGTGGGCCTTGCCCGCGCGTTCGCCGTCAAGGCCGATACCGTGCTGCTGGACGAGCCGTTTAAAAGCCTCGATCTCGGACTGAAAAAGCGGCTGCTGGAGCTGACCGCGTCGCTTTACGTTTCGGGAGCGGTGGTAATGGTGACTCACGACGTGGCGGAAGCCGAATTTCTCGCTTCCCGCGCCATCGTACTCGATCAGGGTGAGATCGTCTACGACGCGTATAAAAAGGACGGCCGCTTTGACGGATTGCCGGAGCTTTTGTATTCGTTATAGAAGTATAATTAAATTTGAATTTTAAGGCTTTGCCGACGTTAACGTCCGCATTTGTGCGGTGCTTACGCCATGCCTTACAACTTAAATACGGGGCTTACAGCGCCGTATTTTTCTGTCAAGCGATTTAGACCTTTTTTTAAAAAATAAAGATTATTTTTTTTAGTAAAAAAGTATTGACAAGCGCAGTACAGCAGATGTATAATCATATTACTCGCGGGGGAGAACCACAATATGTTGTGGTCAAAGGCTGAATGAACGCCGAAACCAATCAATATATTGTGTACTGGTTTGCGGGGAAAATTAATGTTACAAAGAGAGGTTACGGTATGGAAGAGATTATTAAAAGAGACGGACGCAGAGTAAAGTTCGACATCTCAAAGATTGCGGGCGCGATAGACAAGGCGCTCAAGGCTGCGAATATACACGATTCTTCGCGCGCGGAAACGCTGGCGGAGCAGGTCGTCGAAAAGTTTTCGTCAGATTATATTCCTACCGTCGAAGAGGTGCAGGATAAGGTAGAAGCCGTGCTTATCGAGAACGGTCTGGTGCGTACCGCCAAGGAGTATATACTGTACCGTGCGGAGCGCACGCGCATACGCGAATCCAACACCCGTCTTATGAAGACCATGGACGAGCTGACGTTCCACGAGGCGCGCGAGTCGGACATGAAGCGCGACAACGCGAATATCGACGGCGACACCGCTATGGGTACGATGCTCAAATACGGATCGGAGTCGGCAAAGCAGTTCTACGAGCTGTGCGTGCTTAATCCTGTACACAGCGAAATGCATAAGAACGGGGATATACATATCCACGATCTCGATTTTCTCACGCTTACCACGACTTGCTGTCAGATAGATCTTGACAAGCTGTTTACCGGCGGCTTCTGCACCGGACACGGCTTCCTGCGCGAGCCTAATCATATCGGCAGTTACGCTTCGCTCGCGTGCATAGCCATTCAGTCAAACCAGAACGATCAGCACGGCGGCCAGAGCGTACCCAATTTCGATTACGCTTTGTCGAAGGGCGTTGCCAAAACGTATGCCGCAAATTACCGCGACAACATGGCAAAAGCGCTCGAGCTTATAGCCGGCATGGATATCGGGAAATACGTTTCCGAAATCTATAAGCCGCTTTCGGCAGAGGTAAAGCCGGTTCTCGACAACAACAACGGCTACGCCGCCAAGGAAGCGGAAGCGCTGACGGTGGCAGGTATAAAGAAAGCCGATATTGAAAAGGCTCAGGCGTTTGCGCTTGAAAGAGCGGTAGCCGAGACTGAAAAAGCCACTTATCAGGCGATGGAAGCGCTTGTACACAACCTCAATACCATGCATTCGCGTGCCGGCGCGCAGATTCCTTTCTCGTCGATCAACTACGGCACCGACACTTCGAGCGAAGGCAGAATGCTTATAAAGAATCTGCTTCTCGCCACCGAAGCGGGACTGGGCAACGGCGAGACGCCCATATTCCCGATACAGATCTTTAAGGTTAAGGAAGGAATCAACTTCAACGAGGGAGATCCCAACTACGATCTCTTCAAAATGGCTTGCCGCTGCAGCGCGAAGAGGCTGTTCCCCAACTTCTCGTTTATCGACGCGCCCTTCAACAAGCAGTATTACCGCGAGGGACGTCCCGAAACCGAGATCGCGTACATGGGCTGCCGTACCCGCGTCATAGGCAATACGTTCGATCCCGACAACGAGATAGTGACCGGCCGCGGCAATCTGTCGTTCACCAGCGTCAACCTTCCCAGACTCGCCATCAAGTCGAAAGGCAATGTAGAACTGTTCTTCGAGCAGCTCGATCACGTCATCGACGTCGTAATCGCGCAGCTTCTGGACAGATTCCGTATTCAGTCGCAGAAAAAGGTAAAGAATTATCCGTTCCTTATGGGACAGGGCGTATGGCTCGGCAGCGAGAAGCTCGGTCCGGAGGATCGCGTGGGAGAGGTGCTCAAGCAGGGTACTCTGACGTGCGGATTCATAGGTCTTGCCGAAACGCTCAAGTCGCTTATAGGCAAGCATCACGGCGAGAGCGAAGAGGCGCAGAATCTCGGTCTGGAGATAGTAGGACATATGCGTAAGCGCATGGACGACGCGAGCAAGGAATATCACCTCAATTTCTCGCTTATCGCGACGCCCGCAGAGGGACTTTCCGGCCGCTTCGTGCGCATAGACAAGAAGAAATACGGCATTATTCAGGGCGTCACCGACCGCGAATACTATACCAACTCGTTCCATGTTCCGGTTTATTACAAGATCTCGGCGTTCGATAAGATACGCATCGAGGCGCCTTACCACGCGCTTACTAACGGCGGACACATTTCTTATATCGAGCTTGACGGAGACACTGTCAACAACGTCGAAGCGTTCGAGAAGGTCATACGCTTTATGAAGGAATGTAATATCGGTTACGGCTCGATAAATCATCCCGTCGACCGCGATCCTTACTGCGGCTACACGGGAGTCATCGACGAAGTATGTCCTAAGTGCGGACGTCACGAAGGAGACGAGCACGGCAATTTCGAGCGCATCAGACGTATTACCGGTTACCTTGTCGGCACTCTTGACCGTTTCAATAACGCCAAAGCCGCAGAAGAGCGCGATCGCGTAAAGCACGGACTGTAATCAAGTTTCGCATACGGCCGCCGGCATTATGCCGGCGGCTTGTTTAATAAAGGAGTTATTTATGAACGCTGAAGAGCTTGATGTCGAAATAAGGCTTGCCGATCTGGTCGGCGAGAGCGTAGTGGACGGTAAAGGGATACGAATGACGATTTTTACGCAGGGCTGTCCTCACCGCTGCGAGGGATGCCATAATCCTACCACGCACCCGTTTGAAGGCGGGCATCAGTTCACGTTACGAAAAATAACCGAGCTTATCGCAAAAAATCCGCTTTTGGACGGTATTACACTTTCCGGAGGAGAGCCGTTCGTATGGGCAAAGGAACTTGCCGTTCTGTGCCGCTGGGTGCATGAGCATAACATGAACGTCTGGTGTTATACCGGCTATACTTTGGAAGAGCTGAACGAAACCGCCCGGAAAAACGCCGGCGTAGAGGCGCTGCTTGACGAGACGGACGTGCTTGTCGACGGCAGATTCGTGCTGGCCGAACGGGATTTGATGCTCACGTTCAGAGGATCTCGCAATCAGCGGGTAATCGATATGAAAAAGACGCGGGAATCGGGCGCCGTTACGCTGCTCGATCTGTAAAAATAATTTTTTGTTTTTTACGAATATACCCTGTTAACGGTTGACTTTTAACAAGCGAGGTAGTAAACTTAACAGACTATCAAATACCGGAGTTTGTTATGAACGTTCTGAAGGAATCCTTCGTGTTCGCCAGGCGGTATATGCCTGTCTGGATAACGGTCATACTGTTAGCGCTGTTAAGCGATGTCTGTCTCAATCTTCTGCCTCAGGCACCGCAGCTTATAATCGACAGAGTAATCAATCCGGCTCTCGGCGAGACTCCGGTCGTTAACGAGAGCAATCCGTTTAACTTTTTATTGAACGGACTGGCGGCTGACGATTATGTAACGATGTTTTTACGAATCGCCGCAGTTTGTCTGTCGCTTGCCCTTTTAAGATACATAGCGCACTATGTGCGTTGGAATTTAGGTCACGCTTACGGACTGAGCATGGAGAACCGTATGCGCGGAAGAGTTTTTGCGAAAATGCTTTCGCAGAATTCCGTTGTCCTTGACAGATATACGTCGGGCGATCTTCTCAGCATATGCAATTCCGATCCGACGGTCATCAAAGATAATTATGTGCTCAATTTTACAATACTGATAGAGCAGATATTCGTTATTACTCTGGCAGTATTTTTTTTGACGCGTATAGATCCGTGGCTGGTGCTTTGCCCGCTTGCTCTTGCGGTTATATCCGCTTGCGCCACCGTCAGGTACACGAGAAAACTGCGGCGGCTGTACTCCAATATAAGGGAGCGCGCCGTCAATCTCAATACCATGATCTCCGAGAATATAAACGGGGTGCGCATCATACGCGCGTTTTCCAGCGAGGACGTGGAGCTTGCCAAGTTTGACAAAGTCAACGAGGCTTACCGCGACGCATACGTCGCGCACGCAAAGACGGTCGCGTCCTATCAGGCGCTGTTTAATTTCCTCGGGCAGGCGGTCAATATAGCTTCTATCACAATAGGCGTCATACTTGCCGTCAACGGCAAAATGAGCGTAGGCGAATTTTCCACGTTTTTAACTTATGTCGGAATGATAAATCCGGCGCTTATAAATATAGTAAACTATATCGGCGTTATACAGAACATGATGATATGCGGTAACCGTATGTTTACCTTTCTCAATACCGCAAACGTGATAGAGGATAAGGAGGGCGCCGTTCCCATATCGGGTAATCCGGATATAACGCTTCGCAACGTCAGCGTATGCCTCGACGACAACGAGCAGATACATAACGTCGATCTCGATCTCCCTTACGGTAAAAAACTGGGCATCATGGGCAAGACCGGGGCGGGGAAAAGCGTGCTTATAAAGACGCTTCCCAGACTGTTTGAAGCTACCGGCGGCGAGGTTCGGATTAACGGAAATTTAATAAAAAGCTACAGAGTGGAGGATGTGAGACGCCTGTTCTCGATAGTGTTCCAGGACGTGTTTCTGTTTTCCGATACCGTCGAATCGAATATAGCGCTTTACGATATAGATGCGCCGCAGGAGAGCGTGGTTCGCGCAGCAGAGATAGCTGGCGCGGCGGAGTTCATAGAAAAGCTTCCTCAAAAATACGAAACGATCGTGGGCGAACGCGGCATAGGTCTGTCGGGCGGACAGAAACAGCGCCTTTCGATGGCGCGCGCGCTGCTTAAAGACGCGCCCGTCATTCTGCTCGACGACTGCACCTCCGCGCTCGATCTGGAAACCGAACGCAGGATACTTAAAAATCTCAGCGAGAATTACGGCGACCGGACGCTCGTAATTGCGTCTCACCGCGCTTCGTCCGTAATGGGGTGCGACGAGATTATATTCCTCGAGGACGGCCGTATAGTCGAGCGCGGCTCGCATGAAGAGCTTATGCGGCAAAAGGGCAGATATTACGACACATTTACGGCGCAGGACGCGCAGGCGAAGGAGGCGCTGCTGTAATGGCCAGGAACCGTTATTTCGAAGACGAGGCGTTGCAGTACAAATTTGATCGCGGCGCGCTTAAAAAAACGCTTCATTTCATCAAACCGCACAGAAAAGTGCTGATAGGCATGATGACCGTAATGCTGGTCATGTGCTTCGTCGCTCTCGTGCCGCCGCTGCTTAACAGATTTATAATAGATTACGTCATTTCGCAGAAAGGCTATGCAGGTCTCGATTTCGTGCAGGTCGGCATAATTCTCATATCCGCATGGGCAATGATAGGTTTGACGGACGTGATATATACTTTTTTCCGTTCATACTTTATGTCCAAAACGGGGCACGGAATTGTCGCCGAATTGCGCCGCGACAGCTTTATACGTCTGCAGAGGCTGGCTTTCGATTATTTCGATAACCGTCCGGCAGGAAAGATTCTGGTAAGACTCACAAACTATCTCAACGAGCTGGCTGACATTTTTTCCACGGCGGTCGTAAATATTATTGTCGAGTCGTCCAAAGTTCTGCTTATACTTGTCTGGCTTTTCGTCCTCGATTACAGGCTTGCGGGAGTCGTGACCGCGTCTGTCGTTCCTATGGGCGTTATACTGTTTTTCCTTCGCCGCACGCTTACCAAACGCCAGCGCTACGTCCGAAATAAAAGCAGCAACCGTACAGCCTACATAGCGGAAAATATTCAAGGAAATCAGATCACGAGAGCGTTCAACCGCAGCGCGTTCAACGCGGCCGTAAACGACGATCTCAACAGACATTGCAAGCTGTCGTGGCAGAGGGTTATCCATATAAACGAATTCATGTGGCCCACCATGGACGGGTTTTTCTATATAGGACTTATGGCGGTTTACGGAGTAACGCTGTTTTTCGCCCTGAGCGGAGCCGGACTTGGCGGCCTGACTATAGGAAAGCTGATAAGCTTTATAACGTATATGGGAATGTTTTCCGCGCCGCTTAACAATATCGCGTCGCTTGCTCAGCAGCTTACTTCGGCTACCACCAATCTCGAACGCGTGTTCGAAATGACCGAGACGCCGCCTTCGATATACGATAAAGAGGGCGCCGTGACGCTTCCTCAGATCTCCGGACGGGTAACCTTCGAATCGGTCGATTTCGCTTACGAGAAGGGCATAAATATTCTGGAAAACTTCAATCTCGACGTTCCTGCCGGTAAGATGATCGCTTTGGTGGGACCGACCGGAGCGGGAAAGACTACCGTGGTCAATCTGCTGAGCCGGTTTTACGACGTTACCGGCGGAGCGGTCAAAATCGACGGATACGACGTGCGGGACGTAAGCCTTCATTCTCTCAGAAGCCAGATAGGTGTAATGATGCAGGACAGCTTTGTATTTTCCGGAACCATTCTGGAGAATATCCGTTATGCGCGGCCTGAGGCCACCGCCGAGGAATGTATCGCCGCGGCCAAAGCCGTGCACGCGGACAGCTTTATAGAAAAGCTGCCGAGCGGTTATAACACGCCTACCCGCGAGATGGGCGCCGGACTGTCGGCAGGCGAGAGGCAGCTGCTGAGCTTTGCCAGAGTTCTGCTTACCGATCCGCGCATACTTATTCTCGACGAGGCGACAAGCAGCATAGACACCGAGACCGAGGAGCTTATCCGTAAAGCGCTCGACACCGTGCTTAAAGGCAGAACCAGCTTCGTTATAGCGCACAGGCTGTCCACAATAAGAAAGGCCGACTGTATACTCTTTATAGCGGACAAGGGCATAGCCGAAGCAGGAACGCATAAAGAGCTTATGGAAAAGCACGGAAGATATTACAGACTGGTGACCGGCGGCAGCGAAGAGTCTCTTAAGCGGTAATTTTAAAATAAAAAAATCTTTATTTCCTATGTATATAAATTTTTATGCTGTCAATAATCTTGTCTACGGAGGTAAACAAGATTATGAAAACGTATCAGTCCGGCACAAGCGACAAAAAGGCGAAAAAGAACTTTTTTGCCCGTTATATGTATCCGATAATATTCGGAACGGCGCTTTTAATAGTGGCAGCAGCGATCACGCTGACGCTGGTGTTCACTCTTCCCGAAACTCCGGCGAATGTCGATCCCGGTCCCGGGCCGTCGGTGGACGTGGAGGTTCCCGAAGTAACTTTCGGTATGCCGCTTGCCGAATACACAATCGGAAAAGGTGCTGCTCTCGACAGCCTGGTGTATTCGTCCACGCTCAATCAGTGGCGCACCCATAACGGCGTCGACTTTGCGGCGTCCGCCGGCGCCAACGTAATGGCCGTATGCGACGGAACGGTTCAGAGCGTAGTCAATTCGACTTTGGAGGGTACCGTCGTTACCGTCGCCCACGACGACGGGCTGGTGAGCATTTATAAAGGGCTCGCCGGTGAAAACGTAATAGCCGAAGGCACCGCTGTCAAGACGGGAGACGTAATAGGCACCGTAGCCGAAAGCATGATGATCGAGCAGCTTGACGGAACGCATCTGCATCTCGAGATGCAGAAGAACGGAACTTATGTCGATCCGATGGAATATCTGCCCGGCGAAACCGACAAGTAAAATTTAATAAGGACGTTAGTCTGTTGTGTCGGGAAAACATAAAAACCCCTTCCGGAGTGCCGGAAGGGGTTTTTATGCGCGTTGAATACATTGAAATTACATAACGTTATCTGGGTTTTCTTACGAACAGCGCCATAAATGCTATGGAGGCAGCCGCAGCTGCCGCAGCAGCCTGACCTCCGCAGCCGTTCGTTTTTTCGGTGGAGGGAGTGTCGGCGTCCTCGGAAGGCGGGGTAACGGGTTCGTCCGTTCCGACATGTGTAAACGTGACGGAAACTACGGAATTGGCTGTAATGGGGGTGGAGAGGTAAGCGCCCTCCGTCTCGTCGTAAGTCATGCCCGTCCCGTTGAATTTGACGCTTTCCACGGCATAGCCGTCCTTAGGCTCAACCTTTACCATGACGACCGCGCCTTCGGCATACTGAACTTTGCTGTAGTTGCCGCGCCTTATCACACTGCCTTGGGAGATATCGTAATCGTATGTGACCGAGAATGTGGACAGCGCTGCAAATTCCGCGTCTATCTCGATCGTGCCGCTGGCGGTTACGGTAAGTACGCCGTCGACAGGCTCGACAGCCGCGCCGTCGACTTTAAGCCCTACAAATTTGCAGTTTTCGTCGGGAACGGGGGTGAACGTAACGTTCCCGTCCGAATACGAATAGTCGATGGAGCCTTGAGCGAATTTGACCGTTCCTTCGGGCGATACGTCGAGGTTGACATACCGCTTGGAAGAGAGCTCCATAAGCTTCTCGCCGAACAGCTTTCCGATAGTTTCCATATCGTTGCCGCTCCAGTGATACTGATCGGTGCCTACGATTCCGGTAGAGTTGTTTATCTGGTATTTACCGCTATCGATAACGGCGCAGAAATCGACGGACTGCGCTACCGAAGCCAGCATATTATTGAAGGCGACATTTGTTGACGTTTCGCTTGCGCTCGAGAAGGAGTCGGAAATTTCGCCCATTACGAAAGGCATACACGAAAGGTCATCGCCGACTATTTCGGACAGATCGCTGCGGATGTCTGATATAAACGCGGTGATTAGCTGTTTATAAACGCTTGGCGACGTGCGGTCGCTTTCGCCCTGCATCCACGCCATACCGTTCACGCGCGGAGTGTATCCCATCGATTTAAGCTTTGAGTAAACGGACTTGAAATTTTTGATAAATAGATCGTACTGTACGCCTGTCGCAGCGTTTTTATTGCTTTCGGTGCGCTGCGAAGGGGGGAGCCAGTTGCCGTAAGTTCCGCTTTCTCCCGAATCAAAATTCTGTAAGGCGGTGCCGCCGGCGGCTGATTTGAAAATCAAAGCCTTATTATCCTGAGAATAAACGGTATTAAAGACTTCCGCCATACCGTATTCCGGTCCGATATGCCAATCGTCTCTTCCGAGGCCCACGGTGACCGAGGTTTTGAAATTGTTTATGTAATTGCTTGACGGTACCTGCGTGCTCATATTCCTGTTGGTTTCGCCGGCGTACATCACGTTGGAAAAGGTTTGCTGTTCGGACGGGAATGAAGAGTAGCCTGCGGCATTGCTTTGTCCCGCAATCAGATAAACATCTATAAATTTGGTTTCCGCCGCGTCTGCGGATCCGCTTCGACCGAAAAATAAAACTCCTGAGGCAAGAACCGCAACGATTAACGCCGAAAGCGTCGCAAACAGGTTTTTCATACATTTCTCTCCTTTGCTGATTTAAACCGCGTAAGTTTGCTTAACGATAATTATACTATAAATCGAACCGGTTATCAAGTGATTTTTACGGAAAACCGCAATACCGGGTTTTTTGCCGCATTATGTCATAGCCCCATGGGGAAATTTGCAAGAATAGAAATTCGCCTGATCTTCTGCGCTGAGGGGTAACGGCAGCGGTCATATTTTGTCGATAATGCTCATATCTTAAACTATCGACAGTTTGGCGAGGTATATCATGAAAGACCACATCGAGAGACGAGCGCGGGAGCTTGCCGATTACATAATAGACCATCGCGCCACCGTTAGGGACGCGGCAAAAAACTGCGGGGTAAGCAAGTCGACCGTACATAAAGACGTAACGGAAAGGCTGAAAGCTCTCGATTACCCGAAATATCTCAAAGTAAAGGAAATCCTCGACTTTAACCTCAGCGAAAGGCATCTCAGAGGCGGTGAAGCCACGCGGCGCAAATTTGGCAAAACGGACTGAGCCGGCCGTCTTACGCAATGTACAGTCCTTTGGGCAAATGATTTTTCACGGAGTCGCCGCATTTGACAAGGCCTACGGGAAAGCCTTCGACCGTTACGGTACCCCAGCCGCGGAAGGGCGGATCGGACAGCTCCCTGCCCGACAGATACTCTTTAAGCAGCCTGTCTCCGCGCGAAAAGTCAATTGAGTTGGCCGTCTGGCCTTTATATAATGCCATTGCGAGAGAATGGTAAGGCTTGGCTGTTTTTCCGACGTCGAAAATTTTGACGCCGCAAGACAGATAGTTGAGCTCACCGTAAATTTCGGGCGCCAGATAAAGCGCCCCGTCTTTTTCTGCCGTATCGGCCCAAGGCGTAACTGAAGCAATCTGTTTCCATGTCTCTTTGGGCAGCGATCCGCGTCGGACAGGAGGTTGGCGCGGTTTTATGACGTTGCCGTAATTTTTGACCATACGGCAGGTGAAATGCCCTTCGCCGGCGCCGCGATCGGGCAGTACGCGCACGGTATTTTCCAGAAATCCGCTTTCCGCGCCGCGCGGTACGGCTGCCGGTAGAACGGTAAAATCGCGCGCGGCAATAAACTTTTCTATTACGCCCTCGTTTTCTTCGTAATTCAGCGTGCAGGTGGAATATACGAGTATTCCGCCCGGCTTAAGCGTTTCGGCGGCGGACAGGAGCAGCTTTAAAGAACGTTGGGCGCAGGCTTCCACGTTGGCTTCGCTCCAGTTTCCGATAGCGGCAGGCTCCTTACGGAACATACCTTCGCCCGAGCAAGGAGCGTCCACCACGACCGCGTCGAAAAATCCCGGAAGCTGTCGTGCGTAGTCCTCGGCAGAGTTGCAGGTCACGAGAGCGTTTCTTACGCCCAACCTTTCGATGTTGCTTTTCAGCGCTGACGCGCGCTTATAAACGTATTCGTTCGAGTACAGAACGTCCGGACGGAGTGCTGCGAGCTGACAGGTTTTTCCGCCCGGCGCCGCGCACAGATCGAGCACCCGACCGCGTATGTCGGCGGCGGCAAGCGCAACGGGAAGCTGCGCGCTCGCTTCCTGTATGTAGTACAGTCCGGCGACGTGGTAAGGGTCGGATCCCCGCAGCTCACCGTCAAAATAAAAGCCGTCGCTGCACAGCTCGTTGCGCCTGAAACTGCCCGCCATGCGAAAAAAATCGTCGGGCGAAATCTTAAGAGTGTTGACGCGCGCCGCGCGAAGAGGAGGCAGACTTAAAGCTTCGATTATCGATTGTGCGCGGCTGCCGAAAAGGGCGCGGGTGCGCGAGACGAATTTCTCCGGAATCATTGACCGTCTCCGTAAAAATCCTCCGCCTCGTCGGAAGCTTCGTTGAGAACGGCGCCTTCCGCGCGCCCGTCCGCGCCGTCCGGTCGTTCGGGGAGATCGGAATCGGCCGTGTAAAAGTCTTGAGCCGGATCCTCGTCTGAGGTCGGGCGCGAAGCGCTGCGCACGGGAGGCTTGTAAACGGTATGACCGCGGTAAAAATGCGAAGTGAAAGTGCGCACGGCGAAGCTGAGCGCGGCGCTTGCTACCGCCATGACCGAAAGCACGACTCCGGCAAAGTCGAAAGCCATAACGGTTATATAAATCTGCAGAGCGCTCCAGGCAACTCTTAAGAGAAAGTCGAGCTCGAACGAGGCGAACGTAAGGCGCGAATCGAGTCCGCGCGACGGCGCGCATTTTTCGCTTGTTTCAACGGCGAATTTAGCTCCGCGCGCGGCGGACACGCTTACAAATACGGCTGTAACAAGCATGGTCAGAAAAATTATAAGATACAGGGTATTGAGCCACAGTACGCCGGGATAGCCTTCTTTCGCGTTGCCCGACATATATGACATGGAATCGCTGGGTATAAAGACAGATATCGCCATCAATGCGTCGGCTATGACTATAAGAATAAGCCGAACGAGCTGCGCACGGGCACATTCCGCTTCCGAACGGTCGGTAACGTATTTTCCGTAAATACGGGCGGGCTTTTTTCTGCGTTTTTCAGACATAATATAATTATAGCAGACAATAATAATTTTTTCAACCAAAAACGGGCAGTACGTCCTATTTCACAGATTGTTCACGGTTTAAGACTTTATCAACGGTTGACATTATCCTTATAAGAGTATATACTGTTAAGCAGATATTTTTCTGTCGGCATATTTTATTATAGATATTTTGGAGCTTTGGAAATATTGTAGCATGAAAATTTTTACGCGCGGCCATGCCGCAAATTACGAGGAGGCAGGTATTGGTATCGGGATTTTATAAAAAATATATACCGCTGATTCTGCTCGTTCTTGCGCTCTTGTTCGTACAGGCGATGTGCGATCTGGCTCTGCCCGACAAGATGGCGCAAATAATGAACGAAGTGATAACGGGAGCGGCAACGACGGCCGTGCTCAAAATCGGCCTGGTGATGCTGGGGTATTCGGCTGCGGTTACTGCCTGCAGCGTTGCCGTCGGATATCTTGCCGCGTATATCGGCTCTGGCGCGTCAAGGGATATGCGCGCGGCGATATTCAATAAAGTGAGCACGTTCTCGGGCACGGAATACGACCGTTTCACCACGTCGTCGTTGATCACGAGAAGCACTAACGACGTTATGCAGATACAGATGTTTACTATCATGCTCATACGCATAGTGCTTTATGCGCCGATGATGGCTGTGGGCGGTATAATACGCGCCGTGCAGAATTCCAGCGGTATGTCGTATCTGGTATGGGTTATAGTTGCGGCCGTAGCGGCTCTCGTAACCACCATACTGGTGCTGCTACTGGTGGCGCAGCCCAAATTCATGTCGCTTCAGAAGATAATGGACAGACTGAACTTAGTCGCCAGAGAAGGGCTGACCGGCATGATGGTAATACGCGCGTTCAATACGCAGGAAAGGGAAGAACAGCGCTTCGACGGCGTCAACAAAGAGCTGCGCGACACAAACCTGTTCGTCAACAGAGTGATGAGCGCGCTTATGCCGGTCATAATGATAATAATGAACGGCGTATCGATAGCCGTCGTCTGGATTGCGTCCTATTATGCTACGGACATCACAATGGTGACTAACATGATGGCTTTCATGCAGTATGCCATGCAGATAATAATGGCTTTTATGATGGTCACGATGGTGTTTGTGCTCATGCCCCGCGCGATAGTCGCCGCCAAGAGAATAAACGAGGTGCTTAAAACCGAAAGCGTTATTTCCGACGCAAAGGACGCTGCCGACGCAGGCCGTCTCAAAGGCGACGTCGCGTTCGAGAACGTGACTTTCAGGTACGGCGACAGCGAAAACGCGGCGATAGAGAATATTTCCTTTACGGCGGCGAGCGGCATGACGACGGCGATAATCGGCGCTACCGGCTCGGGCAAATCGACGCTCGTCTCGCTTTTGCCGCGGATGTACGACGTTTCCTCCGGCCGCATAACTATCGACGGCAAGGATATAAGGTCTTTCACTTTAAAATCGCTGCGCGACAACATCGCATATGTGCCGCAGAAGAACGTACTGCTTTCGGGCACGATAGCTTCCAATATCAAATACGCCGATGAAAACGGATCGGACGGGAGAATGGTGAAAGCGTCGGAGATAGCTCAGGCCGCCGAGTTCATAAACGAAAAGCCCGAGCAGTACGACGATCCGATAGCGCAGGGCGGAGCAAACGTTTCTGGCGGACAGAAACAGCGTATCGCTATCGCCCGGGCTGTTTTCAAGCAGGCGCCGATATACGTTTTCGACGACAGCTTTTCGGCGCTGGATTTCAAGACGGATGCCAATCTACGTAAAGCGCTTGGCGAGAACCTGGGGGACAAGACGATATTTATAGTTGCGCAGCGCGTAGGTTCCATTATGGGAGCCGACCGCATTATAGTTATGGACGACGGCAAAATGGTAGGATACGGTACGCACAGGCAGTTGATGGAGACCTGTCCCGTATATCAGGATATAGCCAGATCACAGCTGTCGGAGGAGGAATTGGCAAATGCCCGCTAATAATCATGCCGGACCTCCGCGCCGCGGTCCTATGGGACCCGGAATGATGATGCCGGGAGAAAAGCCCAAAGAGTTCAAAAAAACGCTTGGAAAGCTGATCCGTTACATGAGGACCAGTCTTCCGGTGATGATCGTGTCGTTTTTGATTGCGATTGCTTCGGTCATACTCACGCTGAATATACCGAATATTCTTGGCGAGGCCACCGATACGCTTATAAGCGGAGTGCTCGGCAAGCAGGTTTACTCCGCCGTGGAAGAAGAGCTGCCCTCGAGACTAGGCGTGTCGTCCATGGATAGCGCGCTCGAGATTGTTGCCGGCATGTACAACAGTATGACGGGGGAGAATAAAACGAAATACGACGTCACGTTAGGCGATCTCGCGTCGATCGCGCCGTCGGACGAAGTCGATTCCGCGCAGAATAACGTAGCCGAAAAATATCTGGAAGGGCTGATGTCGTTGCCGCTTTACTACGAGCCGCAGATAGATATCGATTCGATAATACGCATACTGATACTGATGATAGCGCTTATATGCGCTTCGGGCGCGCTGACGTATGTACAGAGCTTTTTGCTCGCCGGAGTCGCGCAGAAGATATCTTACCGATTCCGCCGCGATATCGACGTCAAGATTTCAAAATTACCGCTTAAATATTACGACAAGGTCAGCAACGGCGAAGTGCTCAGCTATCTGACCAACGACGTCGACAATATTTCCATTACGCTCAATCAGAGCCTTGCGCAGTTCGTTACTTCGATCACCACGCTGGTGGGCGTTCTTATAATGATGCTGCGCATAAGCTGGATACTCACGCTCATACCGGTTGTCATAGTTCCAATATCGCTCTTACTTATAATGCTCGTCATAAAACATTCGCAGAAGCATTTCGTAAGGCAGCAGAAGTATCTCGCCGAAGTGAACGGGCATATAGAGGAGATGTACGGCGCGCATCAGGTTATCGATCTGTTTAACGCGCAGGAAAACAGCCGCGCCGAGTTTGCCGAGTACAACAACAAGCTGGCCTCCGCCGCGAGAAAATCGCAGTTTCTGTCAGGTCTCATGCAGCCGATCATGCAGTTTATAGGCAATATCGGTTACGTTCTGACCTGCATAGTCGGCGGTATACTTGTGGTCAACGGCGGCCTCGGAGTAGGCAATATTCAGGCGTTTATACAGTATATCCGACAGTTTAATCAGCCGGTGTCGCAGTTCGGCAACATAATGAACACGCTTCAGCTTACGGTCGCGTCGGCAGAGCGCGTCTTCGCTTTCCTCGAAGCGGACGAGGAGAAGGAAACGGGCGATAAATGCCCCGAAAACGTGCAGGGCAACATAGAGTTTAAAAATGTGCGCTTCGGGTACGATCCCGACAAGATAATAATCAACGATTTTTCATCGTCGGTGCGCGCCGGCGAGCGCGTGGCCATCGTCGGACCTACCGGAGCGGGCAAGACCACTATGGTAAAACTGCTTATGCGGTATTACGAGCTTAACGGCGGCGCGATATATCTTGACGGGCGCGACATGACCGAATTCAACCGCGAAAAACTGCGCGACGAGTTCGGCATGGTGCTGCAGGACACATGGCTTTTCTCCGGCACTATAATGGAGAACATACGCTACGGCCGTCTCGACGCAACAGACGACGAGGTTAAGGCGGCGGCGGTCACCGCCTGCGCCGATCATTTCATACGCACGCTTGAAGGAGGCTACGGCTTCGAAATAAACGAAGAGGCCGATAACATATCTCAGGGACAGAAACAGCTGCTTACGATAGCCCGCGCCGTTCTCGCCGATCCCAAGGTGCTTATTCTCGACGAAGCCACGTCGTCGGTCGATACGCGCACGGAGCTGCTTATTCAGAAAGCGATGAACAGACTCATGGAAGGGCGCACGTCGTTCATTATTGCGCATCGCCTGTCGACCATAAAGGACGCAGATCTCATACTTGTCATGCGCGACGGCGACATAGTGGAGCAGGGCAATCACGAGACGCTTATGAAGCAGAACGGATTTTACGCCACGCTGTACAACAGCCAGTTCAGCAGATAACAATTTGACGTTACAAAAAATCCTCCGTTGCCGTCATACGGCCGCGGAGGATTTTTATTATCTGACTCTGCCTACGTCTGTATTATCGGTTTTTCTGTTGCGCAGAGCTTTTATCGGGTGGTCGTCCGTCTCGAAACGGTAATCCTCTCCGAATTCGTTGATATAATTATCTATCACCTTGTGACTCGCCACGTTTGCGGCGGTTTTGTTGACAGTGCCGTTATATCTGAAAAATTCGTAATCCTCGGGCAGCGTGCTTACCGGAACGAAATCCTCCAGCATGGCGGTATTCTGAACCGTACCTTTCAGAACGTTGCGGATATATTCGCGGTTTTTTGCCGCCTGCGAATTGAATCTCAGTATTTCGGGGAATGTGCCGTCGGGAATTACCTGCTGCCATTCCTTCTTTTCGTATTTTTTAAGCATACCGGCCGCCATGTGCAGGTGCGCTATTTCGTATTCCAAGTGTTTTTCCCATATCTTTCTGATGCGTTCGTCCGTTTCGTCCGTCATCATGGAATAATAGAGATAACATTCGGTATATTCGTGCTCTAAGAGGCACTCGAGCCACGTTTTGGTCGGATCCATAAGGCTTTCGTACTGAGTGACGTGCTGCTCCTCGATCATGGCGATTTCCGCATAAAGTTTTCTGCCGATTTCGCTCGTGTAGAACTGTCCCACGTTCATATAGTAATTCATTGTTTGCTGTTCGGCGGCAGTGATGATGGCCGTCTGCAGCTTCGTGAGAGGATCGGCCGACTTGTTTATGGAACGGCGGACGTCGTCGTGGGGGTGTCTGTGCTCCGAAATAGTGGGGCGGCCTGGCATGATCTCGGTATAGCCGCCCACAAGCATTTCGCCGCGGACGCCGTGCTCCATTTCCAGCAGATCGCTGTATCTGTAAAGGTGGTCGAAATCTTCCAGCAGCGCGAAATCGAGAGTGTTCCTGACATAAGCGTCGGGCTCGCGCCGCGCCATAACGGCGGTCAGATCGACGGCAAGCTGCTCGTATCCGATAGTAGTTTCCAGTATGCTTTCGTCAATCGGCTTCAGCGCCGAAATTTTTTTCTGCTGCTGCTGTTCGCTCCTGCGGAGCATGGCAAGGTCGCGCCGCAGGTCGTTGTTGTCGGTATGACGCGCGAACTGGTGCATAAACCAGTTCATTTCGAATTCCGTGCCGTTCATCAGAATACAGCGCACGCGCGTATACGGATCGACGTTGTTTTTGTCGTAAGGTCCGGGCGAAAGCTTCTGCCAGTCTTCGAAACATTTTTCCATTTTGATCGGCTTGCTTTCAAACGGGTTGAATTTCATGTTTTGTTCCTCCTGTAAACAGATAAACGCATTATGCCCGATCGCTAAAATTTTATACTTTCTTTATTTGCAGGCTGTATTTTCTTGCAAATATCGACAGAATGTTATATAATATTTCGGATGGGGTTTTTCGGACAGCGTCCGCAAAGCCAAAAATACAAAGGGAGAAAGAAATGGATAAAAGCTTCTTTACCAAAGACAGAATGCTCCGTTACGGCCGCAACGGCGTTATGGGCATTCAGCATCTGTTCGCCATGATGGGTGCGACCATTCTTGTTCCTATGCTCTGCAACATGAGCATCGCCGTCGGCCTTATTTCGGCCGGCGTGGGAACGATAATCTTCTTCTTTATCACCAAGAAGAAGGTTCCGGTATTCCTCGGCTCGAGCTTCGCTTTTCTCAGCGCGCTCGCCACGCAGATGGGAGGCGCCGGAGAAATAGGCTCGCACACATGGAACGTGGCTATGGCTCAGCAATGCATAGCCGTCTTCTATACAGGTGCGGTTTATGTAATACTGGCAGCCGTCATAAAAATGATTGGAACCGGCTTTATACGCAAGCTGTTTCCGCCGGTCGTAGTAGGCCCGGTTATCGTCGTTATAGGTCTGTGCCTCGCCGACGCCGCCATAAACAATATGGCTGCTGCGGCCGGCTCGACGCAAGTGGTTAAGGCCGGCTACGTCGTGACCGCCGTCATTACCGCCGCCACGATAATCGGCGTTTCGGTATTCGCAAAGGGCTTTTTCAAAGTCATACCTGTTCTGCTCGGTATAATCGTAGGATATATATGCGCCCTGTGCTTCGGCATCGTCGACTTCTCGGTAGTCAAAGAATCGGGCTGGGTGATCTTCCAGCCGTCTGAGTTCAAAAAATCGTTCGGATTCTGGGGACAGATGTTCGGTTCCGAAGTGTGGAATAAAAACCTTGTAGGCGTTATATTCGCTTTCGTACCGATTGCAATAGTAACGTTCATGGAGCACCTCGGCGACATAAACGCCAGCTCGATAGTCTGCGGTAAGGACTTCGTGCGCGATCCCGGCGTGCATCGCACGCTGCTCGGCGACGGCGTTGCGACAATGGCGGCAGGCCTTCTCGGCGGCCCGTGCAACACCACCTACGGCGAGAACACCGCAGTGCTCGCCATCACCAAGAACTACAACCCGTACCTGCTCGCGCTTGCGGCCATATTTGCGATAGTGCTCGGCGTATTCACCAAGTTCGGCGCGATTATCGCGACGATCCCCGCGCCGGTCATCGGCGGCGCCTCGCTCATCCTGTACGGAATGATCGCCGCAAACGGTCTTAAAACGATGGTCGAAGCCAAGGTTGACTTCTCCGATTCCAAAAACATGATAGTGTGTTCGTTGATACTCGTTATAGGACTGGGCCTTAAAATCACCGGACACACCCTCGATATAGGCGTTGTTTCGTTCTCGCCGCTTGCTGTCGCAACCTTTGTCGGTATCATAGTGAACGCGCTGTTCCTCGTCACCAAGGACAAAAAGCAGCCGTCTGGTCTTTCGGGTACTTACGGCGGCGAGCTCGTGTCGTCCGATTCCCAATCGTCCGACGCCGCCGCTGAAGAAGACTCCGCTGCCGCAGAGGAAACTCCTGCAGCCGAGACGAACGAAGCTTCTGACGCCGAGGCCGGAGCAACTGCCGGATCGGAAGCGTAGCTTAAAAAGGAGAGCAAGATGGAAACATACAGCAACGTAAATATTCTCGATCATCCGCTCATAAGACATAAAGTCGCAATACTGCGCGACGTATCTACAGGCACCAAGCAGTTCCGCGAGCTTATCGAGGAGATCGCCATGCTCATGGCGTTTGAAAGCTTCAAGGACGTGCCTACGCGCGAAGTGGAGGTCGAGACTCCGCTCGAAAAGACCAAGCAGCAGATGGTGCAGGAAAATTCCATAGCCGTAGTGCCTATACTGCGCGCCGGACTGGGCATGGTCAACGGAGTGCTCAGCCTGTTCCCGACAGCCAAGGTGGGGCATATCGGACTGTACAGAGACGAAGAAACTCTCGAGCCTAAGGAATACTATTGCAAACTGCCCGTAGGTATAGACCAGAAGATAGTAATGGTGCTCGATCCCATGCTTGCGACGGGAGGCAGCTCGGTGGCCGCGATAGATTTTCTCAAAAAGCGCGGCTGCAGAAGCATCAAGCTGTTGTCGATAATAGCCGCGCCCGAAGGAGTTAAAAGGGTGGCCGAAGCGCATCCCGACGTATCCGTGTACGTTTCGACTCTCGACCGCTGCCTTAACGAGCACGGATATATACTTCCCGGCTTGGGCGACGCCGGAGACAGACTGTTCGGTACGAAGTAACCGAAGCACGGGAACTGTATAACACGAAAAAAGATCCGTTTGTCCGACAAGCGGTACGCGCATACTGACGCTTAAAGCGTCGCTGCCGCGTATCGCAGATACGGACGGGCGGATCTTTTTTTAATGCAAAGAGACAATGCCGGCTTTTTCAACCGGAATACTTAACCGGCGAGTCGTAGCTTTTCAACCGTCAGGCTTTATTTTTATTCAGCAGTTCATACAGTGCGATAAAATCGGCGGCGGACAATCGCTCGCCGCGAATATCTGCAGCGAAGCCCATAGTCTCAAGAGCCGATTCTGTCGCCGTCCGGCTTATACCTGCCGCGGTAAGATTGTTCGAGAGGGTTTTGCGCCGCATTGCAAACGCCGCGCGTATCAGCTTACGCACTCCCGCCGCGTCACGGCATTTGGGGTTGAGATCTAGTCTTACGACCGCGCTGTCAACGTTGGGAACGGGCGTAAACATTTTTCGTGAGACATTGCGCGTTACCGTAACGTCGTAAGTTACGGCAACGGAGGCCGTGATTGCTCCGTACTGCGCGGTTCCCGGCTTTGCGGCCAGACGTTCGGCGACTTCTTTTTGCACCATAAGGGCGGCTGTCCGCGGAGGGTAAGGACACTCGGTAAAGCGGAACAGTATGGGAGTCGTGATATAATAGGGGAGATTGGCGACAAGGATATAATCCCGACCGGCTCGGGCGATAAGCTCTTCGTCGGTAATGGTCATCGCGTCTTTGAATATAATCTCAACGTTATCCGCGCCTTCTAACGTCTTTTCGAGTACCGGAGCCAGTCTGGAGTCGATTTCGTATGCCGTGACTTTGAGCGCGGCGCCGGCCAGTTCACGGGTAAGCGAACCGGCGCCGGGGCCGATTTCCACAACGCTGTCCGCTGTCGTGACTCCGGCGTCGGACACTATGGCTCTGAGCAGATTGCGGTCGGAAATAAAATTCTGCCCGAATTTTTTCGAGAAAACGAAGCCGTTGTCTTTCAAAATATCGTTGATTGCGTCCATAATATAATAAGTATAGCATAAGTTCGTATAAAAAGCAACGATCGACCGTCGCAGACAAACAAATCTTTTCAGGCTAAACGGTTGCTTTTTTGACTGTTGTATGATATAATCGTATTGGTGGAGGTTAAGCTTTTGCGGATCTCCGCTCGGATTCGAAGTACATAAATTGTGCTTCGGGCATAAAAACGATAATAAATTTTATGGAGGATATATACAAATGGAAACTTACGGAATCGAAAAGCACGGCATCCTTAATCCGGTAAACGTTTACCGCAACCTGAGCCCTGCCGTACTCACCGAGATGGCGCTTTCGCTTGAAGACTGCCGTCTGATGGACAACGGCGCGCTGCTCGTGAACACCGGTAAGTATACCGGCCGTTCTCCTAAGGACCGTTATGTCGTCGACGAGCCAGCCACCACGGGAGAAATTGCCTGGGGCAACGAGAATAAAAAGATCACTCCCGCGCAGTTCGACAGCATTTACGGCAAAGTGACGAGCTATCTTAACAACCGTAACATATTTATTTTCGACGGATTTGCCGGAGCCGATCCCGTTAACCGTCTTAATATTCGCATCATCAACGAGTATCCGTCGCAGAATCTCTTCATGCACAATATGCTTATCCGTCCGACGGCTGAGGAACTTGAGAAATTTGTTCCCGAGTATACCGTAATATGCGCTCCCGGCCTTAAGCTCGATCCGGCGGTTGAAAATATCAATTCCGAAGCCGCGATACTGCTCAACTTTAACAAGAAGCTGCTTGTTATCGCCGGCAGCAAATACTGCGGCGAAATGAAGAAGGGCGTATTCAGCATAATGAACTATATGCTGCCGCACAAGGGCGTGCTGGGAATGCATTGCTCTGCCAACATGGCTAAAGACGGCAGCGGCGATACCGCTCTGTTCTTCGGACTGTCCGGAACGGGCAAAACCACTCTGTCAACCGATCCCAACCGCGCGCTTATCGGCGACGACGAGCACGGCTGGAGCGAAAACGGAATATTTAACATCGAGGGCGGCTGCTACGCGAAGTGCATAGACCTTTCCAAAGAGAAAGAGCCTGAAATATACAACGCCATAAAGTTCGGTTCGGTCGTGGAAAACGTTATAGTCGACGACGCCGAGCGTACTCCCGATTACTCCGATAAGTCGCTCACCGAAAACACCCGCGTATCCTATCCTGTCGATTATATCCCCGGCGCCGTTATCCCCGGAGTCGGCGGCCACCCCAAGACCGTTGTTTTCCTGTCCGCAGACGCTTTCGGCGTTCTGCCTCCGGTGGCCAAACTGACCAAGGAGCAGGCGATGTATTATTTCGTATCGGGCTACACCTCCAAGGTTGCCGGTACCGAGCGCGGCATTACCGATCCTGTATCGACTTTCTCGACTTGCTTCGGCTCGCCGTTCCTTCCGCTCGATCCCAGCATTTATGCCGAACTGCTCGGTGAAAAGATCGATAAGCACGGCTCAAGCGTCTATCTTATCAACACCGGTTGGACCGGAGGCGCTTACGGAGTAGGCAAGCGCATGAGTCTGCCTGCTACCCGCGCTATCGTAACGGCCGCCCTCAACGGCGAACTTGCCAAAGCCGAGTACGAAGTCGAGCCTTATTTCGGACTTGCGATTCCCAAGTCATGCCCCGGCGTTGACAGCGCGATCCTTAATCCGAAGAACGTATGGCAGGATAAGAAAGAGTACGACCGCCTTGCCAAAAAGCTTGCCGCAAGCTTCGTTGAAAACTTCAAGAAGTACAGCAAGATGCCTAAAGAAATAGTTGAGGCAGGACCAAAGGCGTAATTACCTTTAAACCTTTTCAAAAAACCGCACCTATAAGTGCGGTTTTTTTATAGTAAAAACGCGAAAGATGCAAGGAACGAAAAAGCTTTGCCGTCCGCGGAAAAGCCGAACTGCTTAAATATCCGTAAAAAAATATGCCCTACTGCATAAAATTCAGGCAAACCTCAGGAATAAACAAGTATGCAATACGAGCGTCCATTTAACCTTATTTTGCAACCGTAGTATGTTAAAGTTTAATTATGTGTCTTTTTATTTAACAATTAAAATTATAAGAGTTTAAAGTTATTTAGGGCGGCAGCGGCGGGAAAGCACGGCAGACAATAAGGAAATTATGCGAACGGCAGACTGGAAGCGCATAAAGGGAATAAGCGTTTTTGTATTCACGGCAGCTTTAATGAAAACGGTCGCCGCTTCAAACGCAGCAAACCGAAAGCTCTCTAAACAAAAAGCTCTCTTTGCGCGCATAAGCAAAAAGAGCTTTTACTTTACAGTTTTTTATTGTTAAACCGGTTCGCTATTAAGGCGGTCAGACGTCAAAAAGCGCGAAATCTTGTATCCCTTGTAGCTGCGGTCAGACGTTACAAAAGGCAAAGCCGTATTTTTCAGTATAGCGACGGGCAGAGGATAAAAGCGGAGTAAAGCGCGAAGTTTTCAGCCCAGCCGATTACGGCCGTAAAGCGGTTATTTGCTGTTGCAGGAGTACTGGGAGTAAGGGCTGTCTATTGTGCCGGCGCCGCTTATAGTGCCTCCGCCGACGATTTTAGCCATCATGGAAGGTATAACGGTAATATCCTCGGTATATACGCCGTCGCGGTGGTAGTGGTTATTTATCAGCCAGCCGCTGAGTTTGTCCGGACAACTGTTGTTCGGACGAGTAGGATCGTAATAAGTTATATCTCCGGCGCTTGAACCGGGATTTACGAGATAACCGTCTACCGAAAGCTTAATGCCTTTGGCAATACCTGTCGTACCGTAGAGGAAGGTCATATCGGCCTGCAGTCTGTCGAGATAATTTCCGCCGCCTTCCGCCGGCTTGGTGTTTAATGTAATATTCGCGTCGTTAAGCTCAGCGATACGCGAGATTTCGGAAACATCTATGCCGAGGCGGTAATTTCCGTTGCGGTAGCCGTAGTAATTGAGTATCTGTTCCGACTGCGAGAAGTCTTTTGTGATTCCGTTCTGAATAGCTTCATTGATAGGATCCTGAACGGTGGACGAGAGCGGCAGCATGAAGTACACATATTTCATTATATTTGTTATGTCGAGCTGACCGTTAGCGTCTTTAAGCAGAAGCGTATCGGTAGTAGCCTTTACATACTCCGTCTTAGTCCAGTAAGTGGTATCGTTCCAGTCGGGCGTTGAATATTTGGTTTCCGACGTGGTGCGCGTGAACAGGAACATTCCGTCATAGAAATACAGCGACGAAATGCTTTCGGTAACGACGAGAGGGAAGGAAGGAACCTCGAGCCGCACATATACCAGCGGCTTGAAAGTGCCTTCCGAATCCTGCACGAGCTGCACTTTGACGGTGAACGGAATATTTATGCCTATGCTTGACGAAATACCTATGACCTCCGGAATCGTCATGGCTATCGTGCCCTTCTCGGCATTGTTTGCGCCGCCGATATGGAAGGCTTTAAGGTCGGCGGTATTTATGAGATCCTCGAAGAGGTTGTTGACCGAGCTGAAATCGCTGTAATACAGCCGCTCACCGTTACTGTCGACCGAGTCGTAAGTCGCGTCGCCGCCTTCGGGAGGGGCTACCGTAACCGAGTCGGTGTTAAGGGCGACCGCTCCGTTGACGGACGTTTCCCCGAACGAAAGACCGCCGACGGACAGGGAAGCGAGTTTGCCGTTTGCCGCCGAAAGCGAGATAACCGCAGGAGAAACGCCCGCTTCGTCGGGGATTGCGACGGAAAGCTCGCCGTTTTCAAAAGAAAGCGACAGAGAGCCGACGGTTCCGATAACCGACTGTACCGTAGCCATAATATCGCCCGACGAGGATTCGCCCGACAGGCCGTTTTCGCCGAGCGCCGTGTTAAGACGTCCTATTATGTCGGCAAGCTCGGCTATATCGCGCGCTTCCGTGAACGATTTTAAGGCGTTCAGCGCTCCGTCGTAGCCGGAGAGTCCCGACTGAGGATCGGCCGGATAGCCGAACAGAACGTTAAATATGCTTTCGGCTTTTTTAAGAATTTCGGTAACCGACGTTCTTAACGAATCGAGACCGGCAAGCTGCATATCGCCGAATATCGAAGTATCGAGCTGCGCATTGTAATAAGACTCGGGAATATCGTCGAGGATAGTGCCGGAGATTCCTATTATGTCGCGCGCGTAAGCCAACATTCCCAGCACCTCGTTATAGCCGGCTTTTACTTTCATGCCGTCGTAATCGAGATAAACGCACTTATTGCCGCCTTCGTTGACGAGGGTGAAGGATATATTCTGTGACAGCTCGCGGCTTTGTATGATTTGTCCGACGCCTATGACTTCTTCGGTGCGTTTTACGGTAAATTGAGCGAAAATATTGATAAACCAACCGTTCTGTCCGATAACGCCTTCGGGTACGAGACGTATCACGGCAGGAGTTTCGGCTGTATTTTTGCATATGGTAACGGTGCGCGTTATCGGAGCGGTCACGGGATTGCCTTTTTCGTCGTATATCGCCTTATCGGAGCCGATTGTCATGCCGTCGTTAACCAGGTAAGTGACTCCCGGAAGTGTGACGGTAAGGTCTTCGGTAAGAGTAAGCTCGAATCCGTCCGAAGCTACGGTGGCTTTTATCGCCGCGAAATATTCGGAGAAAAGCATGACGTCGACATAATCTTCGGGTGAGACAGGCGCGTACAGACAGCCGTTTTCGTCCGACAGGGAGTAGCACGGCGATACCGACGGGGAAATGAGCGAAACGTTGAGAACAGCTCCGTCAGCGGTGTGCAGCTCGAGCTCCGCGCCGCTTACCGACCCGTCCGCAGGATAGGCGACCTTGATTTTTATGAGGCTGCCGCCGGTTTCCAGCTGCAGTACGACTTTGCCGTCGTCTGTAACGTCTATTCCTTCAAAAGTCGTCTGCGAGTCCGTTCTGCCCGTCTTGATACCGTCCGTAAGACCGCTGACGTCGAATGTCAGAAGCTTTTCAAACAGATCGCCGATAAAGGCGGGTAGGTTCTCGTACAGAGCGTCAATGAAAGCCTGTTTGTCGCCCCCGTCCAGTCTGAGCATGAGGCTGCCGATCTGGAGATAATAATTTCCGCCGGCTAAACGAACGGAGACGGGCGTACCGAGAGCGTTGACGTCCAGCGCAAATGCCGGCTGTCCGCCGTAAACGCTAAGTTTTATATTGCCTTCAGCCGAAAAGTCGACTTCGCCGCCGTTGCCGTAAGGCGCGACCGCGTTCAGCGCGAAATCTGCCGCTAACGTCTTTGCCTCCGCAATCGCCGGCAGCAACACGCTTACCGGATCGAAAACGTCGGCATAATCGCCGTCGGGAACGGATATGCGCCCGTCGCTGCCCGACACGGCGGCGCTTAGTCCTATCGACACGTTATAGCCGTTAAATCCGGTCGTGACGGCGGCTTCCGCACACAGCGTCTGTCCCGTAACTACAGTCGCGTTTACAAAGAGGCGGTCGGTAGCCAAAGATATGCGTATACCCGACTGATCGGCAGAAAATTCTTTTATCAGGCCTTTAAGAGCCGCTATGTCTGCTATTGCGGCGTTTATATCGTCAAATCCGTTCTCTGCTAAACTGAATATCTCGGCCGGCAGCAGCTCGGTCAGGAATTCGGGCAACGCCGTCTGCGAACCGCTGTCCTCGTACGGCGTTTTTATTCTGAAATCGCCTGCGGAGATACGGATAAATCCGTCGGCGGTTTTTGACACGTTGCCAGACAGACCTGCGCTGCGGAGAGCGTAGTCGAGCGAGAATTCGGCTATTTTGTTAAATTTGACAGAGTAATCGAGAGTATCGGCGAGCGAGCCGAACGCGATTGCCGCGGAGCCGGTTAAGGTGAAGCCGTCGCAGCCGGAGAGCCGCTTTATATCTTCGTACAGCGACATCAGCTGCGAAAGGGGAACGGTCGAATCGGGTTTACTTACGGTCAGAGGCGTTTCGGCGGCGCTTATGCTCAGCGAAGCGGTCAGCGCCAGTGCCGCGTCTCCGGCAGTCAGACCGGAAAGGTCCGCCTGCGCGTAAGCGAGCAGACCGTCGGCAAACGACAGCGTTACTTCGCCGTATGTAAGCTTTACCGTAACAAAGCCTTGTCCGATGGTCGCGCCGAGTATTTTTTTGGCGAACGCCGACAGGTCGGCGGAAGATACGTCGTATGTACCGGCAAACTCCGAAATCAGATCGGCAAGCTCGGTACGGGAGGCGCTGACGGCAATATTGCCGGCTGCGGCGCTGAGAATATCGTCCGCATATGTAAGGCGCGCGTTCAGTCCCGCGCCGCTCAGTCCGACCGAAGCGCAGGCGGTAAGCCCGTTCTGTCCGCCCTGAAGCTTGCCGTCTGCGGTAACGGTATCGGAGAAGGTGCCTGCCTCAACTGCGGCCTCGACGTCGAAAGTCAGAAGCTTGTCCTTAAAAACCGAAGCCAGCGTGTCGTATACTCCTTCAACGGGGACGAAAACGCCGGTCGGAGTTTCGACCGATTGCGCGCCGAACGCGGCGCCGACGTTAACGTCAAGCGAAAGCTCGCCGGCGTTTAAAGTTATGGCGGCGCGGATTTCCTCGCCGAAAGTCACGTCGGCGACGAGAGACAGAGTTCCGCAGTCTATCTCGGCGGTCAGGTTGTTGCCCGACGCCGACAGGCTCTTAATATAGCCTATAAGCGCGATTATGTTCTGGACCGATTGGGGAGCTTTTAAGCCGTTGTCGGCCAGATAAGCTATTTCGGGAGGAAGCACGCCCGAAAGGTCGGGAGCTGACAATCCGTCAAGCGCAAACTTAAGGTTGAAGCCTGCTGCCGAAACGTATAACGTGCCGTCCGCCGCCGTAACCGAACCGCTTATGCCCGTATTATCGGCATAAATATCCGCCGAAAAGTCGCCCGAACCGTTAAAAGCCGCGCTGAAGGTAAGGCTTTCGCAAACGGCTTCCGAAAAGCCGCCGTAAGTTATGGCGGCATTGCCGGAAAGGGAAGCGCCCCCTTTGAAATCGGTGCCGGTGAGAATCCCGACAATATTCATAACGTCGTTTAAGGCAACGGCGTTTTGCGGAACGGGTACCGTCCGCGGCGCGTCGGCAATCGCTATCTCTATGCGTCCGTCAAACCTGAAGCCGTTTATATCGGACGTTGTCACCGAAACGGCAGTTACCGTTTCATCCAGTTCGATTACGATCGTCGCTCCGTTTAAAAGAAGCGTTACGCAGCCGTCGCCTTTTTCGGCACCCGTTATTTTTGCCGCTATCGCCGACAGATCGGGAAGTCCCGTTTCCGTTATGCCGCTCAATAAATCGCCGGCAAATTTTTCCGCCGCGGCCTTTATGTCTTCAACCGAGGCGCTCAGTGCCAGCTGGTCGGAGGACAGATAGAGAGTTCCGCCGACATAAGCGAGCTTTGCGTCGACAGCAGTTCCGTATGCGCCGACGGTAACATCCGCTTTCGCCGATTTTTCGTCGCGGTTATACGAAGCCGTGCCGTCTATATCGAATTTTTCGCCGGCAGCCTCCGCAAAGCCGCTGATATTGAAATCGTAATAGTCGCCCGTAAACGTTCTGGCAACGGGGACGATTATGTCCGCAAGGAAGGTGAGATCGGGGTAGGAGTCCGTATTCTGAGGCATATCGGGCTTTGACTGCAGTGGAACGACGTTTATGTCGGCGGCCAGATTGAACAATCCGGCGCCTGCGGTTAGAGAACGCAGTCCGCCTTCGTTATAGGCTTCGATTTCGACGTCAAGCGTTACCGAACCGATTTTTACGGGCAGCGTTACGGTAGAAAATTCTTCGCCCACCGTCAGCTGCGCTCCGGCCAGCAATGAGGCGGGATCGTCCAGCAGGGAGCCGATATCGAGCCCCGAGAGCTTATCGGACAGCCCGGGGCTGATATCGGGCAGCATAGCGAGCAGTTCGGGAAAGGACTGCGAGAAAGCCGAAACCGGCATCCAGCCGTAAATGCCGCCTGCCTTGAAATAAATTCTGCTGTTGTCGCTATAAACGGTTTCGCCGTTGCCGTCGACTCCCGTTGCGGTCTTGTCTCTGCGGTAGCTTATGTATATCTCGTCGTCGAGCAGCAGGTCAAATCTCATTGCGGCAAGATCGATATCCGCTTTGAGATCCAGAGAGAATTTATATGCCGGAATACGGATGTCCGCGTCAAGGTAAAGAGGCTCGCCGTTCAGGTAAGAGCCGAAAGCCGTGCCGAGGAACTGGACGGGCGAGACGGCGGCAGTCTGATCTTCCGTTTCTCCGGTGGGAACGTAAGCGAGAAAAGGCTCGGCCTCTGGTATATCGAGGCCGGCGTTTATGTTTGAAAACGTCTCGGTCAGATTCGCCTCGCAGGTCACCTTGAACGGCTTGTCCACAACGTAAATTTCGCTTACGGTAAACGATTTGACCAGCCAGTTGCCGTCTATAGTTATTGTGACGGTAACCGATTGGAACTGCGGATATTTTGCCGTGGCGCCCGAAAGAGTGCGCACTTCGTTTGCATAGTACGAGGTTGCTGCGTCCGGATCGAGCTCAAGCCGGAAAACGTAGTCGCCTTCGCCCGCCTTTGCCGGAAAAGATTCGACTGCGGAAGAGAGCACCGTTTGCTCATTGATAACGTATTTCGCTATCTCGCGCGGCACAATTCCGTATTTCTGCAGATACCCGTCCTGAGACATCTCCTTTACTTCGCCGAATTCAGCCGTGTCGTTTCTGATATTCGTGCCGTCGCGGTAGAGATATGTATCTCCCGAAACGTATTTCTGATCGGCGATCTTGACGAAGGGAGAGGTGGAAACCGACTGCATAAAGACGTCGCCGTTTTTCACTTTGCGTATATTGTAAACCTTCTGCGTTGCAATGCTTGCTTTGACTTCCCCGTAAGAATGACCTTCGAAATAGTCGGCGGTATACAAAATTTTATTGGCGATCGCGATATTTTCGAGCACGCCGTAATCGGAAGGCGTTCCCGAATCGGGCTTGTCCATCATCGCGACGATATTGGCTACCTTTTCTACCGGTTTATATGCGTTATCCGCATTAAGAGAGTTATTATAGGTAAGCGTATAAAACGCTATTGCCATTATCGGCATGAGCGCAAGTATAAGCCGTGAGCGTTTTGCAAAAAACTTCATATTATCATTATAAACCACTTGAAAATTACGCGCAATGTTTAACCGCAGGAAAATGAAAATTTTATGCAAAGCCGTTTTATTTTTTGCATTATATTGATATTAATTTACTTTTAAAAATACAAATGTGAAATAACTTTTATTTTTATTGTTACACCGGCTTATTGACTTTGTCGCCCTAATATGGTATAATTGATAAAAGAGAAAATTAATTCACTTTTTCGCTTACAAGGAGGCCGCCATGTCGCTGATAGAATTCCGTGACGTAACTAAAATATACAAGATGGGAGAGGTGGATATTCACGCGCTTAGCGGAGTGAATTTTACGGTGGAAGAGGGCGAGTTCGCAGTCGTGCTCGGCGCGAGCGGTGCGGGTAAATCCACGATTCTGAATATTCTCGGAGGAATGGACAGAGCCACCTCCGGCTCGGTCATCGTTCAGGGAGAGGATATAACGAACTATACCAACAAGAAGATGACTATGTACAGGCGCGAAAAGGTAGGGTTCGTTTTTCAGTTTTATAATCTTATAAGCAATCTTACCGCGCTTGAAAACGTGGAATTTGCCGCGTCGGTGTCGCCCGGCCATCTCGATCCGGCGGAAACGCTTGAAGCGGTGGGGCTTAAAGACAGGGCGAACAATTTCCCTTCGCAGCTTTCGGGAGGCGAACAGCAACGCGTTGCCATAGCGCGCGCCGTGGCGAAAAATCCGCTGCTGCTGCTGTGCGACGAGCCGACAGGCGCGCTCGACTACAAGACGGGTAAAAAAGTTCTCAAGCTGCTTGAGGATATAAACGTTAAGTCGGGCAAAACCGTCATACTCATCACGCATAATTCGCTCATAGCGCCTATGGCTGACAAGATAATAAGAGTGCGCAGCGGCGCTATAGAGAAGATTGAAACCAATGCGGTAAGAAAGCCGGTAGAGGAGATCGAGTGGTGAAGCTTGCCTTACGACAACTTATGCGCAATATCCGTTCCTCGATCGGACAGTTCCTTTCGATAATGCTGGTAGTAGCGGTCGGAGCATTTCTGTTTGCGGGAATGAACGAGGCGTCCGGCACGCTTAAGAGCAATATCGAAGATTATTACGAGACGACCGCGCTCGCCGACGCGACCGGCGTTTTCGGAGCGGCCGGGGACTGCGCGGTAGAAAAGGCCGAGGAGGTTTCCGGCTCGGCGGCGGAAGGACGCTACGTCATAAACACGTCGTTTGAGTATAAGGGCGCGCGGTATGAAACCGTGCTGCTTACCGAAACGAAGGAAATAAACGTTCCCTATATCACTTCGGGCAAAGCGCCGTCAAAATCGGGCGAATGTATCGTTGACCGCACTTTTGCCGAAGCCAACGGACTTTCGATCGGAGACACGGTAAAGATATTCAATCCGCAGGTCAAGTCGGTTACGCTGCAAAGCCGCAATCCGGACGTTTCGTCGCTGACAATAGACAACTACACCATCGAGTATACGCAATACTATGACGACGACGCCAGATATGTGGAGTCGACGGTAAGCGGATTTTTTCTTTCGTCCGAATATCTTTACAAGATAAACCAGTCGGATATATCGGCGGCGCGCGACGAGTTTGCCGTTATAATAGCGCCGTATTCCGACATACAGACTACGACCGACACCGTTTATTTTTACGTTGAAGGGATGGAAACGCCCATCTATGTCGCCGATATGAGCGGCGGCATGAATATTTACAATCAGGTGCTTGTCGCGGATACCGAGCTTACGCCCGACGAAATTTTCGCCGATTACGAGGATCCGTACATAGATCTCGAAACGGGCGATTTTGCCGTATATGTTTCCAAGATGAGCTATGTGCTCGGGGACGGAACGAGCGAGAGCACGTTCAGGTCGGCTTACAGACAGATAAGCAGTCTGGTTGCAATAATCCCCACGCTGTTTTTCATTGTCGCCGCCGTTATAACGTTTATTTCGCTCAGCAAGATGGTGGATAACGAGCGCGCGCAGATAGCGGTTATGCAGGCTATAGGCCGCAAAAAGAGCTCGATTTATTTCATGTATACTGCATACGCTCTTATTGCCGCCGTACTGGGTACTGCTTTAGGCGGCGTTGCCGGTATGTTCTTCATGCCCAAGCTGTATCATTATGTATTTGCGCTGCAGTTTGTTATGCCGCAGTTCTCCTATGCGCTAAACGGCGGTTATATAGTGATTTCGGCAATCATTGCGTGCATTGTCGCGGCTTCGGCGGCAGGCGTATCCATAGGGAAAACGCTTAAGCTCAATCCGGCCGCGGCAATGCGTCCCAAGAAAGAAAAAGTGGGACATTCGGTATTCGTGGAAAAAATAGGCTGGTTATGGCGCAGACTGGGCTTCGGCGGCAAGATGATCTTCCGCAACATTTTCCGCAATAAGCTGAGAATACTGCTTTCCAGTATAGGCGTTATAGGCAGCGTTATGATGCTCATAATGGGCGTAGGTATGTACGACAGCGTAAACTGCGCCGTCGACGCATACGCAAGCAGCCTCAATTACGATTACCTGATAGTGACGGACGAAAAGCTTCCGCTCGACAATACGAGTATAGACGGCATACCGGTCGAAGTAGTCGGCGCGCCGATGTATTCGGTCACGGTTTCATTCGGGGACAACACCGACGAATTGGTGCAGCTTACCTCGCTGCCGGCCGGCTGTACGGCAATAAAGCTTACCGATAAAAACGGCGACGTACTCTCTATTGACGGCGACAGCCTAATTCTTCCGCACTATATGGCTGAAAATCTCGGCGTCGAGACGGGCGATAAAATAATACTTTCGGGCGTATACGGACAGTACGAGAGCGTCGTCACCGGCATTGCCGTTCAATATCTTATGCCGACGGTGTACTGCGGTCATAACGTTTACGCCGGTCTTAAAGCGCCAATGTACGCCGACAATTTCTATGTCGTGGACGCGGGCGGCATGGCGAAGGACGATTTTGAAATCAGCGCGGTCAAATATATCCGCTCTCGGGCCGAAATGGCCGACAGAGCGCTTGAAGCGGCCGTCGTTCTCAATATTTTCATGATTATTATTGTAATAGGCGCCGCAGTGCTCGCCCTTACAGTAATTTATAACATTACGGCGATTAACGTTCACGAACGCGCGAGGGAGATAGCGACGCTGATGGTGCTCGGCTACAGACGGCTTGAAACTTCGCGTATGCTGATTATAGAGAACGTGGTTACGACAATAATCGGCTGCCTGATCGGACTGCCGCTCGGATACGGTCTGTTCAGGTGGGTGGGAACCGTGGCGTCAAGCATGAATATTTCCTTGCCGCTTAACCTTAACGCGCTCGTCGTTTTCAGTTCCTTCGGTCTGGCTTTCCTGTTCTCTATGGCCGCCACGCTGCTGCTTTTGAGAAAAGTGTTCAGAATAGATATGGTCGCCGCTCTTAAATCCCCCGAGTGACGGCGCCGCCCGGCAATCCGGAGGCGAAAGCTTATTACCGGGGAAAGCCGGTTTAAGTTCCGCGCCTTATGCCTGTGTCGCATATCTCGGACGGGAGCCGGAAACTTCATGCGATCCGCTCCGTTAAAAATACGGTAAAAACGCAGCAAAGTCCGCATTAGAGCGGACTTTGCTGTATATAACCCCAAGGCGCAGCCGTTAAATAAGCGACAGAGCTACGGAAGCGGTAAAATATACGTTGTGTGAAGTATATAACGGACGCGCGCGGCAGGCAATATAAAATCGGGTACAATGTGCGGCGCGAGGCAGGCGTTGCCAGCTACGGCAGCGCGGTCAGTCGCTGGCGTTTTCCAGTACGAGCGTGTCGAAGTCGACGCTTTCTACAAAGTCGTCGCGGCGGAAACGCGTCGTGTTAAAATGCGCGAAATTGTGACGGTGCGATTTGAGAACGACGGGGGTGGGGATATCGAGCTCGTAGCATATCTCCATAAGATACTGGTCGAATTTATCCGGAGAATAAGCCTCCGGACGTTTGTACATCAGGTCCTTTCGGATTTTATCTTTATCGACAAGCGTTTTGGCCCAGATTTTAAGCATACGCACCTCTTTTACGTCTCAGTATACCACAATTTAGCCGAAACGACAAGCAGATATTTGACTTTTGCGGCAAATAGTTGTAAAATAAAAAAACGAAAAAACGCCGGTACGGGCAGTATACCGCGTATCGGACGGGGAGGTTAACTTTGAATTTAGCTGAAAAACTGATTTCGTCCCATCTGGTATCGGGAAAGATGAAGGCTGGAGAAGAGATCGCCATTAAGATAGATCAGACGCTCACGCAGGATTCTACCGGCACAATGGCTTATCTGCAGTTTGAATCGATGGGCATCGATAAAGTTAAGACGTATAAATCGGTAGCGTACATAGACCACAATACGCTGCAAACGGGCTTTGAAAACGCCGACGACCACGCGTATATTCAGTCAGTTGCGTTGAAACACGGAATTTCGGTTTCCAAGCCCGGCAACGGCATATGCCACCAGGTTCACCTCGAGAGATTCGGCATACCGGGAATGACGCTGCTCGGCTCCGACTCGCATACGCCCACTTGCGGAGGACTGGGCATGCTTGCCATAGGCGCCGGCGGTCTCGACGTCGCCGTGGCTATGGGCGGAGGACCGCTGCATCTTACCATGCCTAAAGTGGTTAAGGTGGAGCTTACAGGCGCTCTGCGCAAAAACGTTTCCGCCAAGGACGTCATACTTGAAGTGCTGAGGCGTCTTACCGTAAAAGGCGGAGTGGGCAAAATAATAGAGTACGGCGGAGAGGGCGTAAAAACGCTGTCCGTTCCCGAACGCGCTACCATCGCCAATATGGGCGCGGAGCTGGGCGCCACGACGTCGGTTTTTCCTTCCGATTCTGTGACGAAGGCGTTCCTGAAAGCGCAGGGCAGAGAGGACGTTTACAGACCGCTCAAAGCCGACGGCAGAGCGAAGTATGCCGAAATCGTCGAGATAGATCTTTCGGCGCTTACGCCGCTTGCCGCCTGTCCTCATTCGCCCGACGCGGTCAAAAAGGTCAGCGAGATAGGGCGTATTGCCGTCGATCAGGTATGCATCGGTTCGTGCACCAATTCTTCCTATCTCGACATGATGAAAGTCGCCGCCATTCTGAAGGGCAAGACGGTAAATCCGGGCGTCAGCCTTACAATAAGCCCCGGCTCGCGGCAGGTGCTGTCCATGCTTGCGTCGAACGGCGCGCTTGCCGACATAGTCAATGCCGGCGCGCGCGTTCTCGAATGTGCGTGCGGTCCCTGCATAGGAATGGGACAGTCGCCCAAGAACAACGCTGTTTCTCTGCGCACGTTCAACCGTAATTTTTACGCGAGAAGCGGAACGGCTACTGCCGGCGTGTACCTCGTTTCGCCCGAAACGGCCGCGTATTCGGCAATCAACGGCTATCTGACCGATCCGACGGAATGCGAGCCCCTGCCCGAAATCCGTATGCCGCAGAAGTTTGCCGTAAACGACAATCTCATACTTCGGCCGGAAGATTTCTCCGACGTGCAGGTAGTGCGCGGACCCAACATAAAGCCATTTCCGGAGCATCATGCGCTTGCGGACACTTTATCCGGCGAAACGCTTATCGTGCTCGAGGACCATATAACGACAGACCACATAATGCCTTCCAATTCCAAGCTGCTGCCGTACCGATCAAACATACCGTATCTTTCCGATTACTGCCTCAACCCGTCCGATCCCACGTTTGCGGCGCGAGCAAAGGAAAAGGGCGGAGGATTCATCGTCGCCGGCGCAAATTACGGTCAGGGCTCGTCGCGCGAGCACGCGGCGCTTGTTCCCCTCTACCTCGGCATAAAGGCGGTCATAGCGCAGTCGTTTGCGCGTATTCACCGCGACAATCTCATAAACAACGGTATACTGCCGCTTGAGTTTTCGGACGCCGCCGATTATTCGAAGATCGAGCAGGGCGACGTGCTGGTTATCGAGAACGCCAGAGCGCAGATAGCCAAGGGCAGTACGGTTACGGTAAAGAACGAAACCAAGGGATACCGGTTCAAAACGACGCTTAAGCTTTCGCCGCGGCTTAAGAATATAATTCTCGCCGGCGGAGTGCTCGCCGCGATCGCGTCGGGAGCTTTGGGAGAGTAATATGAATAAACTGAAAAACGACATAATCGGCATCTTATCCGAGGACGCGCGCATTACTCCCGCACAGATGGCGGCCATGCTCGGCCGCGACGAGTCGGAAGTGCGCGCCGCAGTGGAAGATCTGGAATCGAGCGGTGTGATCATACGGTACCTTCCCGTTTTCGACGAATCCAAAATGGGCAAAGAGACCGTTCAGGCTTTTATAGAGGTCAAGGTCTCGCCGATGTACTCGCGCGGCTTCGACGCGATAGCGGCCGAGCTGTGCGCTTTCGACGAGGTAAAAAGCCTGTACCTCATGAGCGGCGGTTTCGATCTCGCAATAATTATCGAGGGACGTACCCTCAAAGAAGTGGCGATGTTCGTCAGCGAAAAGCTTTCGCTTATGGATAAAGTCATTTCCACCGCCACGCATTTTATTCTCAAAAAGTATAAGACGGAGGGGGTTACGCTTTGCGAACCCGCCGACTCCAAAAGGCTGGTAGTACAGCCGTGAATTATCAGGATAAGATCAATCCGGTAGTGCGCGACATGAAGCCGAGCGGTATCCGGAAATATTTCGACGTAGCCTCGACAATGGCGGACGTCGTGTCTTTGGGCGTGGGCGAACCCGATTTCGTAACGCCGTGGGGCGTGCGCAATGCGGCGGTAAGGTCGCTGCAGCGCGGCTATACGCAGTACACCTCCAACAGAGGACTGCCGGCGCTATGCCACGAGATAGCCGGTTATCTGGACTGCCGTTTCGGACTGAAGTACGACGAAAAGGACATAATCGTAACCGTGGGAGCCAGCGAGGGCATAGATCTGGCGCTGCGCACTCTGGTGCGGCCGGGGGACGACGTGCTTATACCCGATCCGTGCTATGTCAGTTACGCGCCGTGCGTTCAGCTCGCCGGAGGGCGTCCGGTTCCGGTGCCGTGCAGTATAGAAAATGAATTCAAACTGACGCCCGAGGCAATACGCGCCGCAGTTACGGACAGATCGCGCGTAATAATTTTTCCGTTTCCCAATAATCCTACGGGAGCGGTCATGACCAAAGATGAGCTGGAAGCGGTAGCTCCCGCGGTCATCGAAAACGACCTTATGATTATTTCGGACGAGATTTACGGCGAACTGACTTACGGCGCAAGGCACTGCGCCACCGGTACCGTAAAAGGGCTTTACGAGCGCACCGTGACGATATCGGGTTTTTCAAAGGCGTTTGCAATGACCGGCTGGAGACTCGGCTTTGTAGCCGCGCCTCAGGAGCTGACGGCCGGTATGCTGAAGATCCACCAGTACACGCTGCTTTGCGCGCCCACCATGTCGCAGTACGCCGGTCTTGCCGCGCTTGAAAGCGGCAGACAGGAAAATTACGCCACGGTTGCCGATATGCGCGAAAAGTACGACCTGAGGCGGCGGTATCTCGTATCGGAGTTCCGCAGCATGGGGCTCGATACCTTTGAGCCGAAAGGCGCGTTTTACGTTTTTCCGTCGGTTGCCTCCACGGGCATGAACGGCGACGAATTTGCCGAAAAACTGCTTTACGGCGAGAAGGTTGCGGTCGTACCCGGCAGCGCGTTCGGACCGCGCGGCGAAAACTTCATACGCTGCTCGTACGCGACGGCGATGAAGTCGCTGGAGCTGGCGGTGGCGCGCATACGCCGTTTTATAGGGGCGAGCTGAGCCGTTCGGCAGGCGGACGCGCTTGACAAAAGCTCACGCGCGGTATATACTATAGTCGTTTAAACAGAATCAAGATTATAATTGAAGGAGATATATAATGGCAGAAGTTTTTTTGACGGCCGAAGGCAAAAAGCAGCTTGAGGACAGACTCGAATACCTCAAGGTTGTAGGCCGCGCCGAAATGGCTGAAAAGATTCGCGTCGCGCGCGAGTTCGGCGACCTTTCCGAAAATGCCGAGTACGATATTGCAAAAGACGAACAGGCCAAAATGGAAGCCGAGATCATAGAGATCGAAGCGAAACTGAGAAACTGCAAGATAATCAAGGAAAACGTTAAGGGTAATAAGGTTCAGATAGGCTCGACAATCACGATTCTCGATCTGACCGACAACGAGCAGTACAGCTACAAGATTGTCGGCACGCACGAATCCGATCCGCTCAACAACAAGATTTCCAACGAGTCTCCGCTCGGCAAAGCCGTTCTGGACAGGAGCGAGGGAGACGAATGTCTCGTAAAGACGCCCAAGCACGAGTACAAGGTAAAGATAATCAAAATCGGTGAAGATAAAGGAAAGAAATAAGTGGAAAACGATAATCTGACAGCCGGAACGGCCGAACAGGAGACCGAAGCGAGAGCGGTCCGTATGGACAAGCTTGCCGCGCTTACCGCCGAAAATAAAAATCCTTACGAAATCACTCGTTTCGATAAGACTCACGACGCCGCTGAAATAGTCGCGGCCGCCGATTCAATGCTTGACGCCGCCGTAAGCGTAGCCGGACGTATTGTGTCCAAGCGCGTTATGGGCAAAGCCAGCTTTGCGCATATACTCGACGGCAGCGGCAGAATACAGATCTATGTGCGCGTAGACGCGCTCGGAGCGGAAGAATACGACGCGTGGAAAAAACTCGATATAGGCGACATCGTGGGCGTAAAAGGCAAAGTTTTCGTCACGCATAAGGGCGAAGTCAGCGTCGCCGCCGACAGCGTTAAGCTGCTCAGCAAGGCGCTGCTTCCTTTGCCGGAAAAGTTTCACGGGCTTAAAGACAACGATCTCCGATACAGACAGCGTTACGTCGACCTTATAGCTAACCCCGAGGTTAAAAAGACTTTCGTCGCGCGCTCTAAGATAATTACGGCAATACGCGCTTATCTGGACGGCGAAGGCTTTATGGAAGTGGAGACGCCCATTCTCAATACTGTTGCCGGCGGAGCGGCGGCGCGCCCTTTCGTCACGCACCACAACACGCTCGACATTGATATGTATATGCGTATTGCGCCCGAGCTGTATCTTAAGCGGCTGATAGTGGGCGGCTTCGAGCGCGTTTACGAGCTGGGACGCAATTTCCGCAACGAGGGAATGAGTATCAAACACAATCCCGAGTTCACCATGCTCGAGCTTTACGCCGCTTACTGCGATTACAACGACATGATGCGGTTTACGGAGGACATCTATTCCGCAGCGCTCAAAGCCGTAGGTGCAGGCGATACTATCGTGTACGAGGGCGTGGAAATCGATATGCGCACGCCTTGGCGCAGACTTACCATGAAAGACGCTGTCAAGGAATACACCGGTCTGGACTTCGATTCGTTCTCGTCGCTTGAGGAGGCCAAGGCGGCGGCTTTGGCAAAGGGCGCGGAAGTGCCTCCAACCGCCGACAGCATGGGGCGGCTGATGTACGAGGTCTTTGACAGTCTCGTCGAAAGCCGGCTTATACAGCCGACGTTTATAACCGATTATCCCATAGAAGTTAGTCCGCTCGCCAAAAACAAGAGCGACGGCAGCAATCTCACATACAGATTCGAGTTCTATATTTACGGCAGGGAGGGCGGTAACGCTTACAGCGAGCTCAACGATCCCATAGATCAGCGCAAACGCTTCGAGGCGCAGGCCAAACGCCTCAAAGCGGGCGACGAGGAAGCTTTCGTTTCGGACGAGGACTTCGTGACGGCGCTCGAGTACGGTATGCCTCCTACGGGAGGACTCGGAATAGGCATCGACCGAATGGTCATGCTTCTTACCGACAGCAGCTCTATAAGGGACGTAATACTGTTCCCGACGATGAAACCGATCCGCAAAAACTGACGTAGGTTCTCTTGCGGACGTCACCGGAGGAATTCATTGGATAACAAGGTAACCAAGGAAAGGCTCAACAATCATCTGGAGTACGACTGGTTTAAATATGTAATTATAATAATCGTCGCCGTAGCGCTGTTCGTCTTTGTTTTCAAACAGATAAACAGCGACCGCGAGAACGAGACTCTGCAGATTTATGCCAGCTGCTACGAATACAGGGGCGGCGATTTTGCCGAGCGCGCGCGCGTCGTAATAAATGCGGACAACGAGCAGGCGGAAAACGGCAAAACTACGATCCGCAGCGTCGGTATCGAGGCGCAGAATCCGCAGAGCGAAGAGTACGGCACTTTGCTGCAGACTCACGGCGACGTGACCAGCGATCTGCTCATTGTAGGCAAGAGCTATATGAAAAATTATCAGTATTCGATGCTTACCTGGGACGAAGAGGTGATCGACGCCTGCACGCCGTATAAATACGACGAAAACGGACAGAAGGTGCCGGCTATGGAGCTTACGTTCTGGGAGGTCGAGCTGAACGGCGTCTCTTACAAGCGCGGAGTGCGTGTGGACAATCTGCCCAATATCGACCTTTTGTTCGGGTTCGATCCGGGCGAGATACCCGAAGATTCCATTCTTAACGAGAGCTACGAAAATCTTCCGGAGGACGATAAAATTCAGTACGAATCGGAGCAGGCAAAGTACGATACCGAATTTTATCTGGTAATCAATCCGTCGCTCGTCAATATAGGCGACAAAGGCCGCAAAGGCGAAGCGTCCGATACGCAGACCTTCCAGCTGGTGAGCAAGTTGCTCTGGTATGCTCAGTCGGGTGTGCTGGCTTGAGTATTTTCGATAAAATCGGTCAATATTCGGCTCGCGGTATGCTTCGTATGCATACGCCCGGGCATAAGGGCAAGCTGGATGCGCGCGACCTAACCGAGATAGAAGAGGTCTTTCCGCTCGATGCGATAGAAATTGCGGAGGCCGAAGCGGCGCGCGTTTACGGCGCGGCGCATATGCGCTTTCTCGTCGGCGGTTCTTCGGCCGGAGTAAAGGCCGCCGTAATGTCCGCGCCGGGCGACATTCTCGCCGAAAACATTTCCCATCAGTCGGTCGCTGAAGGCGCCGAACTGGCGGGGAAAAAGTTGTATATGCTCGAGCGCGGGAGCGAAAACGGGCTGTATGTGCCGCCTTCAGCGGACGAGGTAATTGAGGCTGCCGAGCGCTGCGGAGCGGGTACAGTGCTGCTGACCTCTCCCGATTACTACGGACGTACCGTAAACGAAAGCGTTTTCACCGCGGTAAAGCGAGCCGGATACACGCTTATAGTCGACGGCGCTCACGGCGCTCATTTCGCTTTTTCGCCGCTTTTTCCCGCGCCGCCCTGCGCTTATGCCGATATGTGCAATATGTCGGCGCATAAAACGCTGGGCGCATATACCCAGAGCGCGCTTTTAGCCGTAAACGAATTAAGTTTCGTGCAAAAAACGGACAAAGCGCTCAAGCTCATAGGCACTACAAGCCCTTCGTATATCCTCCTGGCCGGACTCGAGAGCGCAATTGCCGCCGCGCGTAAGGCGTCGGACAGATACGCCGAGCTGTACGAAGCCGTAAAAGGCTTGAAGAAAAAGTACGTTTTCGCTTGCAACGACGATTTTTCCCGGCTTGTTCTAGACTGCGCTCCTTACGGCAGAACCGGAGCGGCGGTTTATCGGGCGCTTCTGGAAAAAGGGGTGGCAGCCGAAAAATACGACCTCAGATACGTCGTTTTCATCGTCACCCATTACGATACGCCCGACGATATTGAGCTTCTGTCAGAAAAGCTCGGTGAAGTCCTGCGCTGACGCGGGCGGCCTTAAGTCGGCGACAAACGTCCGAGCGGCTTTAAGCTTTGACCGCGTATTACTTTAACGGGAGCGGATTTCAGCGTATTACGTTGAATGAGCGGCTTTAAGTCAGTTGCGTAAAGTATACGCAAATCAAAGAGGTTTTGCAGTGAAAGGAAAGTTTGTGACAATCGAAGGCTGCGAGGGGGTGGGAAAGTCCACTCAGCTCCGCCTGATCAGAGAGGAATTTGCAGCCGCCGGCCGCGAAGCGGTTTTTACGCGCGAGCCGGGAGGCACGCCTATCGCCGAGCAGATAAGGAGTATCATACTCGACGCCGGCAATTCCGAAATGGACGGACTTACCGAGCTGCTGCTGTACGCGGCTGCGCGCCGCCAGCATACCGAAGAGAAGATAAGGCGCGCTCTCGAAGAGGGAAAGACGGTTTTCTGCGACAGGTATGTAGACTCCACGCTGGCATATCAGGGCTATGCGCGCGGAATGAGCAAAGAGGTCGTTCGGCGGCTTAACGCTCTGGCGATGGGCGACGTGAAGATAGACCTTACGATTTTTATAGACGTTCCTCCCGAACAGGGCTTTCTGCGCAAAGGCGGCGCCGACAGGTCCGACCGGCTCGAGGCTGAAACGGAGGACTTTCACCGTCTCGTATACGAAGGATTCTGCGCGATTGCGGACGAGGAGCCGCAGCGCGTGGCGCGCGTCCGCGCGACAGGCACGAAGTATGAAACGCACGAAGCGATAATGAAGATACTGCGCGAGCGCGGCATAATATGATAAAGGGAGGATGCTTAAAATGAAAATGATATTGGCTATAATAAACAACTCGGACACCGCCGAAGTTACCAAGCGTATGCTTGCCGGAAGCTTTTCGGTCACCAAAATAGGATCGAGCGGAGGATTGTTCCGCGGCGGCATGACGACAATAATGAGCGCAGTCGCGGACGGACAGGTGCCTGCCGCGCTCGAAGTGCTGAGAAGCTCGTGCAAATCGCACAGGTATCCGGCTAAATATCTTTCTCCCGAGGGAGTCTACGCGCTGCCGGCAACATCCGAGGGGATCACGGTAGGAGGCGCTACCGTATTCGTGCTTAATATAGAGGCTTCGCATAAATTTTGAACACTATAGGCGACAAATACATTGATCTGGTCAGACGGTCGGCGGCAAGCAAACAGCTCGGGCGCGACGTTGAAAAGGGTTTGTCGCATGCGTATATGCTCGTTTCGCCCGACAGGCTGGGACTTGACGTGCTTACCGATCTTTTTGTGGCTGCGGCGTCCGGCGTGGAAGACGCTTACCGCCGCGTGTGTTCGGGAACGCTTACCGACGTTATAACGCTGCCCGAAAACGACGGAAAAGTGACGGTACGCGATATTGATTTTCTTACCGAAACGGCCTATATAACGCCTACCGAGCTGGACAGGAAATTTTACGTCATAAGCTTCGGCGAGACGATGAACGAAGCCGCGCAGAATAAACTGCTCAAAACGCTCGAGGAACCGCCGTCGGTGACTATGATAATCATCAAGACGGCTTCGGAAAGCGCAATGCTGCCCACCGTCCGCTCGCGCTGCAGGATAGTCGAGCTCAAACCGTTCGCGCTAGGAGAGCTTAACGAAGTCATCGACCTGCTTTATGCGGGCAATACGCGTCTGCCGGTCGCGCGCGCGGCTAACCGCGGCATGATTTCGGAGGCGGAGCGCCTGATAAGCGGCGAGATATATTCCGAAATGTACGAGCTTGTCGTAGATATGCTCAAAAATATGCGCCGCAGCTCGGACATAGCGCGTTTCGCGTCGCGTATTCTCAAATATAAGGACAACATCGCCGATATACTCGAGTACATCGAGCTTCTTTTGCGCGACTGCTTCGCCGTTACCGCAATGAAGCCGTATCTGGCGCTCAACGAAGCCGGAATAACCGATACGCGCGAGATTTCCAAGTCTTACGCGCCCGAAGTCGTCATACGCATTATGCCGCTGCTTACGCGCGCGCGCAGCCGCTTAAAGCTTAACGGCAATGCGGCCGGTATGGTCGACGAACTGTTGTTTTCAATGCTGGAGGTAAAGTCTAAATGGAAATAGTAGGAATAAAATTCGACTCTTCGCCTAAGATCTATTGGTTCGAGGCAGGAGACAACGAATATACTCAGGGCTGCGGCGTAGTGGTCGAAACCGCACGGGGCGTAGAGTACGGCAAATGCGTGCAGCTGCCTCATTCTGCGGACGAAACCAGTCTGCCCAAAAAGATAAAGCCCGTTCTGCGCCTTGCCACAAAGAAGGACGACGAAATCTATACGCGTAACCGCGAACTCAAGCCGGAAGCTAGGCGTAAAACGCTCGAGATGATAGAAAAATCGGGACTCGAGATGAAGCTGGTCGATGTGGAATACACATTCGAAGGCAGCAAGCTGATCGTTTATTTCACTGCCGAATCGAGGGTGGATTTCCGCAACCTTGTAAGGGATCTGGCGCGCGAATTTCATACCCGTATAGAGCTGAGGCAGATAGGCGCGCGCGACGAATGTCGCATGAAAGGCGGTATCGCGCCGTGCGGACGGGCCTGCTGCTGTTCGGATCATATATCCGATTTCGCGCACGTAAGCATAAAAATGGCCAAAAATCAGAATCTGTCGCTCAATCCGTCCAAGATAAGCGGACTGTGCGGAAGGCTGATGTGCTGTCTGGCATACGAAAACGAGCATTATGCCGAAACGAACAAGCGTATGCCTAAGGTAGGCGGCGCAGTTACCACGCCGGACGGTAAACAGGGCGTTTGTATCGCCGTCAATCCGCTCAAGGAGACCGTAAGAGTCAAGACGGAAGAGGGCAACGCAATAGAACTCAACGATTACAGCCTGTCGGAGATCAGATTCAAGCCGCGCGCGGGCGGACAAAAGGAAAAAGAAAAGGAAGAACCGGCTGACGACGAGCTTAAGCGTCTCGAAGACTGACCGATCGCCGCGCTTGTCCGTTAAACTTTAAGCGGCGGTAAGCGTTCGCGCTATAAGCCAAAGGCGACGCCGGCGGCAATATTTATCAGGCCGCGGCAGGCGCGGTAAAATAATTATCCTGCGCTTACCGCGGCAGGCGGCAAATCAATAAGATTTCAAACGAAAAACCCCGACGGTGATTGCCGTCGGGGTTTTTTAGCGCATAACGAAGCCCGTTACTTTTCCGAAATCGCTCCTACGGGGCACTGCGCGGCGCAGGCGCCGCAATCGATGCACTCGTTGGCATTGATTTCGTAATGATCGGCGCCCTGACTGATTGCGTTGACAGGGCATTCCGATTCGCAGGATCCGCAGCTGATGCATTCGTCGCTGATCTGATGTGCCATAATAACAAAACTCCTTTATTTGTAATATCAACAGTATATCATAACGTTTAAAAAAAGTAAATAATTTTAGGCAAGATTTTTAATTTGGCCTGCCGCCGGACGGCTGAAAAGTTATTTTGGGGGCAATTGCCGCTCGTGCGGTTGACAACGGAAAGGAATTGTTATACAATAATGTCGTAATTCAATTCGGAGGAAAGACTCATGATAACCAAGGATATGACCATATATGAAGTGTTGCAGATTGCGCCCGACATCGGACCTGTATTTTTCGAGTTCGGAATGCACTGCCTGGGCTGCCCGATTTCCCGCGGCGAAACCGTCGAACAGGCGGCAGAAGCTCACGGCGTTTCGGTAGACGAAATGCTCAGCCGTCTTAACGAGTTTATCGACAAAGCGGAGTAATGAAGATAGTTGTAGGCCTCGGCAATTACGGAGACCGTTACGCGTATACTTTTCATAATATGGGGTTTCTCGCCGCCGAGTGCCTTGCCGACAGGCTGAACGTAAAGTTCAGGACGCGCGAATGCAGCAGCGAGACGGCGGTCGCTTCGTTTCGCAGTGAGCGCGTGATAATAGCCCGCCCGCTCACTTATATGAATCTTTCGGGACGCGCCGTCAAAGAGCTTATGGGCAAATACAAATGCCCGAGCGAAGATCTGATAGTCGTTTTCGACGATATCGACATCGAGCGATGCTCGGTGCGCGTGCGCCTGTCGGGAAGCGGCGGTACGCATAACGGAATGCGCAATATAATCGAAACCATCGGCACGGAAAAGTTTCCGCGCGTGCGCATAGGGATTGGCCGACCGCCCGAACACGTTCCGCTTGCGGATTATGTGCTGAGCGAGGTTCCGCGCGACGAAAGGCCTTCTTTGGCCGCGGCGATAGAGAGAGCGGTCGACGAGGTGGAAAAGCTTATCGGGGACGGCGGACATTGATCGTTGACGATATTTTAAGCGGATATAGCGGGGCGGCTGCGGAATTAGCCGAAGCGATCGGGGACGGTAAAAACGTCTCCGTTTTCGGCATACCGTTTTCCGCGCGGCTGCTTGTCTCCGCGCGAATGAAAAAACTCATGTACGTCGTGTCGGACGTCTCGGTGGCCAGAGAGGCTTACGAAACTTTTTTTGCGCTTAACAAAAAGACCGTTCTGCTTTTGCCGCGTTACGACGTCGTTACCTTAAAACGGATGTCGGCCGGCGAGGGCGACGGCGACAGGTTTTCCGCGCTGTACGATATGGCTTCGGGCGACGCCGAAATTGCGGTCGTTACCGCGGCGGCGTTTTTGCAGCGTTATCCGACGCGGGAGAGAATAATCAGTACGGCGGTCTCTTTAGAAAAGGGCGCAGAATACGATACGGACGTCCTTAAGCGCCGCCTGATAGCCGCGGGATACAAAAACAATCCGGCGGTAACCGCACCCGGAGAATTTTCGCTGCGCGGAGATATTCTGGACGTGTGGGGCGCCGGCGCTGCCTCTGCCGTAAGAGCGGAATTTTTCGGCGATCTGCTCGAAGATCTGAGAGTGCTGGATACGGACGGCAGATCGGTGTCGGAGACCGACAGAGCGCTTTTTAAACCGTTTGCGTCGGTATTTATGACCGCGGAGGAGGCCGAGGCGGCGCTTGAAGCGATAGCCGGGTCTCCCGCGCCTGACGAGCAATACTTTGCAAGATACGACACTGTAAGATCCGAATTGTCTCTGCGCCTTAAAATGCTGCCTGATACCGCGGCGGGCGGCGTAGTTGCAGACGAAGCGCTCGACGTAGCGCTTCCTTTTACCGACACCTGTACGATAGCCGGTCTGTTCGATCCGGATTATCTCGTTTTCGACGACGCCAAGCAGACGTTCGACGCGTGCTCGGCGCATCTGACCGAGCATCTTTCGCGCGTCAGGTATCTCACCGAGCGCGGCGAAGCGTTCGCTTTTGCTGCCGGACAGTTTTTCGGTACCGAGCAGGCGACAGAATGTCGGGGCAGGAAAATCGCTTTTCACGCAATAACTACGGCGAACAGATTTTTTCGGCCTGACGCGGTGGTTACTTTTAAATTTCCGGCGATGCCTTCATATGCAAGGGACTACGCCATGCTGCTTTCCGACGTGCGGAACTGGCGGCAGCGGTATAATACCGTCATATTTGCCGGCAACGCCGAAACGCGCGCTTCGCTTGAAAGCTTTTTTACCGAAAACGGGGTACCGTATAGCTTTAAATGGGGCGAAAGACTGGTTATACTTGACGATTTTCTGCCGCACGGCGCCATCTTTCACGACTGGGCGACGGTAGTTATAGGCACTTACGACATAACGCTCAAGCGCGCAAAGAAAGCGCTTAAGAGGTCGAAAAAGGCTGCGTTCGGCGAGCTTAAACAGGGCGATTATGTGGTACACGAAACGCACGGTATAGGATTGTGCGAGGGCATAAAGAGAATGAGTCTGGGCGGCGGCGAGCGCGATTACATCGTGATCGCCTACCGCGACGGAGACAAGCTGTATCTGCCTGCCGAAAACATGGACAGCCTGTCGAAGTATTCGGGCGGAGAAGAGAACCCGCGCCTTAATAAGCTGGGCGGAGCCGAGTTCGGCAGACTTAAGGACAAGGTTCTGCGCTCGGTTCGCGCAATGGCCATCGATCTTTCCAGACTCTACGCCGAAAGGGAGGCAATGCGCGGCAGGAAGTATTCGGCCGATATGACGCTCGACGACGAGTTTGCGCGTGCGTTTCCTTTTGAAGAGACCGACGATCAGCTGACGGCGATAGAAGACGGAATGCGCGATCTCGTCTCGGGGAAAATCATGGACAGACTGCTTTGCGGCGACGTCGGTTACGGAAAAACCGAAGTCGCGCTTAGACTGGCTTTCAAGGTGATGGAGGAGGGCGGACAGGTGGCGTTCGTATCGCCCACAACCATACTCGCGCGCCAGCATTTCGAAACGGTAAAAAAGCGTTATGCCGATTTCGGGATACGGGTCGTTCAGCTGACGCGCTTCAACACTCCGGCCGAGACGAGGGACGCGCTTGAAAAGCTCAGAACCGGCAAAGCCGACATCGTTTGCGGCACGCACAGGATTTTGAGCAAGGACGTGAAGTTTTCCGATCTTCAGATGCTGATACTGGACGAGGAACAGCGTTTCGGAGTGGAGGACAAGGAAAAGCTCAAGGAAATACGCAAAAACGTCAACGTGCTCAGTATGTCCGCAACGCCCATACCGCGCACTCTGCATATGGCGATGACCGGCATAAGGGATATAAGCGTTCTGGATACGCCCCCTGCAGGCAGGCTTCCGGTCCAGACGTATGTAACGGAGTTTACAGAGACGCTGTGCGCCGACGCGGTGGAACGCGAGATTTCGCGCGGCGGACAGGTGTTTGTCGTATACAACCGTGTTGAAACGATAGATTCTTTCGCGGCGCGGCTTGCCGACATAACCGGCAGAAAGGTAACCGTAGCGCACGGACAGATGGACGAAAAGCGGCTGGCGGCGGCTATAGACGCTTTCACGCACGGCGAAACGGATATACTCGTATCGTCTACGATAATCGAAAACGGCATCGATCTTCCGCGCGCAAATACCATGATAGTGGCGGACGCCGACAAACTGGGGCTCAGTCAGTTGTATCAGCTGCGCGGACGCGTGGGGCGCAGCGACAGGCTGGCGTATGTCTACTTTACTTATCCCGAAGGGAAACAGCTTACGGACGCGGGGTACAAGCGGCTGGAGGCGATCATGCAGTATACCGAGCTGGGCAGCGGGTTCAAGATCGCAATGGCCGATCTTGAGATACGCGGAGCGGGCAACGTGCTCGGGCGCGAGCAGCACGGGCATATGGATAAGGTGGGCTACGATATGTATTGCAAGCTGCTTGCCCGCGCCGTTGCAGAGCTGAAAGGCGAAAAAACAGGCGAGCACGGCGAGGTCAAGGCCGCGACCGATTACAAAGCGTTTATTCCCGACAACTATATTACCGACGCCGGGCAGCGGTTCCGCGCATACTCGCGCATAGCCGAAACCGATTCCGCCGAAGCGCGCGCGGCTATTATTGCGGAGCTGAGAGACGTATACGGCCCAGTCCCGTCGCCGTGCGAAAATCTGATAACCGTCGCGCTGGTAAAAAATCTTGCCGCGCGGCTGGGCGCGTCGCGCGTTACGGTCAACAAGGGCGCAGGCGAAATAGTCTTTCTTAAAGCGGCGGATATTCCGCAAGCGGTCATGACTGTATTAAAGGGCGATCTTTCGGCCAGATTTACCGTAGCAAGCGTCGCCGTCATATCGTGGAACGGCAATTCCGCCGCCGCTTCCATGGTAAAATTTTTACTCAATTGTCACAAAAAGACCGCCTAAACAATTGATTTTTTTTTCGCGATAATATATAATAGTTAAGTCTAATATCAGCTGTATTGCCGGATAAAAGCTTTTCCGGCGAAGGGACGTGTGCATGCGCAGTAAGATTTTAAGTGTTTTATTAAGTTTAGTGTGCGCTTTCGGTTTTACCGGTTGCGCGCTTTTCGAGCATAATTACGAAAAGGATTACCAGCAGGTCATTGTAGAGATTTCGCCCGTGACCGAGACTTACAACGATCGGGAAATCACCACGAAAGCGCATAAGATATACAAATCCGAGCTTGTCAGCCTCGCGAACAACAATCTCGCGTCTCTCGTAAACAGCGGCTATTCGCAGGAAGACGCCATCAATTATCTGGTCGATCAGCTCGTTCAGCAGAAACTTCTGATTAACGAAGCCGATTTCCGTATCCAGACAGGCGAAATCGAGTGGGGCATGACGGAAGACAACGCCGTATTGAAGACGGTATACGCAACGATAGATTCGGAGCTTAAGACCATCCGCAACGAGATCCGTTCAGAGCGCGGCGAATCGGTCGCCTCGGACGATACGACCGACAGTACGGACAGCGCGACTACCACCTATCCCGTTCCCGAAACGGAAGAAGCGGACGAGACCGAGGATACCGAAGTCTGGGTTCCCGACGAGGGAAGGGTTCCGGGGAAATACGGCACCGACGAGGAAATCAGTCTCGATAACGAGGCAATGCGCCGCCTGCTCGAACTTTTCAGGGAGAATATAGATGCGGATTTCCGCCTTTCGTCCGCAGACAGAAAGGCGTATCTTAACGAGATCGAGGAGCTGTTCGCTTTGGGAAAAAGCGACAGCTATTCGGCGGTTTATCTTAAACTGGGCGAGGCCGGATCTGTAGACTGGCTCATCGGCGAAAGCGCCCGCGACAATCAGAAGATCACGCTGTTGCAGGAATACCTTACCGACAGCGTATCGGTTACTTACAATCAGGTCAGCAATTATTTCAGCAACACGCTCAAGAGTCAGAAATCGTCGTTTGCCGATCTTTCGTCTTTTAATTCCGCCGTCAGCGACGGATCGCAGACCATACTGTATTATCCGAGCGATAAATACCTTTACGTCAAGCATATTCTGATTCCTTTTTCAGACGCGCAGACAGCCGAATACACCGCATGGAAAAACGACCACCCCGAAGCGACTAAGGCGCAGAAAGAAGCTTACCGCGCGCAGATGGTCAACGGCATCAAAGCTTACGCGCATGTCGAAGGCGAGGACGACAAATCTTACGCTTACAGCGCTCAGGAGATATTTACCGAAGTAAAAGCCGCCATGGCGAGCTACGAAGCGACCGGAAACGTGGCCGGTGCCGAAAAGAAGTTCGAAGAATTCATTTACAAATTCAATACCGATCCCGGAATATTCGACAGCGATTTCGGTTACGCGGTTGCTTACGAACTGGACGAGGGAGAATCGGAGACTTATATGACCGAGTTCGCCGAAGCAGCCAGAGCGTTCCGCGACGACGGTTATTCGGTAGGACAGATATACGACGAGATGGTCGTTACCGACTACGGCGTTCACATCATGTATTACGCAAAGGATCCGGCGGTAGGAGAGGTCAAAATTACCGACCGTTTGACGCCGGGCAGCGACAAGACTTATTACGATCTGTTCGAGGAAGAGCTGCTTACTGAATTCAGGAACGCGCGTTTCAATAACTGGCTTAACGAGAGAATACTCTATTACGAAAACCTCGAAGGCGACGACGAGATAATTCATATCTATTCGGACAGGTTCGAGGATCTGATTAAATAAAAAATAATTACGGTTAACGCTAAGTGTGTCCGCCGCCGCTTAAAACGGCGGCGGACATTTTCAAAAGGCCGCTGAAAGCGGCGTGGAGAACAGCAATGAACGTTTCTAAAAAAGCCGCTTCCATTGTGCCTTATACCGCCGGAGAACAGGCTGAAGGCTATATAAAGCTCAATACCAACGAGAACCCTTATCCGCCCAGTCCGAGAGCTGCGGAAGCGTTAAGAGGCTTTGACGTCGACAAGCTGAGGCTTTATCCTTCGCCCGACAGCGCCGGACTGAGAGCCGCTATAGCCAAAGCCGAAGGGGTAGACGCGGATAATATATTCGTGGGAAACGGCTCGGACGAAGTGCTGGCGCTGGCGTTTGCTGCGCTGTTCGACGCTGACGAGCCGATAGAATTCGCCGACGTGACCTACAGCTTTTATCCGGTATTCGCCCGTCTTTTCGACATTCCGTATAATACGGTTCCGCTGAACGACGACTTCTCTCTGCCCTTCGATAAATTTAACTTTTATAACGGCGCCGTAATAGCAAACCCCAATGCGCCGACGTCGCTGTCCGTGCCGGTCGACGCCCTGCGCGCCGCCGCCGAAAGGAGCCGCAAGGCGCTGATAGTCGACGAGGCTTATATCGATTTTGCCGATCGCACCGAGTCCGCCGTCCGGCTTACTTCAGAGTACGATACGCTTGCGGTAGTAAAGACCTTTTCCAAAAGCTACGGCCTTGCCGGTATCCGTTGCGGCTATATGATAGCCGGACGCAAGATAATTGACGCGATGCGCGCGATAAAGGACAGCTTCAACAGCTATCCGGTCGACCGCGTGTGCGAGGCCGTGTGCGCCGCCGCCGTCTCAGACAGGGAATATTTAAAAGACAAGATACAAAAGGTAAAGAACACGCGTTCGCGGGTAATATCCGAGCTGCGAGCGAGGGGAGTAGCCGTGTTCGATTCGGACGCCAACTTCATATTTATGGAGGGAGACAAGTCGCTTTACGAAAAGTTCAAAAGCCAGAATATACTGGTGAGGCATTTCGACAAACCGCGCATAAGCGATAAACTGCGCGTTTCGGTGGGTACCGACGCCCAAATGGACGAATTTTTGCGCGTTTTCGACAAAATAAGATGATTTTTCGCCGTTTCCGTATGGTAATATATAGTTAAATATAAGCTGTACGGCGGTGACATGAACGTTCTTGAACTTGTAAACGGCTCCTTGGGAGAGCCACTCGGCTGCACCTGCTGCGAAAACGCCTCGGGCAGCTTTTTCTGTGCGGTCGGACCGCAGGCATACGACGCGCTTCCGGCGGCGATCGGACGCGATTTCCCGCCCGGGACCGCGCTGGCCGCGGTATATTGCGACGACGAAAAATTCATGTCGGTCAAGCGCATCCTTTCACGAAGCGGCTACAGGGTTTTTCCGTTAAAAACGAAGGGGAATACTGCGGCCGAGGCGCAGACGATAAAGCTTCCCGAGTATGTGCGCGCGGCGGTTGCCGTCGATTGCGCGGATACAGTGAAATATTATTCCGCAATGACCGGACTGCCGGTATACTGCGCATTGTCCGAGCCGTCTGCGACTGCATTTTTGCCGTCGGCCGTTCTTGACAGCAGCGGATTGCGCGTATTCCGCACGCCTTCTCCGGCCGCCGTCGTTGTGAACATTTCGGACGGAAAATGTTACGAAACCGGACTCGGGCTGCTTTCTGCTGCCGTAACGGCCGTTTTCGACGGATATATATGCTCGCTTTTCGGCAGAGCGCCGTTCTGTCCGCAATCTGCTGCGGCGATTCTCGGCATAGCGGAACAGACCGCGCTTAAAGCTGCTGAAAAAAACATCGGGGAACATATCTGTACGGCGTGCGCAAAAGTCTCTGCTGTCGGCGCGCTTGCAGGCGATTCGAGATACTTCGCCGGCTCGGTTTTTTCCGCGGCGGCGTTTTTGCAGGCTTTGGCGCACAATGAAGGGCGTACAATACCGTCGTTTTCGCAATGTTTTGTCTTTCTGCCGTCCGTACTTATGAGATTTTACTCGGGTGCGCTTAAGCCGCACGCCGGTTTTATCGCGCCGCCCGACAACAATCTCCGTTCGGAAGCTATGGAGACTCTGCTCGGATTGCCGCCTGCCGAAGCTGCGGAAAGAATTTCGCCCATGATGGATCCTTCCGAAGTCAGACGCGCGGCGTATATACTGCGGCTGCGCAGAAAAGAAACCGACGCGATGTATCGCAGATGTTCGGCGGCTGTCGACTCGCTGCTTCACGCTTACAGGCGTCTGGCGCCCGACGGCGGATATTCGTTTGTAGACGCTCTGGGCGCGGACGACGCCGCTCTGGCGTTTGCGCTCGCTCCCGAAATGTGCGGCAGATTTACTTTCCTGACGTACATGAAGAACGTCGGACTGCTTGACGGATACCTCGAGTTTGTAGTATAATTTACGGCGTAATACTCAAGAAAAGGGTGAGGTACAAATGGATTTTGCTAAGGTAAAATGTTGGCTTCTGGACATGGACGGCACGATATATCTGGGCGGCAAGCCTATCGACGGCGCGATCGAAGCTGTCGGGCGTATGCGTAGCCGCGCCAAAGTCGTTTTTCTCACCAACAATACGTCGATCGCTCGCAGCGATTATGCGGATAAACTGAATTTTATGGGATTCGGAGCGACGGAGGACGATATTTACACTGCCGGCAACGCGACTATAGACTGGCTTAAAAAGAACGGCATTACCGATAAAATCTTTCTGCTGGGCACCGATAAACTTAAAGCCGAGTTCGAGCGCGCCGGATTCGGGCTTACCGATTCCGATCCGCAGATGGTAGTCATAGGGTTCGACACTTCGCTGAGGTACGAAAGACTCAGCCTGTGCTGTAAGCATATACGCGAAGGCGTTCGCTTTATAGCGACGCATCCGGATTTTAACTGCCCCGTGCGCGACGGATATATTCCCGACGTGGGCTCCTTTCTCGCGCTCGTTAAAGCCAGCACCGGCCGCGAGCCCGAACTGATATGCGGCAAGCCCAACGCGCCCATCGCCGAAGGCGTAGCTGAACGCGCCGGCTGCCGCCCCGACGAGATCGCTATGGTGGGCGACCGTCTGATGACGGATATGAGGTTTGCGGTAAACAACGGATTCAAATCGGTGCTGGTGCTGTCGGGAGAGGCTACCGCCGCCGACGCCGCAGCTTCGGGATTGAATATCGACTGCATCGTTCCTTCCATAGCCGGGATACTTTAAAAGCAAAAGCCGGACACGCTCGTCTAAGATGAATCCGGCTCGATTTTTTAATGTTTTTCTAATAAAAAAACACTTGATTTTTAATAAAGCGAAGCTATAATGTTATGTGTAGGAGTCAGGGCGTTGCTTATCGCCGCCGAAACCGTTTCGGCCAGAGAGTAAACGACGCTCAGCCGCACCGCGCACAGATTTGATTTTTGCGCGGCAACGGTAGCCGTAATGCCTATATCGCCGACCGCACCGAGCTTTTTCCCGTCTGCGCTTCCCGGTTTTACGGGGCCGTCGAACAGCCTGATGCAGCCGATCTCTTTTTCGGCGCCTACGCTCGAGTCTATTACAACCAGCGGCGAGCCTCGGTGCCGCAGCGCGATAAATTCGGCGGTCTCGCGCACGTTGAGAGCGTTTACCGGACAGTCCAGTCCGCCGTAAACGAACGCCGGAGCGTTATATCGCGTTTTGAGCAGATGACCGCAAAGCGGACCGAGGCAATCGCCGGTAACCCTGTCGCTTCCTATGCAGAGGAATACCGGATTGTTTCTTAGGCGCGAGCGCAGGTGTCTCGCGAGAGCGTCCGCGGCGCCCGGGATATTCTTTAAAATTATCATTCTTTGATTTTTGCCTCGAATGAGCGAGTTTATACCGGTTTATGCGCATTAAAAACGGCAAAAATCAACGACGGAGGTACGCATGAGTTATCTTGACATAGCATTTATCGCTCTGATTGTCATCTTTGCCCTTATCGGGGTAAAGAGAGGCTTTATCAAATCGGTAATAGGAATGTTCGGCTGGATAGTTTCGCTGCTGATCGCGTTCTTCTGCGCCAAACCTTTGGCCGAATGGCTGGCAGGCGGCGTTTGCAAGAGCATCGTTTCCGGCGATAAATCGCTTTACTCGTTCTTTGCAGGCAAGCTGCCCGAATCGATAATGACTCTTCAGGCAGGAGCTTCCGCGGAACAAATAACCGCAGCACTCGGCTCGGGAATATTCTCCGCCCTTATTAAACCGTTTGTCGGACTGTTTACCTCAAGCGAGTTTATGGTTTCGTCGGCTACCGTCGGAGAGGGTATTGCGCTCGTTCTTGCAAACGCGGTGTTCACGCTCATATGCGGAGTGGTAATCTTCATAGTAGCGAGAATACTTATGTCGCTGTTCGCGCATTTCGCAAATTCCGCTATCGATTCCAGCAAGACGCTTACCGCGGCCAACAGGTTTCTTGGCTTTCTGCTCGGCGCGGCTCGCGGCGCGTTGCTGGCGTGCGTACTGCTCTTCTGCGCGAGCTTTTTCACCGGTTTCAGCTTTATGAGCGGCTATAACCGAGAGCTTAAAAAATCCACCATATGCGCGCCTGTTTCCGAATGCGTCGCGTCCTTGCCCGAAAAAGTGCTTAACGACGACAGCTGGTTCTCCGACCTGCTCAAAAACGCCGGCTTCGGATCGGACGAGACCGACGGTACGGACGAATCCTCAGGCGAAGAGACAGGCGGTACGGACGAATCCTCAGGCGAAGAGACGGGCGGAACCGCGACCGTCGGCGGCGGAACGGATGCCGCCGTCACGGACGAGGCCGGCGAAAACGGCGTAACGGATCAGTAGAACGTTTTTATAAAAACGTTGCGGCGTCCGTCAAAAAGACGTTGCGGCGTCCGTCAAAAACGACTTGAAAAAACGCGTCGGCAGGATTTTAAAGCCGGCGAGAAAACATATTTTACAGCATTCTGTATAACCTTTCCGAGGCGCCCGTCAAAAACGCGGGGCGCCTCGTTTTCGCGTTCGGGCGCACGCTTTTTTAGCGTGAATTCAGCTTTTATCAACATTATAGGACGGAATTCGGCATATATTAACGTGTATACTTATAGGTATACGGAGGCTTGAAATATATGATTTACGCCAAGAAGCTGATTGTTCTGTCCGGTATAGGCGGCAAGGGCGCCGTTACGCTTGAGCGCAGCGCGGCCGGGCTGGAGTGCAGACTCGCTACCTATAATCTGCCCGATCTGAGACTGGGCAACTATGTTCTTGCCGTCTTTTCGGACAAAACGGCGATATACGATATCGGCAAAACGGGCAAGACGAACGTCAGAATAAAACTCGATTCGGACACGCGCATCGACGGCATACATTTTGCGGTAGCCGAATGCGGTTCGGACGTTAAAATAAGACTGTACGGCACAAACGCCACGACCGCGATGTGGGAAGGCAATATGGCCGATCTTATAAGGCGCAAGACTTCTCTAAAAACCGGCGCCGCTGCGTTGCCCGAGTATTCCGGCCGCAGGAAACTCGAGGACTATTTTTACGATATTTTCCCCACAAGCGGCGATTACCGCGATAACGCCGTCGCAAGCGTGAATTTCTATTCTCCCGATTTTGCTCCGGACGAAGAGAACGGAACAAATTTCAAACACGAAGCGAGCGGCATGGAAAATGAGCGCGGTGAAAATTCAGCGCGTGAAGCGAGAGGAGAAGACGTGCGCGGCAAAAGCGGTACGGAATACGAGCGTCGCGACGCCGAGTCCCCGAGCGAACTGGAAAAACGCTACATACTGCGGCTCATGTCGCTCTCGCCGTCCGTCGCTGAGCGCCGTGACGAACGCGGCGGACAATACGGCGCTTCAGTACAGTCGGAACGCGGGGAAATATACGGAGCAGGCGCGGCAGTACAGTCGGAACACGGTGTGCCGGAGGCAAAAGAAAGGCAGCGTCTTAAAAAAGCGGCGGCGTCGGGGGACATACCCAAAGCCGGTTCTGCCGTAGCAGGGCGCACGCGCAAGGCAAGCTTTTTCGAGCAGGCTGCTCCGCAGATAGAAAAGCTGTTCAAAGAAAATCCGAGGTACGGCGAACTGGAAAAGCTGCTGCCGGACACCAGGTGGGTGAGAGTCGATTTTGACGGCCGCAATTATTATGCGGTCGGGCTGATAGGCGCGCGTCCGGATTATGTTGGCTACGCCGTGCCGGCGGTTTTCACCAAAGAACCGCCGGAGGAGCTTGACGGTTACGCGGTATGGGTGCCGCGCGATCCGACAGAACCGGAAAAGGAAGGTTTCTGGGTAATGTATCAGGACGCAGTGACCGGCAAGAGCGTGGGCAAATGAATCGCAAAGGATTTTTGCAGGCAAAGAAATTGCAAATAAATAGCTTATTTGCTTGATTTATAACGGCAGAATTGATATAATATTGTGTAGCGAAATCTCCGCCCGGAGATTAATCCGCGCTATACGGGTGGTACAGCCGTTTGAAGTCAGTCGGTCTCAATAAGCATTGGAAGCGAGAGAAGGATGAGATAAGCCTTCCTTTTGACGCACTCGCTTTAACCGACCGTGATTTTTCCGCGCCGTACGGCGAGCTTAACAGTTATTACGGCGCGGCTTATGTCCGTTTAACTAACGACGTTCCTGTCAAGAATTATTATAAAGCGTACATCGAAACGGGCGGCGTTTGCGGCAAAGCGGACGTTTACGCCGACGGAGCATATCTCGGCACTGTCACCCACAGCGGCCGCAGTCTCATAAGGCTGCCCGATAAGGCTTCGCGCGTCGTTTACGATGTTACCGCGGTAAATACCGGGCGCTATACGGGATGCGGAATAGCCGACGGAGTTTCGGTGCTCTACGCTCAGTCGCCGCTTTTTATTACGCCTTACGGCGTGCGCGCGGTAAGCAGACCGGCCGCAAAAGCGGTTTCGGACGTTTATGTCGAGATAGCTAACGAAACTTCGGAAAAACGCAGGATTTACGTTACCGTGGAAGCATACAACCGTCGCGGCCGCCGTATGACCAGAAAGGTCAGGACTTTTCGTATTGCAGCCGGAGCGGTTAAAACGTTCTGCGTGCAGATCGCTTTTTCAGGTTACTGCGTCTGGAACGGAGAGGAAGGCGTTTACACTTTAAAAGCGACGGTGTCGGACGAAGAAGGACATTCTGACGAGGCCGAAACCGTATTCGGAGTGACGGAAAAGGCCGGGCATGGCGGCTGCGTAAGGCTCGCTTACGATAACGGTCCGCTGGGCGCGGTTTCCAGCATCACCGCCGAGACCAGGCGTATCGGTATTGTAAAGGCCGCCGGATACAAAACGGTGCTGGCCGATTATCCCAGAGAACCGCTTTTGCGTGCGGCCGACGCCGAAGGAATTAACGTAGTGGCGTTGCTGACGAAAACGCTCGGCGCGCCCCAAACGCCTTTCGATACGGCTTATTTCGAGCGCGATTGCGACGAGCTGATACGGTTGGGAGTAAAATATCTGCGCAATCATCCCTGCGTAAAAGCATACGCTTTGCCGAGCGGACAAAGGTTCGGAGAGCTGGCGGAGCTGATAGGCGGACTTGACGATAAGCCCGTGGTCAGCGCTGAGGACGCGCCGTATTTCTTCGATTATCTCGGCTCGGCGGAAAAGAGCGAAAAACCTCTTCTTTACTGCCGCGCCGGACTGTACGACTGCGCCGGATTTATCAAGCCGGGCACCAGGCTGAGCGACGAAGCGGCCGTCACGGTTAAATTGCCGGACGGAACGGAAAGCGCCGGCTGGGATTTTGAAGGTTATGAAGGAAAGCCTGTCGAAGTCGTCGTAAGCACTTCCGGCGAAGTGGTGTCTTTGCTGCTTAACGGAGTGCAGGTCGGTCGCAAGCTTGCCGACAGGGACAGCGGCGGCAAAGCAGTGTTTACGGTAGACTACAAACCGGGCGCGCTCGAAGCGGTATGTTTCCACCGCGGATACGAGCTGTCCCGAAACAAGCTCTGTACTCCGGCTCCGGCTTCGGCGCTTAAAGTCACGCCGCAGACGGCAAAGGCCGATCTCAATGCCGACGGACTCGCGTACTTTGCCGTTGAGGCCGTAGACGCGGACGGTAATGTCTCTCAAAGCTGCGACGCGGAAATCAAAGTGACCGCGCTCTGCGGCACTGTTGCGGCTTTGTTTACCGGCGACGCCGGAGCGCTGCCTGCGACGGACAGGATCAGGCTTTACAAGGGAAGGGCGGTCGCGGCGGTCTATGCCGACGGGACGGGCCGGACGGGACTTATCGCTTCGGCGGAAGGACTCAAAAAAGCGCGCGCCTCCGTAAAATGCGTAAACGCGGGCAACGCGAAAGCATAAAGGATATACGAACGACCTGAACTGACGCATGACGCGTCCGGTCGGCATTAAATAACTACTGGTAAGGAAAACAGGCAATGAAGAAAAGAATCTTGGCAGTTTTACTCGGCATAATGATCGCTTTGTCGGTATCGGCGTGCAGCGGCGACGGCAACTACGGCGCGATATCCGTTTCGGGCAAACAGGATACGGCTTATACCGTATATTCCAACGGCGGCAGCGCGGTGCAGTACGGCAATTACGTCTATTTCATCAACGGCAACCGCGGATACGACGACGCAGACGGTACTGCCAACGTTTGGGGTAAAGTTATCAAAGGCGCTCTTTACAGGGCTGAGCTTAACGGCACAAAATCCTCGGACGGCAAAGAGTTTAATATTGCAAAGGACGAAACGACCGGTCTTGAATTCAAGTCGGCGAAAGGCCTCAATTCGTCTGACGAGATAGTCGATATAATCGACGTTGAATTGATCGCTCCCAAAACGATCGGTACCAGCGGCTATACGGGCGGCATATACATTTACGACGATTACGTTTATTACGCCAGCCCCAATAATCAGCAGAATAAGGAAGGCGTGGTGCAGTCGTCCAAGACCGACTTTTTCCGCACCAAGCTTGACGGAAGCAAAACGCAGAAGATATTCACCACGACCGAGGACAGCGCGGACAAGCCTTACGGATTCTATAAATACAACGGAAGCGTGTATCTTGTCGTTCTCGACGGAACTACATTGAAGTCGGTTAAGGTGGGAGCGCGTAAGCATGAGATAACTCAGATTGCCGAAGACGTAACAAGTCTCGTCATTCCCGAGCGCCCCGTTTACTACCAAGGCATCGACGAAAACGGAGTGGAAAACTTCGCCTACTTCACGCGCTCGGTAGACGAGCGTACCGGAGTCACTCTCGAATGTGTGCGTCCGGACGGTGAAGAAAGGTTCATTTTCCACAATAGCTCGACCGCTTCGATAGACGCCGTTCGCGACGGACTGGTGTTTTACCGCACGGTTTACGAGCAGACGCAGACTGCGGTATGCTTTACCAATCTTCACGACGAAC